>DASSIL010000278.1:0-37043 GCA_035691925.1 Gemmatimonadales bacterium
CTGCCGTCCGGCGACAACATGCGTGCGCTCGCCGAGCTGTCGGCGTCGATGGATATCCCTACGACACATTCGAAATTCGCCATCATCGCGACCACCGACGAGGCGTTCGGCCTGAGCCGCATGTACGAGACGTACCGGCACCTCGAAGGGAAAAGCACCAAGCAGGTCCGGGTGTTCCGTTCGCTCACCGAGGCGCACGCCTATCTCGGAGTAGCGTAGCCGTCGAATCGGAGCTGCCGTCGTTCGGTGCCGCAGTGAGTCCGAGGATCCCCGCAATCAGGTCGTAGATGTGGATGTTGCGAAACGGCGCCGCCGTCACTCCCTGACGGAACGCGGGGCCCGCGGCCACGAACAGCGCCCGCATCACCATCGTCGTGTCATCGTAGCCGTGCGTTCCGCCCGAAAACTGCGCCGGACGACTCGCCACATCGCTGCGGCGTCTGCTGATGGACCAGCCTGGCACAGCGAGTGCCAGCACCGGCGGAACGCGAGGACTCGCGCGGTAGTGAAACCGCTCCGGAATCGAATCGCGGCGCCACACCATGAGGTGGGGGTTCTTTCCAGCGAGCGCGCGCACGACGCTGTCCTCCAACCCGGGCCGGGGCCACAGTCCCTGATCGGGGTTGCCGCCGGTGATGCGCAGCAGGGCGTCGGGCGCGAGATACTCGTCCAGCGCCACGACGGAATCGGGCGAGATCGGCGACATCCCGTGGTCGGCGACGACGATCACGTTGACGCGGTCGGTCAGGCCGCGCGCCTCGAGACCGTCGAGCAGCCGGCCGATCGCGCCATCGACCTGGAGCACGGCCCGGGCGACGGCGGGGCTGTCCGGCCCCGCATCGTGCCCGGCGTGGTCGACCTCGCTGAAATACAGCGTCACGAACGTCGGCCGGGCGGCCGCCGGCAGCGACAGCCAGTCGAGCACCTGGCGCACCCGCGTCGAGTCGGGTACGCGCGTGTCGTAGTGCAGCCAATAGCGCGGTCGCACCCCTTCGATCGCCGCCTCGCTCCCCGGCCAGAAGCACGACGCCGCGATCTGCCCCTGCCGCTCGACCGTGACCCAGAGCGGCTCGCCACCCCACCATCGCGCATCGGCGACCGCCACGGAATCGCTGATCTGGAACAGCGCGTCGAACGACGGATCGTACATGGTATTCTCGACCACGCCGTGATGCTCGGGGTAGAGCCCGGTCACGATCGAATAGTGATTGGGGAATGTCTTCGACGGGAACACCGGCACGAGCGGCGCCCGTACTCCCCGCGCCGCCAGGCGGTGCAGGTTCGGGGCAGGATAGCGGTCGAAGTAGTCGAAGCGGAATCCGTCGATCGACACGAGCATGACGGTCGGTCGCACCTCCCCCTGCCCCGCCGCCGCACGACCGGTGCCGAGCGCGGCGGCGAGGATGACGCGCGCGATGCGATTCACCGTGAGCGGCGCGCCTCGAGCGCCGACATCCGGTGCGTGCCCGGATAGGGCGCCTGCTCTCCCTTCACCGCCATCCAGAGGACCCGATTGAACGCGTCCATGTCGGCGGCGTCCACCGCGCTGAAATCGAGCGTGCGCGACTCGCGCGCCGCTCTCGTGCCCGCCGGGTTCTGCTCGGCGAGAGGCACCGCCGGCGTGAGCGCCGTATAGGGCGCGGTGTCCGGCGCGTCGCGCCAGATGTCCCGCAGCGGATGCCCGTAGTGATCGTACTGCGACAGCGCGTCGAGCTTCAGGATCTCTTCCATGGTGCGCAGCGCGTCGGTCGTGTTCGTGAAGCGGTGGATCACCCCACCCTTGCCGTACGCCGAGATGACGAGCAACGGGGAGCGGTGCGAGTCGACGTGATCGGGCCCGTTCTGCGCGTCGTCCTCGATCACGAAGACGACCGTGCTCTTCCAGAACGGACTATGCGTGAGTGCCTCAACGACACGGCCGAGCGCCAGGTCATTGTCCGCGACCATGGCGCGTGGCGTGGGGGCGCCCGGTGTCGCTCCCGAGGTATGATCCTGCGGCAGATACACGATCTGTAACGCCGGCATGGATCCCGCTTCGACCCAACCGCGAAACCGCACGAGCCATTCGTCCGCCCGGCGCTGGTCGGGGATCGAGAGATCCCAGCCGGGATAGGCCGTGTCGGTGTGCGCCGCGAGGAACGCCTTGAGCCCCCGGTATGTGCCGCCCTCGGCCCGCGTGAACTCGCCGAAGTTCGCAAAGCTGATCCCGGCGCGCCGGGCCAGATCCCAGATGTACCCCTGGGCAGGCTCCGCCACGTCTTCCTCGGGGATCTTGCCGCGATTCTCCCCTTCGTAGTCGTAGGTGCGGCCGCCGTGGTCGTAGTTCGCGGGCGTCGTCTTCTGCGTGTAATCGGTGACATATCCCGCCATCGACCAGTTGTGTCCGTCGGCGCTCACCTCGGCGTTGACGAAAAAGCGGTCAAAGATGCCGAACCGCTCCGCCAGGGCATGCTGGTTGGGGGTGACGGACCGGCCGAACAGCACCAGTGACGTGTCGCCGTCGGCGGCAGGGAGGTCGCCGAGCACCTGATCGTACGTGCGATTCTCCTTCAAGACGTAGATCACGTGGGTCAGTGGCGGATAGGGACTGCCGGCGTGTGTGCTGTCCCACCCGTTCGCCCGGGTGACGCGGGCGCTGAGCGCCGGCAGGTCGAGGGTGCGCACCGCTGGAACGATCGACAGGCTGCCACGAATCTGTCCCAGGGTGTAGCTCGTATCGGGGTCCCCACCGTGGCGCGCCCGTGCGTCATCGGGTTGCGGACCGGCGGGATTGGGGCCCGTCCCGGCGCCCTTCCCGTTGGCAACGAACAGCGTGTCGCGGACCAGCACGAGCGCCGTTGGATACCACCCGGCGGGAATCCGTCCCGCAAGTTGATCGGTGCCGCTCGCCGCGGGGACGTCGGCGGTCGCCGCTCGCAGATCGAATGCTGCGACGGCGTTCGCGTCCGCCTCGGCGGCGAAGAGACGCGTCCCGTCCTCCGAGAGGGCGAGGGCGTTGGGCGTCGTACCTTCGTCCGGGCCCGACGGAGGTGGATCGAGCAGCGTCGCGACGATCGCATGCGACTTGGTATCGAGCACCGTGATCCGGTCGGTGCTGCCGGACGCGACGAAGACCCGGGTCCCTGTCTGATTGAGCAACAACGCCGATGGATGCCGGCCGGCGGGGACCGCTGCGGCCGCGTTCAACCTCCCGTTTCCAGCCGGAGCGAACACCGACAACGTGCTCGCGCCCCAATTGCTCACGAACACCGATCCGTCGGGGGTCACGACGACACCGTAGGGATACGGGCCGGTGGCGAGCCGCTGCACCACCGCTCCCGTCGCGAGGTCGACGACGGCCAGGGAGTCGGCGAGGTTCTCGGCGACATACAGCATCCGCCCGTCTCTCGACAGGGCGAGTCCGGCCGGATAGTGCGTTCCGTCCTTTCCAGGGCTTCGCGGAGCGAGGATGATGGAATCGGCGAGCTGTGCGCGGTTGTCGGCCCAGCGGTAGCGGTACACCACATCGGTATTCCCGCCGGAGGCGTAGAGCGCCGTCCCAAGACCCGTGAAGGCGAGCCCGAAGAACGCCGCCGCTTGAGGAATCGTCTGGCGCACCTGTCCCGTCCGGTCGACCACCTGCAGGCCGTGCTCGCGCCATCCACCGAGCAGCAACACGAGCGACCCCGAGGGCGAGGCGACCATGCCGAGGGGCATCTGGCCCACCGGTCTCGTGACGCCCGCCGGGTCGAGCACTCGACCAGTGGGAAGGCGGCGCGGGCCGGTGCCGGGAGCGGTGCTGTCGCGCTGCGGCGCGGGGTGACAGGCGACGAGGAGGAGGGGGAGCAAGAAGAGAGATGATCTCATAGGACGGTATGTTGGAGGACGGTACGTTGCAGGAGTTTCGTACAACCTAGCGTCGTACGACCTGCGACGTCAGCTCACAGCCGCTGCAACAATGCGGTCCCATTCGCGGCTTCGCGCAACCGTATGCGGATCGTCACCGGATCATCGGCCTCCGGGATCGTCAGGATCACGGCGTTTTTCCGGCCCGGGGCCGCGCGCGCCAGCGCGGGTTGTGGCGCTCCGCGAATCGACAATTCGAGCGTCCTGATCTCGACGCGTGCGGTTCCGGGCGCGAAGAGTCGCAGCTCGTATTGACCAGCCGCCTGGACATGGGGCGTCAGGTCGAGCGTGAGCGTGTCGCCGTTCCACCGCCCCACCGCGTTGTCAGCCCAGAGCTGCGCCTGGTCGGCCCAGGTCTTCGGTGGTGCGTTCCCCACATTGAAGGCGGCGAGTCGCTGAATGATGGGCTCGTCCACGGCGTCCGTTACCGTCAGGCGCAGGATCGTGTAGCCGTCCGGAGGGACGGGGACGATCTGCTTGTGCCCGATCGCCGTTCCCCGCGCGAGTGGCTGCCAGTGCTGCCAGGCGTATCCCTCCAGACGCCAGCCACGCACGCGTTCCCCCTGCGCGATCGCTTCCTGCAGGATGACGTGATCGACACGCTGCGTCGATCCCAGGCTGACGTCGAGCTCGCGCCCCGTCACCGCGCCTTCGCCGAGCGCCGTCCCGAAGCGGCGGCGGATCTCGTCGCCGAATTCGCGGGCGCGCGCGGCGTCCGCTTCCGGAATCCTGCCCGTGCGGTCGGGGGGCATGTTGAGCAGCAGCTGCGTCCCGCGCCCCACCGAGCGATAGTAGATCTCGATCAGCTGATCGAGTGTGAGGAGATTCGCTGCATCCGTCGTGTTCCAGAACCAGTTGGGGCGGCGGATCGAGACGTCCACCTCGACGGGCATCCAGGCGTCGCCCTCGGGGTCTCCGTGGAGCGCGGTCGCGATGCCGGTCTTGGCGTCGGCGGTCGCGAGCGAGTTCCAGCAGGGGTATGGAGCGAAGCCGTCCTCGTTCCCCACCCAGCGGATCGTCGCCTGCGGTCCCTGGAAGACCATCGCGTCGGGCTGGTACCGGGAGACGATGTCGCCGGTCGGGACGACGCTCGAGCCGTCGAGCCACAGCTCGACGATCGGGCCGTAGTGCGACAGCAGCTCGGTGAGCTGGCGGCGATACAGCTCGTCGTACGCGGCTTGCGCTGCGGGAGTCGCGCACTTCCCCGAGAGGCCGGCGCCGTGCTTGTCGTCGCGCGGCGAGAGGTAGACGCCGAGCTGCAGCCCGCGGCGGCCGCAGGCATCGGCGAGCGACGCCATCACGTCGCCGCGCCCACCCTTCCAGGGTGAGCTCTTGATGCTGTAATCGGTGGTATCGGTCTGCCAGAGACAGAATCCCCCCGCGTGCTTGGCGACGAGCACGATATAGCGGGCCCCGAGCGCCAGGGCGGTGTCGACCCACTGCTCGGTATCGACGTTCTCCATGATTGCGCCGGGTGCGAGCGACAGGTCGTCGTATTCCTTCTCTTGCCAGGTGTTGGGCGCGAAGTGCACGAACATCCCGAGCTCGAGATCCTGCCAGGCGCGCTGCGCCGCCGTGGGACGGGCGAGACGTGGAGCCGCAGCGCCGAGCGGCAGTGACGGCAGGCGCAGCCCCGACAGGGCGGCACCGGCGCCCGCCAAGCGGGACAACATCGCGCGACGACTCAACATCAATGGCGCCCCGCCAGCGTGTTCTTCCCCAGCAGGAGGACGAGCCGGCGGATCCGCGCGGGATCGGTCACGGCGCGGTCGTACTGGTTGGGGAGTGGCTGCTTCAATAGTGTCAGGTGCGTCGGACGGTACGCCACCGTGCTCTCGAGCAGCGCCGTGGCGCGCACGTGGACTTCCGGGACGCCGGTCCGCTCGATCACGGCGAGCACGTTTTCTTCCGAGAGCCCGCCGCCGGCGGCGATCGCAATGCGCCCGGCGGCGCGCTGCACCAATCTGGCGAGAATGCCGGTGCCTTCGATGGCGGACGCCGCCTGGCCGGAAGTGAGGAGACGGTCTACGCCCAGAGCGATGAGATCGTCGAGGGCCTGGTCGGGATCGGCGGTGAAGTCGAACGCGCGGTGGAACGTGACGGCGAGCGGGCGGGCGGCCCCGATGAGGGCCCGCGTGTGCGGCAGGTCGATCGAGCCATCGGGGAGAAGCATCCCGAACACGACTCCACGGGCGCCACACTCCCTGGCGACGGCGATGTCGCGCCGCATCACCTCGAGTTCGAGCTCGGAGTAGACGAAGTCGCCGCCGCGTGGGCGGATCAGGACGTGGACCGGGATCTCGAGGCGCGCGCAGCAGAGCGCGATCAACCCGGCGCTCGGCGTTGTGCCGCCTTCCAGCAGGTTGTCGCACAACTCCACCCGGTCGGCGCCCCCCGCCTGGGCGCTGAGCGCCGATTCGATGGAGTCGACGCAAGCTTCGAGCTTCACGCGCGCAAATTTAGTCGATTTCGCGCGGGTCCGGTTAGCGGACGACGGTCACCCAGCGATCGGGAGAACGGCGGCGCATCATCCACCACTGCCGGCGCGCATACCAGCCGTATCGCCTGGCGCGCGCGAACGCGAAGAACGCGAACATGCCGAGCAGCGCCATCGGCCAGAACGCAAAGCGCCAGAACAGGAGCAGGAAGGCGACGAACGCCGTCGCACGCAGCAACGCGCCGGCCACCCAGAAGGCGCGCGGCACAGAGCGCCCCCGCCCACGATTCATGTCGGGTACCACCACCGCAGGAAGATCGGCGACGAGCTGTTCCAGCTCGTGACGGTAGCGCGCGTCTTGAGCTTCCGCGAGCCGCTCTCCAGCCTCGTCCGGTGTGAGCCGGCCTTCGCCGGCGGCCGTCTGCAACAGCTTGGAGATCTGTTCACGCTCGGCATCCGATGCGCGGATGCCGGTCATCGGAGTATTCATACCGGAGCGTCCTCGATGTCCTTGGCAGCCTGGGCGAGAACGTCGGCGATTTTCTTGCGGACCTCGTCGGAGCCGCGGTAGCCGCGGCGATAGACGGCCTTCATCAGCCGAGCCACACCCTGATTGAGCTCGGCCATCGAGCCGCCCAGCGCGTCTTCCACGGCGTCGGCAACCCGATCGAAAATGTCGGTGACCACGTCCTTGTGCTCCTCCAGGAATTTTGTCCCGGCCTCGGTGATCTCGTAGACCTTCTTGCCATCCACGTCGCGCGCACGGACCAGCCCCTCGTCTTCCAGCCACTGCAGCGTCGGGTAGACGGTGCCGGGCGAGGGGGAGTAGCAGCCGTGCATCTGCTCGGCGAGATCCTTCATGATCTCGTAGCCGTGCTTCGGCTTCTCCCGCAGCTGTTTCAGGATCACGTACTTCATGTCACCCGACTCGAACCACTGGCGGCGGCGGCGATGGCCGCCCCTGGCCCCAAACGCGAAGGCGCGTGGCCCGAAGAAGAACCCATCCCAATCGAATCCGTGTCGCATACTCCCGCTCCGTTCGATATGTCTTACGATGCTACGTAAGATGTTACTTTGAGATGCTACGTAAGATGTATTGTCACGTTATATCGTACGAGTGGGGACGTCAAGGAGTTTCACTACAAGTGAGCCAATTGCATGTGGTTGCGACATCGGACGTGAGGGATACATTGAGCGCCCATGCGAATCAACGCCCTGCTCCTCGGACTGCTGAGCGCGTCGGCGACATTAGCGGCGCAATCCTTCGACTTCTACTCGCGTGGCCCTTATCGCCCCGCGGTGCCGCGACCCGAGGCGGTCACCGGGTACGCCGCGGGCGAACAGCAGACGATGTACGCCGTGATGCAGAAGTATCTCGACACGCTGCTCGCAACCGCACCCGACCGGGTGCGCGCCGAGACGTGGGGTCAGACGGTGGAGCACCGGCCCTACCGGGTCCTGATCATCTCCGATTCGGCGAATCTCACGCGGGTCGATCAGATTCGCGCTGCGGTCGCCGAGCTCACCGATCCGCGCAAGACGTCCGCCGCGCGCGCGACGCAAATCGCCGCCGCCGAGCCGATCATCGTGTTGTTCCAGTACTCGGTGCACGGGGATGAGCCGGCGGGGTTCGAGGCGGCGATGCAGGTCGCCTATCAGCTGCTCGCCGGCGACGACTCCATCACCCACCTCATCCTCAAGAACGTGGTGTTGGTGCTCAACCCTTCGGCCAATCCCGACGGCCACGAGCGGTTCGCCGCCTGGTACAACTCCGTGGCGGTGGGGTCGGACAATCCGTGGGCGCTGGAGCAGAACGAGCCGTGGGGCGTGACCGGCCGCTACAACCATTTCCGCTTCGATATGAACCGGGACCTCGTGGCGCAGAGCCAGCCCGAGGTGCGTGTCATGATGGACGGGATCCTGCGCTGGCATCCCCAGGTCTTCGTCGACCACCATTCCACGACGCAGACGTTTTTCTTCCCGCCCGTCGCGCCCGCCGTCAACCAGAATCTCCCCCCGCAGGCGCCGCACTGGTTCGAGGTGTTCGGCCGAGGCAACGCGGCCGCGTTCGACCACTACGGGTGGCAGTACTTCGTGCGGGGGGTCTTCGACTTCTTTTACGCCGGCTACTGGGACGAGTGGACGACGTTCCAGGGCGCCACCGGCATGACGTACGAGACGGACGGCGGCCCCGAGTTCAACCGTCGCCGCGACGACGGGACGATCAGCACCTTCCGCGACGGCATCGCGCACCACTTCATCGCGTCGCTCGCGACGCTCGAGACCGCGGCCCGGAATCGCCAGGCGCGTCTCGCCGACTACTACGCCTTCCGCAAGTCGGCGATGGACGAGGCGGCCACCGACCGGATGAAGCGCGTCGTCCTGCTCCCCGGCAGCGATCCACGGATGACGGCGCACGTCGTCGGGCTCCTGCTCCGCAACGGGATCGAGGTATCCCGCCTCACCCAGCCCTGGGCAGCCACCGTGACGCATCCCTACCTCGGTGGGGCCGCGGGACGACACACATTCCCGACGGGGAGTTACGTCGTGGACTTGAGCCAGCCGCAGCGACGGCTTGCCAAAGCGCTGCTCGAGCCGAGTGCCGTGCTGGAGCGGCCGTTCGTGCAGGATCAGGTGGAGCGGTTCCGGCGCAACCGCCGCCGCGGCGCGGATGCCGACAAAGAGGATTACGGGTTCTACGACATCACCGCGTGGTCGATGCCGTACACGTTCAACATCGAGGCGTATTGGACCGAGGACGCAACCGCAGCGACTGCGTCCGCGGTAACGGACACCGTGCTCCCCACGCCTGTCGCTCCCGCCCGCGCGACCTCTGCCTATGTCTTCCACGACGACAACCTCGGCGCGGCCCGCCTGGTGTATGCGCTGGAGCGTGAAGGGTTCAACGTCGCCGTCTCCCTCCGGCCGCTCGTGGCGGACGGACACGACTTCCCGCGCGGCACGTTCGTCGTGCGGCTCCAGCGCAATCCGGCGGCAGTGGCCGATCGCATCACTGCCCTCGCCGCGCCGCTCGGGGTCCTGCTGACGGCGGTCGCCAGCGCGTTCGCCGACACGGGGAACACCGGCACGGGCTCGGATGCCGTCGTGAGCCTGTCCCCACCGCACATTCTCGTCGGCGTGGGCGACGGCATTTCGGAAACGAGCTATGGCTGGCTGTGGCACTTCCTGGTGCGGGACTTCGGCGCCGGCTTCACCCCCGTGCCGCTCGCGAACCTCGGCAACCTCGACGACCTGCAGAGCTTCAACGTTCTCATTCTCCCCGACGGCTCCGGCAGTCGCATGAAGCGCCAGCTGGGCGAGAGCGGGATCGCCAAGCTCAAGGCGTGGGTACGGTCGGGCGGAGTGCTGATCGGGATCGGCGGCGCGGGCGACCTTGCCGATGACAAGGACGTCGGGCTGTCATCGATCGCCGCGGTCGGCGCGGATTCAGGAAAGTCGGACAGTACGATCCAGGCGAGTGCGCCGCCGCTGCTCTCCCCCTCTGCTGCCACGAAGGAGAAACCGGAGTGGCTGCCGGGATCGATCTTCCGCGCCACGCTCGACCGCACGCACTGGCTCACGCTCGGCTACGAGCAGGACCAGCTGCCGGTCTACCTCGACGGCACGACGTTCTGGAAGCAGTCGAAGAATGGGGCGAATCCGGTCGTCTTCACCGACGATTCGCTCACCCTCTCCGGATTCAGCTGGCCGGGGAACACCGACCGCCTCCTGAAGGGCACGGCGTGGGCGGTGGTAGAAAATCAGGGGGACGGCCGAGTGGTGCTGTTTCTCGGCGACCCCCTGTTTCGCGGCTTCTGGCGCGGCACGGCGCGCCTGGTGACGAATGCGATCCTGATCGGACCGAATCGGCGCTAGATCAGCGCCGTCGCCTTCCGCTGGCGGCGTGCCATATCCAGCAGCCCGCGGCGCAGCTGCTCGATCTGCTGACGCGACTGCTCGAGCGTACTGCGCTGTTGGGCCCGGGCCGCCTCGAGCGCCCGGCGGGCGTCTACCTGCAGCGCCCGCAGCCGCTCGTTCGTCGCGTTCGGCACAATCCACATGCTCTGCTCACCGCGCTCGCGTGGGGCGGCGCGCACCTTCCAGCGCCGGTTCTCATCGGGCACGGTCCAGGAGATCGTCGAGCGCTTCTGATGGCGCATGATCTCGATCGAGACCGTCTCGCCCGCATCGTAAGAGCGCAGGATCCGCATCGCGTGCGCGGGCGACGTCGGCTTGCGCCCGCCGATCGAGAGGATCACGTCGCCGCTCTTCAGCGGGAGCCCCGAGTCCGTGGGCGCCTTGACGACGAGCACGCCTTCCTTCGTCCCGAAGTAGTCGCCGAGATCCGGGTTGAGCGTCACGAGGTCGAGGTCGCACCAGGCGTCGCCCATGCAGAACGTGCCCATCCCCATGTTCATGTGCTCATCGCCGTCGCCCAACATGAACGGCATCTTGGGCATTTCCATCTCACCACGCACCATCGGTCCCATGCCGTCGAACGCGAATGTCCTGCTGCCTTCGTCCGCGACGAGGGTAGCCGATTTCGTCTCCGTGCCGCGGCGGTACTCGATCTTCACCGTATCGCCGGGGTCCAGGTCGTGCGCCAGCTCGACCAGGCGGTGGCCGGGAGCGGACTCATCCTCGTCCACGTCCTCGGACGAACCGCGCGCCAGCGACTTGCCGTTGAACCGGGTGATGATGTCCCCCGCCTTGAGGCCGGCCTTCTCGGCTGGCCCGCCCGGCGTCACGGCGTCGACCCGGGCGCCGTAGCGGTCTGAGGCGGAGTCGGCGACCGTGTTGACCAGCACGCCGATGCGGCCATGATTGCCGCTGAAGCTGAACGAGTACGTCCGGTCGGGACGCGGCGTGCGGGCGCGCGGCGCCGGTGCCGGCGGTGGCGCCGGCTGTTGCGCGGCCAGCGGGAGTTGGGCGGTGCCGGCCAGGGCCAGCGCGGTGATGATCCAGATGCGCTTCATGTTTCCTCTTTGCTGGGGGCCGCTTAGAGGCCCACGTACTTGGCGCGGGTGACGTGTACCTGCATGAGCTGCTGCATCAGATCTACCCGCTGCCGCCACAGATCTACGAGCTGGGCATCGGCGCGCGCCGAGTCACCCAACTGGGACAACTGTCCGTCGAGTACGGCGATCTGGTCCTCGAGCTGCGCGGTGAGATCGGCCTCGCGGCCGCTCATCACGCGCGAATCGGAGTCGTAATCGCGCAGCGTCGTTTCGAGCTGCGCCGATTGCTGCTTCGCCTGTGCCAGCTCGTCAGCGCGCACCGGCTGCTGCAGCATGGGACGCACGATCATGAGGCCGCCGACGGCAGCCGCGACCGCCAGACCACCGCGCATCCAGCGTTGCCGTTTCCGCGAGCGCTCGGCCACGACCGCGTGCCGGATCGCGTGCCAGCGATCACGCGGCGGCCGCAGCGCGGGGAGCGCCTTGAGCTGCGCCACGCGCTGGTACAACCGCTCGCGCTCGGCCTGGCACTCGGCGCACTCCTCCACATGCCGGCGCGCCCACACCGACCCCTCGCCGTCGCGCAACGCGACCAGATCTTCAAGCGTGCAATGCATCGTACAACCCTCCAGTTCAGCTGCCGGCCACGGCCGGCGACAGCAAGCGCCGCAGGCGTGCATGCGCCCGGGCAAGCTGCGACTTCGAAAAACTCACCGTGCGACCCATGCGCTCTGCGATCTCCTCGTGCGTGAAGCCCTCGACGTCGTGCAGCCACACCACCGCGCGCGACGTCGTCGACAGCTGCTCCAGCGCACGCTCCAGGTCGATCTCCGTCGCCACGCTCGGCGGCGGCGCGCCCGACGCCTCATCGACCAGCTCGTCGGTGGCACGCAGCTTCTCCGAGCGCAGCCGCATCAGCGCCTTCGACGCGGCGATCTGGCGCACCCATCCCCAGAGATGCCCTTCGCCGCGGTACTGGCCGATGCTCTTCACGACCTCGAGAAACGTCTCCTGCAGCACGTCCTCCGCATCCTCGGGCGTCCGGCAGATTCGCCGTGCGAGGTTGTAGACCGGCGTCTCGAAGGCGCGGTACAGCGCCTCCAGAGCCTCGAGATCTCCGGTCTTCGCGCGCGCTACCAGGATGTCGGGGACGGACAAGGAGAGCGTCATCGGTCGTTTGTTAAGATGCGGTGATGGGGGGGATGGTCGCACGTGCGGCGCGTCGTCCATCCCGCCAGTACGGGCAAGGCGCGTAAATGGTTGCAGGCTGGTATCTTGCCCTCATGCCTTCTGCCGAGATCAAGAGTTGGCTGCATCATTATCAAGACGAGTCCGACGCCGCCTTCCTCTATGGAGTGCTGGCGAGCGTCGAACCCGACCCCAAGAAGAAGACAACCTACGCCAAGCTGGCCGACGTCGAGCGGCGGCACACCGCGCTGTGGGCGAAGCTGCTGCGCGATCACGGCCACTCCCTCTCCGACGCCGGCGCACGCCCGGCAGTGAAAACGCGGGCCATGGCGTGGCTGGGCCGGCGACTCGGTCCCGGCTACCTGTTGCCGCTGTTGTTGCGCGAAGAAGGACGGGAGGTCAAAGGCTACATCGACCTGCACCGCGACTCCTCCGGCGCCGCGCGCGCGGTGTCGCTTACCCTGGCCAAGGAGTCGGCAGAGCACGCCGGAACCCTTGCCGAGCTCGCCGGCAAGGGCGCCGAGCCGTGGCACCAGACCGAGTCGGGCGGCTTCCTGCGCAACGTTGTCTATGGGTTCAACGACGGGCTCACGGCGAACTTTGGTCTGGTGGCGGGAGTGATCGGCGCGGCGGCGGCGCCGCACGTCGTGCTGATCTCCGGTGTGGCCGGGCTGTTCGCCGACGCGCTCTCGATGGGCGCCTCCGGGTACCTCGCGGCGAAGAGCGAGCAGGAAGTGTATGCGCACGAGATCGCGATGGAGCGCGAAGAAATCCAGCTGATGCCGGAGGTTGAAGCTGAGGAGCTGGCGTTGATCTACGAGGCGCGGGGAATCGAATCCGATCGCGCGCACTCGATGGCGGCACAGGTGATGCGCGACCCCGCTCGGGCGCTGGAAGAGAGCGTGCGCGAGGAGCTGAAAATCGGCGAAGCCCGTTCGACGCCGCTCAAGGAGGGATGGGTCACCGGCGTCGCGACGGCGGTAGGGGCCTTCATCCCGGTGGCACCGTTCCTCGTCCTGTCGGGGCGGGCCGCGGTGGCGGTGGCGTTCGTCATCGCGATGGCGTCGCACTTTGCGGTCGGGTCGGCGCGCAGCTTCTTTACCGGCCGCGGCATCTTCCGCAGCGGCATCGACATGTTCGTGGTAGGGCTTGGCGTCGCGGCGGTGGGCTACGTTGTGGGGGATCTGGTAGCGAAGCTTCTCTGATTGCGGATTGCGGAGTCACGTCGCCAATCCGCAATCCGAAATCCGCAATTAGACCACTAGGTTCACCAGCCGATCCTGCACGTAAATCACCTTCTTCACCTTGTTGCCATCCACGAACTTCTTGACGCCGGCTTCTTTCAGCGCGCGGGTGACCACGTCGTCCTGTGAGGCGCCGCGCTGCAGCTGCAGCCGTCCCCGCAGCTTGCCGTTGACCTGAATCGCGATCTCGACCTCGCCCGACGCAACGAGCCGCTCGTCATACGCCGGCCAGCGCTCGTCGAACACGCTCCGGCCTGTGCCGCCGAGCAGGGTCCAGAGCTCCTCGGCCAGGTGGGGAGCGTAGGGCGACAGCAACAGCACGAGCGGCTTGAGCCTCTCCCGGCTCCCCGCATCGCGCTCTCGCATGAGGTTGACGTACTCCATCATTGCCGCGATCGCGGTGTTGTAATTGAGCGAAGCCGTATCGGTGGTCACCTTGCGGATCGTCTGGTGCAGCTTGGTGACCACCTCGGGCGGCGCCGGCCGGTCGGTTCCGGCCGCCGCTTCCTGCACGAGGGACCAGACCTTGTCGAGAAATCGCCGGATCCCCGTGATTCCGGTGTCGCGGAAGTCGCCGCCTTCCTGGAACGGACCCAGGAACATCAGGTACATCCGGAAGGTGTCGGCGCCCCACTGCTGAATGTAGGCGTCGGGAACGACGACGTTGCCGCGCGACTTCGACATCTTCGCGCCGTCCTTCACGATCAGCCCGTGCGCCCGGAGCTTGGGGAACGGCTCTTCGAAATCGACGTGACCGAGGTCCTTGAGCACCATCGTGATGAAGCGCGAGTACAGCAGATGCAACACGGCGTGCTCGTTGCCGCCGATGTACGTCGTCACCGGGAGCCACGTCTTGGTACGCGTGGGGTCGAACGGCTTGTCGTTGAACTCGGTCGACGGGTAACGCAGGTAGTACCACGAGGAATCGAGGAACGTGTCCGACACGTCGGTCTCACGGCGCCCCGCCTTCCCGCACGACGGGCACCGGACGTTGTACCACTCGGTGTGCCGCGCCAGCGGTGAGACGCCGGAATCGTCGGGGCGGAAATCTTCGATATACGGCAGCTCGACCGGGAGATCCTTCTCAGGGACGGCCACCGGGCCACAGCTGTCGCAGTAGATGATCGGGATCGGCGGTCCCCAGTAGCGCTGCCGCGAGATGCACCAGTCGTGCAGCCGGTACTGGACCTTGCTCGACCCCACGCCCCGCTCGGCGAGCCATGCGACGATGCGCCGCCCCCCCTCCACACAGCCCAGGCCGTCGAACGTGCCGGAGTTGACCAGCACGCCCTCTTCGGAGATGACGGGGAGCTGCTCCCCTGCCACGCGCACCACTTCGCGAATCGGCAGCTTGAACTGCGTCGCGAACTCGTGGTCGCGGGTGTCGTGCGCCGGCACCGCCATGATGGCGCCGGTGCCGTACTCCATCAGCACGTAGTCGGCGATCCAGATCGGGATCGCTTCGTCGGTCGCGGGATTCTTCGCGTAGCTGCCGAGGAACACACCGGTCTTCTTTTTTTCGCCGACGCGGCGCGACACGACGTCGCGGCCTTGAACCTCGCGCTGGTAGGCCCGCACCGCCGTCCGCTGCTCGGCGGCGGTCAGCGCGTCGACCAGGGGGTGCTCCGGAGCGAGAACCAGGTAGGTCGCGCCGAAGACGGTGTCGGGGCGCGTCGTGAACACCGTGATCTCCTGTCCCGCCGGCGTGCGGAACGCGAGCTCGGCGCCCTCGCTCCGGCCGATCCAGTTGCGCTGCAGCGCGACCGTCGACTCCGACCAGTCGAGCCGGTCGAGATTGTCGAGCAGGCGGCCCGCATAGTCGGTGATGCGGAAGAACCACTGGTCGAGCGAGCGCTGCTCGACCGCCGTCCCGCAGCGCTCACAGTGCCCGTTGATGACCTGCTCGTTGGCGAGCACGGTCTTGTCCCTGGGACACCAGTTGACCGCCGCTCGCTTGCGATACGCGAGCCCCGCCTTGAAGAGCTGGAGGAAGAGCCACTGGGTCCAGCGGTAGTAGCCTGGATCGGTGGTGGAGAGCTCGTGGCGCCAATCGAACATCCCGCCCATCCGGTGCAGCTGACGGCGGAAGGTGGCGATGTTCTCTGGGATGAGCTTCGCGGGGTTGATCCCTTTCGAGAGCGCGTAGTTCTCGGAATGGATGCCGAATGCGTCGTAGCCGATCGGCTCGAAGACGGTATTGCCCATGAGCCGCTGGAAGCGGCCGTGAATGTCGGCGCCCGTGAAGGCGAACATGTTCCCCACGTGCAGCCCCTCGGCCGACGGATAGGGGACCATCATCAGGTTGTAGAACGGTCGCGCGGGCCGGTCGAGATCGGGTTCGTTGGTGCGGCGCTCCGCCCAACGGGCCTGCCACGCGGCCTCGATCGCCGCCGGATCGTAAATCGGGACATCGTGCATATCGCGGGAAGCTACACAGACTTGCCCGCTCGTGTCACGCGTCATAGCTTGGCCTCGTCCAGCCATGGCGATGCGTTCGCACCATCTCAGTCGTCGGTTTCTGATCGCGGGCGTGGTCATCGCCGGCGCGCTCACCCTCGTCCTGGGCCTGGGCGTGGGGCGCGGCGCCCGGACGGCGCTGGAAGACGTCGCCGATCACCACGCCGCCGAGGCCGCCCGCAACGCCGCCGCCCTCACCGACGCGTACCTGCACGAGCTGCGTCTCACGGCGGAGATGCTGTCCCACCTCCCCGCGATCGTCGACGCCGCCCGCACTGCGAGCCAGAACGTCACTGCCCGCCGGCTCGACCAACTCTCCATCCCCGACGCCGAGCGCCAGTTCGCGGCGACGCGGAAGCTGGGGGGCGACCCGGCGCTGGAGGCGTATCTGCGCGGCCTCCCGGCGCAGTCAGAGCTGGTGGAAATCTTCTTCACCGAGTCCCACGGCTACGTGGTGCTGAGCTCCGACCGGACCTCCGACTTCGCCCAGCAAGATGAGGAGTGGTGGCAAGTCGCTATGCGCGACGGCAGCTACCAGAGCCCGGTGCACTACGATTCGTCCGCCCGCGCCCTGGCGATGGAGTACGACATGGCGATTCGTCCCGCGGCGAACGCCCGTCCGCTCGGCGTGTTGAAGACGTCGTTCGGACTCGACTCGCTGCGCGGGCTGGTGCACGCCGCCGAGCCGGAAGACACCGGCGCGGTACAACTCGTGGATGAGCTGGGGCGCGTGCTGACGTCGGCGAGATTCGAGCGGCTGCCGGAGAACGAGCGTCCCGGTCCCGCCCAGGCAACCGGTGCGACCACGGTGCGCGGCGCCGAGCTCGTGGCGTCGGTTCCCGTGAACGGCGGGCGCTGGCACGCGGTGTACCGCAAGCCGGTGGCGCAGGCGTACGCAGCGGCAAGGACTACTGAACGCGCGACGTGGGCCGGGGCCATGGGTCTCCTGGCCTTGACCCTCGGCGTGATGCTCTTCTTCGGCCGCTGGCTCGATCGTCAGATCACCGCTCCGGTACGGGCCGCCGCCGCCGTCACCCAGCAGGTGGCGAGCGGGGATCTGGCGCTCAGCCTCTCCGCCCTGCGCGGCGGCTCGGGGGAGATGGAGAACCTCATGAGCTCGGTGCAGACGATGGTCGAGGCCCTGCGCCGCCTCGTCGGGGCGATCCGCACCTCGGCCGATGAGTCCGCCGCGATGGCAGCCGAGATCTCCGCCGCGACCCAGCAGATGAGCGCGTCGACGCAGGAGATGACGTCGACCACGCAGGACCTCACGCGCCGCGCGGCGGAGCAAGCGCAGCTGGTACGCGCCTCGGCCGACGACGCGACCCGCATCCTACACATTGCGAGCGCGCTGGCGATGGGGTCCGAGGATTCGGTGCGGCGCAACGTGGAGCTGTCGAAGCTCGCGCGGCACCACAAGGGGTTGCTCGATCAGAGCATCACGCAGCTCGCCAAGCTCGCCACCGAGATCGAGCACGGCGTCCAGGAGGCCGAGGCGCTCGCCGCGTCATCGGCCCAGATCCAGCGCTTCGTGACCCAGGCGAAGGCCGTCGCCACCCAGACCAACATGCTGGCGCTCAACGCGGCCATCGAAGCGGCCCGCGCGGGGCAACAGGGCCGCGGCTTCGCCGTGGTCGCGGACGAGGTGCGCAAGCTCGCGTCGCTCGCCGCCGCCGCTGCGGGCGAGACCGCCGACACGGTCCGCGGCGTGCTCACCCGGGTGCAGGCGACCCGCGACCGGCTGCAGCGCCTCGCCCAGACCGGGGCGGTGGCACGGGAGGCGGCGCAGACGGCGGCACAGGGGCTCGCGAGCGTGACCGGAGAGGCCGAAGCCAACGATGCCTGGAGCCAGGAGATCGCCACGTCAGCGGTCGAAGTACGGCGGCTCGTCGATGAGATCGCCGCGCGGCTCAGCGCCGTCGCCGAAGGAACGGACGGCCTGCTCGCCTCCGCGCAGGAGATCGCCGCGTCCAGCGAAGAGCAGTCGGCGTCCACGGAGGAGATCGCGTCGTCGGCCAACCAGCTCGCCGAAGCCGCCGACCGGCTCCAGGGTGCCGTGAAGTCGTTCCGCATCGTCGACGATCAGCCGGCGGAGGCGCCGCCGGGCTCGACTCCCGCTGCACCGGTCTCGAGTGGTCCAGTAAGCCCGTCCGCGCTCACACCAGAAGTCGCGACCTGACGTCGGGAGCCCGCATGCGACTGACCGTCCCCGCGAGCGCGGCCGTGCTATCGGCGCTCCTGACCGCTCCGGTCGCCGCGCAGAGTCCCGGTACGATCGAGCTCGGAGGGCTGGGGCAGTTCACGCGCTACGATCCCTCGCTCATTCTCGATGATGCGATCGGAGTCGGGGGGACGCTGGCGGTGTGGGTGGCGCGCGGCCTCGCGGTGGAAGGATCGGCCGCCTACTCGTCCCCCGGTGCGTCACCGGCGGGGAACGTCCATGAAATCCCGTTGCGGCTGCGCCTCGTGTACGGCGTCCCCGCCGCCCCGACGACGACGGTGTTGTTCGGCGTGGGATACGTCCATAACGCCGTGCGCGACGGCTCGAGCCAGTGGGAAGACGGCGTCACCGGACTCTTCGGCGCCCGCTTCGATCTCACTCCGCACCTGGCCGTGCGCGTCGGAGCTGTGGGTGATTACTTCCCTTCCCCGTTGAACGGCCGGCCCGGCGTCGGAGACAACTGGAATTTCGCGCTCCAGGCGGGTCTTGATGTGCTGATCGGCCGGCGTGGATCGAGTGCGGCACCACGCTTCCCCACCACACTCCCCGCTCCGACACAGCCGCCGCCGACGGGCGTCCGCGTCGCGCCACCCGCGGCTCCCACCAAGGATTCGGATTCGGACGGGGTCCCCGATTCGCTCGACAAGTGCCTCGGCACGCCGCTCGGCGACAAAGTCGACGCGAACGGCTGTTCCCTGCCCAAGGATTCCGACGGCGACGGGGTGATCGACGCGAGCGACCGGTGCCCCGGGACACCGTCCGGCGTGAAGGTCGACGCGAACGGCTGTCCGGTCGATTCCGATGGGGACGGTGTTCCCGATGCGCTCGACAAATGCCCCAACACGCCAGCCGGTGAACCGGTGGACGCGAGCGGCTGCGGCGTCGTCAGGGATGCCGACGGAGACGGAATCCCCGACTCGAGCGATCGCTGCCCACGCACGCCGGCTGGAGCGCACGTCGATGCCATGGGGTGTCCGCTGCTTTTCCCCGGCGGCTCACGGACGCTCGTGCTGCAGGGCGTCGTCTTCCAGACCGGGAGTGCGGCCTTGACCGCAGCCTCGCTCGTGTCCCTCGATCAAGCGGCATCGAGCCTCCGGGTGCACCCGGAAATTCGGGTGGAAGTCGCCGGCTACACCGACGACCAGGGCACCTTGGCCGCCAACCTTCGACTGTCGCAGGCCCGCGCCGACGCCGTGCGCGCGCACCTCATCCGCCGGGGCGTCCCGCCGGGCCAGGTGACCGCGCGCGGGTACGGCTCCGCCAATCCGCGCGATTCCAACCTGACAGCGGCCGGTCGCGCCCGAAACCGCCGAGTCGAGCTGCACCGCCAAGGCTGACCGTCCCGGCCACACAAAGCGTGACGTCGGTCACGCAACATTGGGTGTGGCGTCCAACCTGTTGCCGCCGCGATACGTCTGTCGCACTCCGGGGTACGCAGCAGGGAAATCAATCCGACCTCGGAAAGGAGGCCGCCATGCACGTCCGCACGGTGGCGGTTGTCGCCTTGCTCACCGGATTCGCCGTCGCTCTCCCGGCGCAGACCGCCGGGACGATCGAGTTCGGCGGATTCGGGCGCTTCACCCGGTTCGATAAGTCCCTGGCGCTCGACAACGCCTACGGGGGCGGCGGGTACCTCGGCGTGTTTCTCGCGCCGGGGCTCGCCCTCGAAGGCACGGGCGGCTACCTGCCGACCACCGGACCCTTCATCCCTGACGGCACGTTGATTCCCTTGCGGGCACAGCTCGTCTACGGCCGTCCGTTCATCGGGAGTCTCGGGCTCATGCTGGGCGCCGGATACGTCCACAATGTCTATGGGAAGACCGCCAACTACTCCGACGACGGCATCAGCGGACTGTTCGGCCTGCGCCTCGGCCTGGGCAGCTCCTGGGCGATGCGCGTCGAGGCGGTCGAGGACTTTATCCCTTCGCCGCAGAACCAGAGCATCGCCGTCCCGAACAACTGGAATTTCTCGCTGCAGGCCGGACTCTCAGCCCTGATCGGCAACAGTCACCCCAAGGACTCCGATCACGACGGCGTGGGCGACAAGTTCGACAACTGTCCCAACACGCCGCCGGGAGAATCGGTCGACGCCCATGGATGTCCGCTGCCGAAAGACTCGGACGGCGATGGTGTCGTGGATAACCTCGACCGCTGCCCCAACACTCCGTCGGGCGACAAGGTGGATGCGCGCGGCTGCTCGCTTCCCAAGGACCTGGACGGGGACGGCGTCGTCGATGCGTTGGACAAGTGCCCCAATACCCCGCCGGGCGTGAAGGTGGACGCCACGGGGTGTGAGCTCGACAGCGACAAGGACGGGGTCTCCGACTCCGCCGACAAGTGCCCCAACACGCCCGCGGGCGAGAAGGTCGATGCCACCGGCTGCCCACTGCCGAAGGACTCGGATGGCGACGGCGTGGTCGACTCGATGGATAAGTGCCCGAGCACGCCCGTCGGGGAGAAGGTCGATTCGATCGGGTGCCCGACGCTCTTCACCGGCGTCGCGCGCACGCTGGTCCTCGAAGGCGTCACCTTCGAACCCAACAGTACGGCGCTCACCGCCGGAGCGCGTGGCGCGCTCGACCGCGTGGCAATTTCGCTCGCGGCGCGCGCCGGGACGCGAGTGGAGGTCGCCGGATACACCGACAACCGCGGCGGCATCGCCGCCAATCTCCGCCTGTCGAAAGCGCGGGCGGACGCGGTGCGGAGTTATCTCATCGAGCGGGGGGTGTCACCGGAGCAGGTCACGGCGCGCGGCTACGGCGCGGACGATCCCATCGATACCAACGCCACGGCGGTTGGACGGTCGCGGAATCGGAGGGTTGAGCTGCATAAGACGAATTGAGAAAGCGGCGGGGAAAGGCGGGGTAGGATGACCCGTCTTTCCCCGTCAGTGCCCGTTTTCCTCCGCCACGACCACAATCACGGCCTCGATCCTCGCGACCGTGCGCTCACCCGCGACGGCGTTCACAGTTCCGAAGCACATGTTGCGACGACGGCGGACCACACCATGCAGCGTCACCGTCCGGTCGCTGGCGTACACCGGACTCTCGAACTCGGCGCTCGCCCTGGCCATGCGCGGCCGGCCGCGCAGACCTGCCTCCCACCCCCACAACGCCACGAGCTGTCCTGCAGCCTCGATCAGGAAGCACCCCGGGAAGACGGGATCGCCGGGGAAGTGCATCGGAAACACCCAGTGCTCGGGGCTCAGATGCATTTCGGCGGTGATGCGTTCACCGTCAACGGTCGTCACACGGTCGAGCTGCAGCATCTGGCCGACGGGGAGAAACGTCGTGCCGAGATTGGCACGCTCGTAGCGAACGGCGGTCACTCGCAGCTCCCGTGGTGGACCGGACAGCGTACGCCTCCCGACGGCAGGCGGATGTACTTGATCAGCTGGTGAAAGTGAGAATGTAGCCTAGTCGCCAAAGTGCGCGAGCCGTACCTCGAGGACATCGGGGAGCTGCTCGATGCGACGTCGCACGCCGTCCATAGGTGGCTGATCGACGGTGATCGCGGCCAGCGCGTGGCCGGTCCCGGCATCGCGCGCCTGGTGCCAGCTGCCGATATTGATCCCCGACTCGCCGAGCAAGGTCCCGACGCGTCCGATCACGCCCGGCACGTCGCGGTTCTTGACGACGAGCAGCCATCCCTCGGGAACGACGTCGACGTGATAGTCGTCGATCCGGACCACGCGGCCGTGCTGCGATCCCACGAGCGCGCCGGCGACGCGCACGCGCTTTCCACCGGCCTCCACCCGTACGCCGAGACTGGTCTCGAATCCCGGTTCGGCGGCGCCGGTGCGGCGCGTGAGACGGATGCCGCGCTCCTCGGCGACGACGGTCGCGTTCACGAGGCTCACCGGTCCCGCTCCGATGGCAGAGAGGAGGCCCTCCAGCGCGGCGATCAGCAGGGGACGCGTGGCCTCTTCGTCCTTGCCGCCGTAGGCGACCTCGAGGGCGGTCACGTCCACGCCGCTCAAGCCCCCGGCGAGGCGGCCGAGACGGCGTGCCAGCGCGAGCAGCGGCGCGGTGCGGCGCAGCACGTCGCCGCTGATTCCCGGGACGTTCACCGCGGTCGAGAGATCTCCCGTGAGGAGGGCATCCCGCACCGCCGTCGCGATCTCGTGCGAGACCCGGTCCTGGGCTTCCGCCGTCGAAGCGGCGAGGTGGGGGGTGAGGATCAGGCGGTCGATGCCGCGCAGCGGTGAATCCTTGGGGAGCGGCTCCTGCGAGAAGACGTCCACCGCCGCTCCCGCGATCTGCTTCGCCTGGACCGCCGCCGCCAGCGCTGCCTCATCGACCAGCTCGCCGCGCGCGGTGTTGATCAGCACCGCCGTCTTCTTCATGAGGGCGAGCCGCTCGGCGTTGATCAGGTGACGCGTCTGGTCGCTCAAGGCGACGTGCAGCGTGACCACGTCGGCGGTCGCGAGCAGCTGCTCCAGCGGGAGGATCTTCACCTGCAGCTCCGCGGCGCGCTGCGGCGGCAAGAACGGATCGTGCGCCACGACGGTCATCCCGAACGCCCGGGCGATCTGGGAGACGTGGCCCCCAATGCGGCCCAGCCCGACGACGCCGAGCGTCTTGCCGCGCAATTCGGTGCCTTCGTACTTCTTGCGGTCCCATTCGCCGCGGCGCATCGATTCGGCCGCTTCAGGAATGTGACGCACCAGGGAGAGCAGCAGACCCAACGCGTGCTCGGCGGCGCTGACGGTATTCGCCCCCGGGGCGTTCATCACGGCGATGCCGCGTCGCGTGGCGGCGGTGACATCGATCGTGTCGACGCCGATGCCCGCCCGCGCGATCACGCGCAGCTCGGGAGCGCGGTTCAGGAGATCGACGGTGACGCGGGTCTCGCTGCGCACGATCAGCGCCTGCGCGTGCTCGAGCGCGCGCTGCAGCTCCTCGGGCGGCTTGCCGGCGCAATTCACCACTTCGATCCCCGACGTCTGCGCCAGCAGCTCGAGCCCACCCGCCGCGAGGCGGTCGGCGACGACCACGCGCAGCGTCACTTGATCGCCGCCTCGACCAGCGGCAGGAGCTCCTCGACGCCGGCCACCGAATGGTCCCCCATGTGACCGATGCGGATGGTGGTGTCCTTCAACGACCCGTAGCCCGATCCGATCGTCCACCCCTGCGCCTTGAGCTTCCCGGTGACGTCTTTCGCGCTCTTCCCCGCCGGCAGCTTGAGACACGAGACCGTCCAGCTGCGCCGGCCGTGTCGCGGCAGATACTCGATGCCACGCGCCTCGGCCCAACGCTCCACCGTCTGCCGCATCGCGTCGTGGCGGCGCCAGCGTGCCTCGATCCCGCCTTCCGCCGCGATGCGATCGAGCTGCCGATCGAGGGCGTAGAACAGCGAGAGCGCCGGGGTATTGGTGGGCTGATACTTCGCCATCGCCTGCTCGAAGCTCACGAGGTCGAAGTAGAGCCCGCGATCGGGAAGCGTCTTCGCCCGCGCGACCATGCGCTCTGACGCGATGCCGAGCGCCAGCCCGGGCGGGAGCGCCAGCGCCTTCTGCGAGCCGGTGAAGGTGAAATCGAAGCCCCACTGATCGGTTTCGACGGGGCTGCCGGCCATCGAGGTCACCGCATCGACAAGGAACAGCACGTCGTCGAATTCACGGGTCACGGCCGCGAGCGCCGCCACGTCCTGCAGCACGCCCGTCGAAGTCTCCGAATGGGCGACGGTCACGGCGTCGACGGGGGTGCGGCGCAGAGCGTCGCGCAGCATGTCGGGCTCTACCGCCTGACCCAGCGGCACGTCGAGCCGGATGCACTCCTTGCCGGCCGCCGTCACGAGCTGCGCGAAACGCTCGCTAAACGCGCCGTTCACGAGCGACAGCGCACGATGGCGCACGCCGTTGCGCACCGCCATCTCCATGAACCCGGTGGCCGAGGTCGTGCCGATCAGGACCACGCGGGAGGTGCGCGCCAGCGCCTGCAGCTGCGGCGCCATCTTCGCGAGCAGCTGATCCATCGCACTCGAGCGGTGCGGGATCATCGGCTTGAGCTGAGCGGCCAATACGTCCGGGTGGACGTCGGTCGGCCCCGGGAGAAAGAACTTGCCGAAGGTCGACTGGGGGGGGGCGGCGACCGATGTCATGCGCCCGCCCGGACGAGCTGTTCCACAAGGCCCCCCATCACGACTTCGCTGGTCTTCACGAGCCGCACCCCTTCATCTCCCCACTCCCGCAACATCTGCTCCGCGGCGTCGCGATCAATCGGCTTCATCGCGTCGACCACGGCGAACAGCCGGATGTTGGGACGATGTTCGAGGAACCCTTCGATGGCGTAGCGGTCGCACACGTCCAGCGCCACGCCGTACAGCACCACGTCTTCCGGCGCCAGGGCGTCGACGACCGGCAACACGTTGGGGTTGGTGAACACGTCGAATGCATGCTTGTGAAACAGGATGTCGCCGCGATGGGTCCGCACGCGCTCGGCGAGCCGTGCCGGATCCTCGCGGGCCGGCTCGATCACCAGCGGCTCGCGCAGGGCGGTCTCCGGAATCTTTTTCTGGCCGGTGGTGCCGTGCATGCAGTGCGGTGGAAAGGTGTCCTTGAAGTTGGGCGTCTCGGACAGCTCACGCTGCCCGGCGGTGTGGTCGTCGGCGCTCGCGACGATACGGATGCCGTGACCGTGCGCGTAATCGGTGAGCCGCTTCAGATTGGGAATGATGTGCTCGGCGTCGGGCACGTACAGCTTGCCGTCCGCCTTCATGAAGTCGTATTGAGTGTCGACGTCCCAGAAGATGACCCGCGCCATACCTGCTCCTCGAGATCGGAAAAACCGCGAGGGAATCTAACCTAGTCGACCCGTTCGAGGCGCGGGTTGGGACGGAAGGTGCGGCCGACCTTGGCGCACGGCTTCCCCTCGACCTGCACGATGTCGGCGGTGAAATCGAAGCGCCCCTGAAACAGGCTCGATCCCACACCGTACATGTCCACCGGCACACCTTCGTCTTCGAACTGCCGGATCTTCTCCACCGTGAAGCCGCCGGAAACCACGATCTTCACGCGCTGGAAGCCCTCGCGGTCGAGTGCCCGGCGCACGTTCCAGACGAGCTGCGGGTTGACCCCCGTCGGCTTGAAGAGCCCCATCTGCGGCACGATCGACCGGTCGACCAGGGTCTCTGAAGTGTCGAGTCGCACGCCGTACAGCCGTTCCCCGAGCGCCCGGGCGACCGCGAGCGATGTTTCGACACAGTCGTTTTCGAAATCGACGAGCGTGATCAGGCGGATCTCCGGATCCATGAGCTCGGCGAACTTGACCGACGCCTTCGCGGTGTCTCCGCCGTAGGCGGCGATCAGCGCGTGCGGGACCGTCCCGATCCCCTCCGATCCCCACCACGACGCCTGTGCGTCGGTCGACACGCCGATGGCGCCGGCGATGTGGGCGGCGTAGCCGTCGCCGGTCTGTACCAGCCAGTGATCGTGGCGGGCCGGAAAGAACATCACCTGCTTCGGCCGCGCCGCGTCGACCACCCGCCGCGTATTGGTCCCCACGCGGGTGCGGCGCGCCAGCACCCCGAGGTACAGCGTCTCGAGATTGGCGAACGCGTCGTACGGACCCTCGATCAGCAGCACGGTTTCCCACGGCGCGATCTCGTCGCCGTCATACAGGGCCCGCACCTCGAGTTCGCTCCACGACTCGGCACACAGCTTGAGAATCGCGATCGCCTCGTCCGAGCCGCCGAGGAAGGCATGTGACTTGCCGAACACCTGCATCGTCACGCGCGGGCGGTGATGGTCTTTGAGCAGCACGTCCCGCGCCCGCACGAAGTACTTGTCGGAGTAGTAGCCCTCGCGCATCCGGGCCACGGGGAGGTTGAAGATCGCCGGATCGAGGCGGGGCTTCCGGGGCATCGGGCGAGTCACGGCAGCTCTTCGGTGACGTGGTAGCGCAGGGCGCGGCGTTGCATCCAGCGGACCGCGAACGCGTCGGCGAGCGAGCGAAAGACGCGATTCCACATACCGTATTTCGTGTGGCCGGAACGGCGCGGCCGGTGGTGCACCGGCACCTCGGCGACGGTCCCGCCCTGCAGTTTGACGAGCGTCGGGAGAAAGCGGTGCATCCCGTTGAACAGCGGCAACGCCCGGACCGCCGGGGTGCGAAACGCCTTGAGCGAGCAGCCGGTGTCGCGGATCGTCTCGCGGTTCAACCGGTTGCGCACCGCGTTGGCGATGCGGCTCTGGACGAGCTTCCAGCGCGAGTCGTGCCGGTCGATGCGGTACCCGGCGACGGCGGTGGCGCCGCTGTGGGCGAGCGCGTCGACCAGGCCCGGGATGTCGGCGGGATCATTCTGGCCGTCGGCGTCGAGCGTCACGATCACCGGCGCGCGCGCCGCCTGGAACCCCGCCGCAAAAGCCGCGGTCTGTCCCGCATTGGCGGCGAAGGAGACGATGTGCAGCGCCGGGTGCGCACGCTTCAGCTCTTTCAGGGCATCGAGCGATCCGTCCGTGGAACCGTCGTTGACGGTAACGATCTCGAAGCGCCGGCCGCGCAGGGCCTGCTCGATCTCGCCGATGAGGGGCGCCAGGTTGTCGCGCTCGTTGTACACGGGGATCACGAGCGACAGGTCAACCGGATCCGGCATGCGACAGCTCGGGGGCGTGAGGGTAAGCGTCGCGCATGCGAGCGAGCAGTGCATCCGCTTTGGCGTCGTCGTGCTGCAGCGTACGATAGATCTCCGCGAGCCGGATCCCGATCAGGACCGCCTGGTGGGGCTCGAGCGCCCCACCTGCGAGCATCCGCTCGTAGCGTGTCCGCTGGTCGGCGATCGATTCCGGAGCGCCCAGCTGATCGGCATTGAGGAGCTCGGGAGCGTCGGGGTACTTGGCGCGCAGCCGATCGAGCAGCGCGGCGGATTTCGCCTCGTCGATCTGATGGGTGCGGTAGATCTCGGCGAGGCGGATGCCGATGAGGATTTCACGATGTCGGTCCAGGGGCTCCGCCAGCATCCGCTCGAAGCGCGCCGTCTGTTCGTCGATCGTGTCCTGCGGAACCGGCAGCGCCACATTGCCGGTAAACTGGTTCACGATGAACCGCCCCAGGTCGGTGGTCGTGTCGACGATCGTCGTGAGGAAGCTGTAGATCCCCCACATCGCCCCGGCAAATCCGACGAGCGTCCAGTCGATCGAGCCGCTCGACAACCACGACCATCCGGCGAGGACCCAGGCGACCAGGGTCACGCCGCCGATGATGCGCCGCAGGGCCACGCGAGGATCTTCCGGCCCCTGACGATTGACGCCGATCACGGCGGGAACGTAGGCCGACGGTCAGGCTTTCACAAGTTGACAGTCCCGAAGGCGGGAGCTAAAAACAGGCGTGCCGAACGACTTTTCCCGCCGCGAGTTCCTGGCGTCCGCCGCCGGCGGTCTCGCCGCCGCGCACACACTCGGCATCACGCATCCGCTGCACCCGCTGCGCCCGCTGCCACGGCGCGCCTGGGCTGCTGCGCCGGTGGTGATCTCCTCCGCCAATTCCTTGCGTCCCGTCCAACGGGCCTACGAGCTGCTGGTGGGCGGGGCCGACCCGCTCGACGCCATCGTCGAAGGCGTGAAGATCCAGGAGCTCGACCCCACCGATCAGTCCGTGGGCTACGGCGGGCTGCCCAATGCCGACGGCGTCGTGCAGCTCGACGCGTCGTGCATGCACGGGCCCAGCAAGCGGGCCGGCGCGGTGGGCGCGCTCGAAGGGATCAAGACGGCGTCGGAAGTCGTGAAGCTCATCATGAAGTACACGCCGCACATCATGCTCGTGGGCGAGGGGGCGAAACGGTTCGCCTTGTCGTATGGCTTCAAGGAAGAAGATCTGCTCACCGAAGCGTCGCGCCAGGCGTGGCTCGAGTGGCGCGCCAACCAGAGCCCCAACGACAACTACCTCGACGTTCCGGCGCACACGCCGATGGTCGTCCACCCGCCGACCGGCACGATCAATTGCGACGCCGTGACCCCGGGCGGCGACATCGCATCGGTCACCACCACCGCCGGTCTGGCATTCAAGATTCCCGGCCGTGTGGGGGACAGCGCGATCGTGGGCGCCGGCCAGTATTGCGACAACGATGTCGGCGCCGCCGGCTCCACCGGGCTGGGCGAAGCGAACATCATGATCGCCGGCGGGTTCCTGACCGTCGACAACATGCGCCGCGGGATGAAACCGGCCGACGCCTGCCTCGAGACGCTGAAGCGCGCCGTCCACCTGACCCCGCCGCGGCTCCTGTTTCCGGACGGCCGCCCGCGCTACCAGCTCGATTTCTACGCCGTCAACAAACGCGGGGAGTTCGGCGCGGCGGCGCTGTACCACAGCCGCTTCGCGGTGCACGACGGCACAACCGCGCGCTTCGTCGATACGGCTCACCTCTACGATATGGACCAGCCCGCCTGAGCGTGCGCCGCACCGCCGTTCTCTTCATTACTGTGCTCGCCGCGACACGCGTCGCGGCGCAGCAGCCTGAGGTGAAGCCGTACTGGGACTTCACCTACACTCCGTACGGCTACTACAGCTCGATCGATGGCTGGTGGATCGCGGGGTACGGCCGCGTCTATAGTCCCATCGGGTTCCGGGAGCGACCCGAGCCGAATCGCGCCGCCATCACCCTCACCGGTGGTGCGAGCACGCAGGGGAGTTACCTCGTCGAGCTCGACGCGCAGGCTCCTGCCCTGTGGCAGGGGTGGCGCGCCGCAGTCACTCTCGACGCCTTGCGCGCCAACCGGCTCGGCTACTTCGGGATCGGCAACGACACCCGGTTCGACCCCGACAGCAATACGCCATTCACTCCGTACTTCTATCGAGTGAGCCGGACCTCGGACCTCGCCCGCCTGACGCTGCAGCGGCGTCTGGCGGGACCGTTGCGCCTGCTGGTCGGAGGCTCGCTCGAGCACACGACGTTCCGCATCCTCCCTGGCGACGGGCTGTTCGTGCGCGATCGCGCGGCGGGGATCGCCGACTCGGCGCCGTTCAACGATGCGGCGCTGCGGGCCGGTCTTGTCGCCGACACCCGCGACAACGAAATCGACCCCCACACCGGAGTCCTCGCCGAGGCGCTGCTCGCCACCGCGCAGCACTACAACCGCACGACCGTCGGGGTTCAGGCCTACGTGCATCCGACGGAGCGGATCATGCTGGCGGGACGGGTGTTGGGGGAGCGCATGAGCGGGGCGCCGAGCATCTCGGTGATGCAGGTGATCGAATCTTCCGGAAGGCCCTACATCGGCGTGGGGGGGTATCGCAGCTTGCGCGGGTACTACGACTCGCGCTTCATCGGACCGGACAAGCTGCTCGGTGGCGTGGAGGTGCGCTACGCCCTGCTCTACGCACCGACGATTCTCGAGGTGAAGGTCGTGGGGTTCTACGACGCCGGCCGCGTCTTCGGCTCGGGCTCCGCGCTCCAGCTGACCACGCACGATGTGCACTCGAGCGCCGGGGGAGAGCTGATGATCCGCTTCGGCCGCAACGGCGTCCTGGTGGCGGGCGCCGGATTCGGGTCAGACGGGCATCAGTTCCTGTTCGGGAGTAGCTGGAGCTACTGAACGTCAGACGGCTGATAGCTGATGGCTGACGGCTGCTGACTTCTTCTCGAGCAGGTCCAACACCTCCCGCAACGCCGACTCCCCTTTGTCCCGCGCATACCAGCGGCGGATCTGCGGGAACGGCGGCTTCATCCCGCTCGCCGCGCGCTCGCGTTGCACCCACTCCTGCAACGCCCGTGGGCGCGGACCCCAGTGGCCCAGCTCCTCGAGCCGCCGATTGAGGACGATGACGATGGGAATCGCCCGCGTGCCGTTGGTGAGATAGCGATCCATCACCGCCGGGTGCTCGTCGCGGCGCAGCACCCGGACTTCGATCGCCTTCGTCAGGGTGGCGAGCTTGGCGAGGTACGGGATCGTGCTCGATCCATCTCCGCACCAGTCTTCGGCGAGGACGAGAAGGTTGAATTTTTCGCCGCTCGCCCGGACGGCCGCGATCGCCCACTCGGGGACGTGCGCGACGCGCTCCATTCCGGCCCACAACTCCCGGTTGGCGTGGGCGTCCCGGATGAACTCGTGGTAGGGGGTCGCTTGCTGCCAGAGCTTGCGAAAGTCGAGTCCCATGGGCGCAGTTTCGCCCATCGCCTTGGAAAAGTGTTACAAGGCGATATGAAGAACCGTTCAGACTTCCCGGATCTCGACTCCCCGACGGCGCAGCTCCGAGACGTATTCCGCGAACGGGACCGCCTCATCGGGCGTCTGCACGCCGCGCGCCGCGATGCGGCCGTCCGCCTGCATCAAGCCGGTGATCGAGAGCGAGTAGCCGGTGGTCCGCATCATGGCGCTGATGCCGCGGGCTTCGTCGTAGTAGTCGAGCAGCTCCCAGGACGCGCGCTTCCCGGTGCCGCTCTTGACGTCGACGCGCAGCGCGACCAGGTCGCGGCTCGCGGGCTTGGTGAGCTTGGGCGACACCGCCGCGATGAACGCGTCGCGCGGGACGATCTCCTTGCCTTTCACTTTCAGAGGGGTGAGATCGAGCAGCCCGAGCTCCCGGATCGGCCGCATGATCCCCATGTGTCCCGGATAGCGCAGCGTCTTGTACTCCATCGTGCGCACCCGGCCCTCGTAGGCCCAGGGCAATGTCGAGATGCCGCCGCCGGTGTGAAACGCCTCGAGCGTGCCGACCGGCGGAGGGAACCCGACGGTCTCGAGCTCCGACAACGCGTCGACGCGGGCCGGCTTCCCGTCGCGCAGCACCCATGATGGCGTCGTGTAGTAGTCCAGCGCCCCTTCGAGCGAATAGACGATCTGGTAGTTGAGCGGCGGCTCGGGGTGCTGCGGCAATCCCCCGACGAAGATCTTCACGGTGTCCGCCGCTCCGACCCGGCGGATACCCTCGGCGGCCAGGATGTTGACCATCCCGGGCGCGAGGCCGCAGTCCGGAATCACCGACACGTTCCGGGCCCTAGCCTCCGAGTCGAGCTTCTTCTGATTGAAGACGATTTCGGTGTTGCCGCCCAGGTCGGCGTAGTGTAGCCCGGCGGCCACGGCCGCCCGGGTCACGTCGAGATTGTAGTAGTACGGCAGCGCGTTGAGGACCGCGACGTGGCCAGCGAGCAACGCCCCGAGCGCCGCCGGATCCTGCACGTCGAGTTTGGTGAGGGTCAGCTTCTTCCCCGCGAACGCCTTCACGAATCCGGCAGCACGCTCCGGCTGGATGTCGGCCAGGGTGACCTGCCCGACGGCTTCCTGCTGCAACAGATCGAAGGCACATGCGGACCCCTGCAGGCCCGCACCGAGCACCAGGATGCGCATACGACGGAAACCCCGGACAGAAGTGGCGGCCAGAACGAAGCGCGCGAAAGGTAATTAGATTCGGGCGCCTGTGAAGCAAGCCGATCTCACGCGGGAACGGCTGCAGCGGGCCGGCCTCGAGCTGTTCACCGCATACGGCTACCGCGCCACAACCACCAGCGACATCGCCCGCCACGCCGGCGTCGCCGAAGGTGCCCTGTACCGGCACTTCCCCGGAAAGCAGGCGCTCCTCTGCGACGTATATCGGGGCGCCGCGGCGTGGGCCGCCGAGCGGGTGCGGGAAGCGGACGCCGCGGCGGATTCGCTGCCCGATAAGCTCGCGCATCTCGCGGCGGCGCTGGTCCGCGGCGCGGGGCGGGAGCCGGCCCGTGTGCGCCTCTTCTTCTTTCAGGACCACACCGCCCTGCTGGACGAGCGCGCCCGCACCGCGGCACGGGAGTTTCGCGGGGGGCTCGAAGGGCTCGTGGCGCAGGGCAAGGCCGACGGGCTGGTCCGCAGCGGCGGCGTCGACGCCCTCGCCGCGGCCTGGCTCGGCGTGATCCGCGTGGCGCTCGAGCGCATCGTGACGCGGGAGTGGGGAACGAACAGCGGCGGCGTGACGGTGTGCCGCGAGGCCGCCTGGGCCGCGATCGCGCAGGCTCGAGCGGATTAGTGCTGCTGCGACGCCGGGGGTGGGGCCTCCTGAGTAAGCACAGGGCCCTAATCAGCACTCTCACGTCGCAATTCGAACAGTGCCAGCTCCGGCGGCACGAACACGCGGATCGGCACTCCCACGACACCGATCCCACGGCTGACGTAGAGCTGGCTCCTGCCGAAAACGAAATGCCCCTCGACGTATTTCGTGATCATCTGGCCCGCCGACCACCCGACCAGGGGTATCGCGATCTGCCCGCCGTGAATGTGCCCGGAAAGGGTGAGGGGCACTCCCCGCTGCCGCGCCGCGTCGAACGCGCCGGGACGGTGGGCGAGCAGGATGGTGAAGGCGCCTGCAGGGACGTGGCGCAGGACGCGATCTACCGCCAGCGTCTGTGGGTCGTCGAACAGCCAGTTGTCGGGATCATCGATCCCGGCGAGCGCCAGCATCGCCCCGTTGCGCTCGATGAGGTGCGTCTCCCCGCGCACGACGATCTGTCCCGCGTCGCGCACCCCGTTGATCACCTTCGTCGCCCCCGTATAGAGATCGTGATTGCCGAGACAGGTGACGACTCCGAGCGGCGCCGTGAGGTCGCGAAAGGCGCGGACGTACTCCGGGATGTAGCTCGGCGAGTAGTCGATCATGTCGCCGGTCTGAAGGACCAGATCGGCGCGCTGCGCGTTGGCGCGCGCCACCACCTCCTGCATCTGATCGCGCTCCATGAACTGGCCGGCGTGGACATCCGACACGTGCAGGATGGTGAGCCCGTCGAACGCCGGTGGCAGATCGCGAAACGTCAACACGCGCCGCGTCACCCCGGGAACACGCTTTGCGCTCCCAATCCCGTATCCGGTCAGGGTGAGGCCGGCCCCGGCGTACGCATAGGTGGCGCGCGCGAGAAAGCGGCGCCGGGAGAGTCGTGGCCCTGTGGGGGCGCCTGAACCACCCGGCGAGCCGACGCGACGACGACCCCACATCCCACGCATCTTCTGAAACATCCAGACGACCGCCTTGCCTGCGATGTACACACTCGCCAGCGCCCCGAACAGCCAGCCGAGCAGCTGCCAGGCGAGCCACGGCGCCAGCATCGGGACGCTGCCCCCCGACCAGACACTGCCGAGGAGGACGCGACGCACGAGAAAGACCCACGGGAAGTCGAACAGCATGAAGACCAGCGTCAGCCCGAGGCGGACGAGCCGCGTCTGTTTGGCGGACGCGGGATCGGGCAGGCGCACCCACAAGTAGCGGAACAGCACCACCTGCGGCGTGATGAACAGGACCAAATAGATTACGCCCATGCCGTCATTCCTGCGCTTCGTCCTCGTGGGCCTTTGGTGGAGTGTGCCGCTCCTCGGGCAGCAGATCACGCCGGTGGAGCGTGCCCGCCTCGCCGCCGCCGTCTGGGCGGAAGCGCGCTACAACGATCCCGCCTGGGACCGGGTTCGCGCGGACTGGGACTCGGGATTCGCCGACGTCCTCAGCGCCGCGAGCGGTCGAGAGCCGCCGCTCGCGTACTTCCGTCGTCTGCAACGCATGGTTGCCCTGCTCGACGACGGCCAGGCGATGATCGTCCCTCCCCCCGCGATCGCGGGGCGGTGGGGACGCCCTCCCGTCGATTTGCTCAGCGTCGAACGGCGTCCCTTCCTCGTCGACTTCGCCGACAACGACGAGCTGCGCGTGGCGCAGCCGCAGCGCAACACGGAGATCATCGCCGTCCAGGGCATTCCGGCGGAGCGCTGGATCCGCGATTCGGTGCTCCCTCTGGTTCCTGCGGCGACCGACGCGAGCCGCTGGGTCCTCGCCGTCGCGCACATGCTGGACGGAGAGAAAGGTACCGCCCTCCATCTGCTGCTCCGGCTCCCGAATGGCGAACAACGTGGCGCCAGCGTGACGCGCAGCGTGTCGCTGCTCGACCGGTGGCCGCTCACCCCCGCGCCGCTTCAGGTTGATACCCTCGCCGACTCCATCGTCTGGGTGCGCCTCTCCTCGTTCGCCGATCCGGGCGTGTCGCGCGCGTTCGATCGCGCCTTCCCCGATTTCGCCCGCGTCCGCGGGCTGATCCTCGATCTGCGCGAGCACGACGGCGCGGGAGGCGGTCGGGAAACGGGATACCGCATCCTCGGCCGGCTGGTGAGCCGGCCGATCGTCACGTCGCGCTGGCGCACCCCGCAGTACCGGCCCGCCTACCGTGGCCAGGACATGCCGGACTCGTCCGGCGCCTGGTTCTCGGCGCCGCCCGACACGATCGCTCCCCGGTCCGATCTCCCCACCTTTACGGGACCCGTCGCCGTGCTGTCCTCGCCCCGCACGGCCGGCAGCGCCGAAGACCTCCTCATCGCCTACCGCAATGCCGGACGGGGGCCGATCATCGGCGAGCCGTCGGCGGGGAGCGTGGGCCAGGTGAGCGAGCTGCGCCTCCACCGAGACTGGCGCTTGCGGCTCACCGTCACGCGCGACGCCTTTCCCGATGGTACAGAAATTCAGGGCACCGGGATCGCGCCCGAGCTGCCGATCGACGTGAAGGTATCGGATTTGTTGGCCGGGAAGGACGCCGTGCTCGAACGCGCGCGGGACTACATCGTCAACCGCTCGACCCACGCGCCCTAGCGGACGTGGATCGTCCGCCGGCCGGTGACGGGGGGATCGATGACCAGGTCGGCGCGCAGCGTGTAGTCCCCCACCCGAAACGATCCATCCACGATCCAGACGAGGGCGCGCAACTGAGGAACCGGGCCGACCTCGACGGAGAACCCGGAGTCGGGACAGGTCGGCGACGCGGGTAAGGTGTGCTGCATCGCCCCGCCGAGGATCGTCACGTTGACGGCGCAGTCAGGACGGACCAGCGCGATCGTGCTGTCCCCTACGGTATCCGCCAGAGCGAGCTGCACCAGTGCCGTGTCCCCCCGCTGCACCGTGTCGACCGGGCCGGTGGGCGACCCGCACCCGCCCGAGCAGTGGTACGCCTGAACCGTCACCGCGAGCGACGAGCCGGGAGCCCGGAACGGCTCGGATCCGGAGCAGCCCAGCAGGAGGGCGCCGAGCGCCGCGATCAGCGCCCGAGCTCGGTCCGGAAGAACCGCTCGATCGCGGCCCACGCCGTGTCCGCCACGTCGGGCTTTTCACGCGTCTGCAGGAAGGCATGGCCGACGCCAGGGTAAACGCGATACCGGTAGCCGAGTCGCAGCCGGCTGACCGCCGTATCGAGATCCGGCAGCCCCGCATCGATGCGAGCGTCGTTCTCCGCGTAGACACCGAGGCCCTTTGCCTTGATGCGCGACAGCGCGACGGTGTCGGGCGCCGATCCGTAGCAGACCACGAACGCCTTGAGCTTCGGGTTGTTGGTCGCGTAGCGGAAGCTCTGGCCCCCACCCCAGCAGAATCCGATGACGCCGATCTGGTCACCGCGCACCGCCTTGATGGTGCGGAGATAGGCGTAGGTGGCGTCGAGATCGCGCGTGACCGCGCCGGAGTCGAGGCCGGAGATCAGCCTGCGTGCAGAGTCGGCGCTGCCCGGTGTGCCGCCCGCGCGCGACAACAGATCCGGCCCGATAGCCACGAATCCGCGCTGCGCCAGGAGCTCGACCGCCGGGCGCAGCCGATCGCCCATACCGTAAATGTCGTGAATCACGATCACCGCCGGCGCCGGATCGCGGCGCTCGGGATAGGCGAGATAGGCGGTGAGGGTGTCCTTGCCGCTGGGGTACTTTACGTACTCGGAGTGGATGTCGGCGGACGGGCGGTCAGACGGTCGGGCGGACGAAAGACCCACCGCGGCAGCCACCAGAACTGCCAATCCACCGAGGGTACCGACCGCCCGACCGCCCATCCGCCTTACTTGCCATAACTCACCCGCCAGATCTTCCCCCCCTGGTCGTCCGAGATCAGAACCGAACCGTCGGGGAGGGCCAGCACCGCCACCGGCCGCCCCCAGCGCGAGCCGTCGGAAAGCTGCCACCCGGTGACGAAGTCCTCGATCGAAACGGGTTTGCCGTTCTGCACCTTTACGTGCACGACCTTCGCCCCCGTCGGGACGCTGCGGTCCCACGAGCCGTGATAGGTGAGAAACGCGTCGCCCGTGTAGCCGGGGAACACCGACCCGGTATAGAACGTGATCCCGAGCGGCGCGGAATGGGCCTGGAAAGTGATCGCAGGGGGCTCGACGGTGGAGCAGTCGGCGTTCGGGTACTCGGGATTCTGTTTCCCCGGCAGGTAGCACTGCGGCCAGCCGTAGTACTTGCCGTCCTTGAGGATGTTCAAGTGCTCGGGCGGCAGATCCTGGGTCAGCGGCGCGGTAATCGAGCCCCCGATGTTGTCGCGGTCGTTGTTGGTTGCCCACAACTCGCCAGTCGTCGGGTTGAAAGCGAGTCCCACCGAGTTGCGCAGCCCCGTCGCGAAGCGGTGTTCTCCCGACCCGTCGGCGTTGAAGCGCGTGACCGCCGCGCGCCGCTGATCGGACTCGTCGCAGATGTTGCACGACGATCCCACGGCGACGTACATGAAGCCGTCGGGCCCGAACACGACCGTGCGGGTGCTGTGGCCGCCCGAAGGCAGGCCGGTGACGACGGTCTGGCCGGTCGTGCTCCCGGGTGCGAACCGCGTCACCTTGGTCATTTCACCGACGTACATCGTGTCGCCCCGAAACGCGATGCCGAAGGGTCCGTTCAGGCCGGTGGCGGCGTCCGTGATCGCGCCGGCGACGGTGTCGCCATCGGTGTGCGCAATCCGGATCACGCGTCC
>DASSIL010000279.1:0-9907 GCA_035691925.1 Gemmatimonadales bacterium
CGGACGAGTGGTTCGATGATCGGGCGGGGATCACGCCCGCGCCACAGCGCCGCGCGGTAGTTGAGGTCGAAGCTCACCGGCGCTCGGGCAGCCCGGGCTTGCCGCAGCGCGGCCGCGAGGGCGCGGGCAGGACCGTCGCCCAGGGCTGGTGTGATCCCCGTGGCGTGAAACCAGGTCGCGCCCACCAGGACCGCGCTCCAGTCGATCGCGTCGGGATCGAGCGCCGCGAAGGCCGAAGCCGAGCGATCGTACACGACCCGCATCGTGCGAAGGTCCGCGCCGGGCTCCACGAAGTAGAGTCCCAGACGCTCGCCGCCGCGCATGGTCCAGCGCGTGCCGACACCTTCACGCCGCAGGGCCTCGAGGCCCGCGTCGCCGAGGGGATTCTCCGGCAACCGGGTGACGTAGTCGCAGGGGACGTCGAAGTGACTCAATGCCACAGCGACGTTGGCTTCCGCACCGCCGAAGCAGGTGACGAGCTTGGGGGACGCGAGCAGATGTTCCTCGCCGGGCGGGCTCAATCGCAGCAGCAGCTCACCGAACGTGACGACCCGCGTCACGCCGACCGGTCCATCGATTGACGGGCCGTGGTGACCGCCGCCACGAAGGCGCGCGCACGGCCGCTGAGCTCGCCGGGCGGCGCGCCGAGCAGGGTGCTGCCTACGCTCACGGCAGCGGCGCCGGCGCGAATCCAGTCGCCGACACTGTCGAGCGTGACTCCGCCCGACGGAACTACGCGGAGAAACGGCAGCGGCGCGAGCAGATCCCGCACGAACCCTGGACCGACCGCGGCTGCCGGAAAGAGTTTGACGAGCGACGCTCCGGCCCGCCACGCCCCCAGGATCTCGGTCGGCGTGAGTGCCCCCGGGATGCACGGGATGTCCCGCTCCTTACAGACTCGGATCACGTCTGGCTCGAGCACGGGGCTCACGACGAACCGCGCCCCGGCATCCATCACGCTCCGTGCAGCCGAGGCGTCCAGCACCGTCCCGGCGCCGATGAGCATCTCGTCCCCGGCCCGCGAGAGCTCGGCAATGCCAGCGACTGCCCCCGGCGTCGTGAGCGTGATCTCCAACGCGCGCACGCCGCCCTCTCGGAGGGCCCGAGCGACCTGCCTGAGCCCCTTCGCGTCGCGCGCCCGAAGCACGGCGATCACCCCACTCGCCAGCAGCTGATCGAGCACCTGATCCATCACGCGGCGTCCAACGCCGCGATCGCTCCCGCGACGCCGGTTTCCTCGAGGCGACACAACGCTGCGGCCACCGCGGTTACGAGCTCGGGGACGTCTGCGAACGACGTTCCCCACAGGCTGATGTCACCGAAGACGCGAGTCACAAACCGGTGCAGCGTGTGCGCCGGCACGGCGCCAGGGGCGTGCTGCGGATCCACCGCCCACCAATGGTCATTCACCCGCGATAGATCGACGTCCTGAATCCGGTACGTGGCACCGCGCCACCACCCGCGGCCTTCGCTCGTCGACACCTGCTCGGTGCATCGTGCATAGCGCAAAGACGCCGCGCATGCGAGCGCGAGACACGGCGGGACGCGATGGCACGAGGCGAGAAACCCCAGCACGGAAGGCAACACGCGCACTCGTAGTTTGGACGTCTGATTCGTGGCAATGACATCCCAGCGGTGCTCCAGCCAGGGGTTGCGAAAGCGGTCGAGCACTGTCCGCGCGAACTCGCGCGCAGGGTCGACCGGCAGACCCGACCCGGGCACGATCTCGTCGAACAGCAGGCGTTGCAGCAATGCCCCGAGCGTCGGGTGCTCGACGGTTTCCCGGACGGTAGCGACACCGGAGAGGATCGCGAGCGGCGCCATGGCGGTGTGCGCGCCGTTCAGGAGCCGGAGTTTGCGCTGGCTGTAGAAGGCGATATCAGGCGCAAACACGACACCGGGGACCGCATCGACTGGAAACACGGCCGAGAGCTCGGTCGGATCGCCTTCGATCGCCCACAGGGAATACGGCTCGGTGAGCGTGAGCAGTGCGTCGGAGTAGCCGAATGGGGCTTCGAGCGCTGCACGGGTGTCGGGGGACGGCGCGGTGGTGATCCGGTCCACGAGAGAGGAGCAGAATCTGACGCGTCGCGACACCCAGCTGTGGAACGCCGGATCCGACCTCGAGCGCCCGGCGACCTCGTCGACCATCTCCGCCAGACGCGCCCCGTTCTCGGGGACGAGCTCGGTCGGGATCACGAACAGCGGGGGCCCATCCGGCAGGGCCGCGAAACGCGCATGCAGCAGATCTGCGAGTCGCGCCGGAAGGGCCGAAGCACGATTGAAGCCGGCCTCGGTCACGTTGCTCACGATCACCTGCAGCTCGGGCCGGGCGACCACGGCGCGCACGGCGTCCCACTCGGTATCCGCCACCAACGCTCTCGAGATCGAGCCGACGAGCCGGGCTCGATCGATCGGGGCTCCGTGCTCGAGCCCGCGCTCGACGAGCGTAAAGAGCCCGTCCTGGGAATTCAGGGCACTCGCGACACCTAGGGGCGTGCTCTGCACAACGACGATGCGGCCAGCGCCTCGGCGCTGCCGGTTCGCGGCGTCGACAGCCGCGGCCGACAGGGCTCGCAGCAACATCCCGGTGCCGAACTGCAGCACGCGTTCCGGCAGATCAGCCCGCGGGTAGGCACCCGCGGGCCAGTGGCTGGCGACGAGGCGTGGCGCGCCAACGCCGCTCATCGCCGGGCTAGGGCAGCTGCCAGATTTCGCCGTGATTCTGCGTGAACACCGGGATCAGCACCCGATTGCGCTTCGCGTCGTAGCCGATATCCGCCGGGCTCGGCACGCCGGAGATCACTTTCACCTCGTTGCCGCTCTGATAAGCGGATACCGTCGAATCGGTCCAGCTCGACACGAGAATCTTGCCGCGCGCGACTTCGACGCCGTCGAACCCGCCCGGGCCGCGGGCGATGAGCGTGGGATTCTTGTCACCTAGCTTCCATTCGAAGATCGACGGGCCTCCGTATGCCACCACGATGAATCGGTTGCCGGTGACATCCCACGTGATGCCATTCGGCCGCTCGAGGGTGTCCCCCTGCGCCGCGACCGTCACCTTCCGGCCGACGATCCGGAATATCCGATCCGGCCCGGGGTGCGACGCGTTCCCAGCGCTGTCGAATCTGATACCGGTGTCGGTGATATAGAGGGCGCCATCCGGACCGATAACGGCATCGTTGAGGAACACGGCCCCAACGGGACGCAGGTCGACGGTCGCGATCGGCTTGCCCGTGTTCGCGTCGAACGCGCGGACCTCGTCGATGTCGGTCACCCACAGCGTGTCGCCCTTGACGGTGAGCCCTTTCGGGCCGTTGAGCGTCACCCCGTTCTTCCCGGCCTCGATGAACCTGAAATTGCGGACGCCACTGTCGGGTACCACGACGCTGATGAACCCGTTGTTGTCTTTCGCACTCGCATTGCCGTTGATGTTCGAGATGAAATACAGATCCAGCGCCGCATCCCAGAAGAACGACTCGGGCGTCTGGAGCGAGTCGATCTGGGCGACCTTGTGGGCTTCCGGCGGCGGCGGGGGCGCCGGCGCCTTCTGCTCCGCCTTCTTGCAGGCCGCTGCGGCGACGGCGGCAGCGACCAGAACACGCTTGAAATCCACCATGATCACTCCTTTGGTCACGTTCCTCACAGCCGCTTCATGAGTGCTTGAAATCGCTCATCGCCACGCAGCGGATCGAGATCCGAATCGTTTTCGAACCACTCGCGATGGCCGAATCCATTCTGGACCGCCTTCTCCAGACAGGCAATGGCGTCGTCGACCTGTCCCATATTCGAGTACGAGCAGGCGACGTTGTACAGCACCCCGGGGTCTTCCGAGTCGATCGCGTAGGCCCGCCGTGTCCAATCAAGGCCGCGCACGCGGTCGCCCAGCCGAACCAGTGCCCCGGCGCCGAGATACAGTGCCCGGGCGTCGTCGGGATTGAGCTCGAGGTGCTTCTCCGCCACCGCGAGACCGCTGCGCATCGACGCCTCCACTTCGTCCTCCCGGCCGAGTGCCTTCAGGGGCGCCGCCATCAGGATCAACGCCTGATAATCCTCCGGCCGTACGCGCGACGCATCCTGGTAGTGCCGGACCGCCTCTTCCAGTTTCCCCTCCTGAAAGCACGCCCGGGCGTAGAAGTAGTGCGCCTCGTACAGTTTGGGATTGAGCCGGATCGCCGTTTCGAACTCGCGGCGCGCCTCTTCATACTGCTTGCTGAGCGACACCGCGAATCCTCGTGAGGCGTGCGCCTCGGCCAGCTCCGGGTCGAGCTCCAGGGCTTTGCGGCTCGCGCTGTCGGCTCCCTCGAGATTCGCCTTGCTGCCGTCCCAGTACATGTACAGAAACGAGCAGCAGTCGGCGACGCCGGCGTAGGCGATGGCATACCCCGGATCGATCTCGATGGCCCGCTCGAACATGCGCCGCGCGAACTGCATTCCGGTGCGGCGGAACTGGTGGAAGAACTGGCGCCCGCGCAGGTAGTAGTCGTATGCCTGCACGTTGGCGGTGGGCGCCTTTTCGATCGCCCGCTTTTCGGCGTCGGACAGCACGACGCGCAGGGCGCGCACGATGTTGCCCGCGATCTCGTCCTGGATCGCGAACACGTCCTGCAGCTCGCGGTCGTACCGCTCCGACCACAGGTGATATCCGTCGGCGACGTTCACCAGCTGCGCCGTGACCCGCAGCTTCGTCCCCGCTTTGCGCACGCTCCCTTCCAGTACCGTCGTGACGTTGAGCTGCTCGCCGACCTTGCGGATGTCCTGGTTCTTTCCCTTGAACGCGAACGACGACGTGCGGGAGGCGACGCGCAGCGCCTGGATCTTGGTCAGGGCGTTGATGATTTCTTCGGCGATCCCGTCGGTGAAGTACTCGTTCTCGGGATCGGCGCTCATGTTCACGAACGGCAGCACCGCGATCGACTTCGTGTTGGCCGCTGGCGCGCTCGTGGTCGTCATGCCCGGGGGCGTGCTCGCGCCCGGCGCCTTCAGCCCCTGCGCGAACTGCGTCGCGGTGGCAAATCGATCACCCGCATCCTTCGCCAACGCTTTCAGCACGACCGGCTCGAGCCATTCCGGCAGATCGCCGCGCCAGCCGCGCAACGGCGGCGGCGGCTGAGTGAAGCACTGCGCGATGATCGCCTGCGCCGTCGGACCGGTGAACGGCGTCCGTCCCGACAGCATCTCATAGATGACGCACCCCAGGCTGTACACATCGCTCCGTCCGTCGAGCTCCGCCGCGCCCGCCGCCTGCTCGGGGCTCATGTAGGCCGGCGTGCCCACCGTGGCGCCGGTCTGCGTCAGCGTGCTCGCGGCAGCGGCGGTGACCGCCTTCGCGATGCCGAAGTCCGTGACGACCGCCTCTCCTTCGTGCAGCATGACGTTTTCCGGCTTGATGTCGCGATGCACGACGCCGTGGCGGTGGGCGTAATCGAGCGCCGTGGCAACCGCTCGCCCCAGATGCAGCGCATCCTCGATGGGAAGACGCTGCTCTCGCTCCAGACGCTGCCGCAGTGATTCTCCTTCGACGTACGGCATCACGTAGTAGAGCAGATCTCCCGCCTGTCCCGAGTCGTACAACGGCACGATGTGGGGATGCTGCAGCTGGGCGGCGATCTGGATCTCGCGGAGAAACCGCTCGGGACCGAGGTTGACCGCGAGGTAGGGGTGCAGAACCTTGATCGCCACGGGGCGGTCATGCTTCCTGTCCAGCGCACGATAGACGGTGGCCATCCCGCCGCGGCCGACCTCCCGATCGAACGTGTAGCGGTCGGCCAGCGCGGTGCGCAGTCGATCCAGCAGGTCCGCCATGCTCCGGCTATTCCTTTTCTTCCTCGTGCTCCTTCTTGCGCGCGTCCACCACGCGCGACGCGACGTCGGGCGGGACCTGCTCGTAGGTGTGGAACTTCTGCCGATAGGTGCCGCGGCCGTGCGTGATCGAATGTAGCGACGTGGCGTAGCGGTCGAGATCGGCTTCGGGAACCAGCGCCTTCACCTTTACCAGCTTGCCGTCGGGCTCGGTACCGAGAATCTGGCCGCGCCGCGACGAGAGGTCGCCCATGACGGCCCCCTGGTACTCGTCCGGCGTGAACACCTCGACCTCCATGATGGGCTCGAGCAGCACCGGCTTGCAGCTGGGGCTCACGTTCCGGAACGCCAGGATGCCGGCCATCTTGAACGACATTTCGTTCGAATCGACGTCGTGGTACGAGCCGTCGAACAGCTCCACCTTGAAATCCACGACGGGGTAGCCCGCCACGGGGCCGCGCTCCTTGGCCTCGATGATGCCCTTCTCGACCGCCGGGATGTACTGCCGCGGGATCACGCCGCCCACGATCTGATCGTCGAACACGAACCCCGACCCACGGGGCAGCGGGGCGATGCGGATCCAGCAATCGCCGTACTGGCCCCGGCCGCCGGTCTGCTTCTTGTGTTTCCCCTGTCCCTCTCCCTTGCCGCGCAGCGTCTCACGGTAGGCGATCTTGGGCTTTCCGATGACGGCGTGCACGCCGAACTTGCGCGCCAGGCGCCCCACCACGATCTCGAGGTGCCGCTCGCCTAGCCCGCGGATCAGCGTCTGGCCCAGCTCCGCGTTGTATTCGTGATGGAACGTCGGATCTTCCTCGTGCAGCTTGTGCAGCCCGGTCGACAGCTTGTCTTCCTCCCCACGCTGCTTCACCTCCACGGAGACGGTGATCACGGGCTCCGGGAACGGGATCTTCGGCAGCACGATGGGCCGCGCCTGGGTCGAGAGCGTGTCGTTGGTGTGCGTGTCGCGCAGCTTCGCGACGACGCCGATGTCCCCGGCGTGCAGCTCGCTGATCTCCGTGCGCTCTTTCCCGACCGCCACACACAGGTGATTGAGCTTTTCGGTCGCCTGCCGCGGCGCGTTGAAGACGTCCTGGCCGTTCTTGACGGCGCCGGAATGAATCCGGAAGAACGAGACGTCTCCCACGTGCGGCTCGGAGATCGTCTTGAACACCTGGGCGACGAACGGACCCGTGTCCTCCGGTCGCAGCGTGATCTGCTCGACTTTGCCCCACGTCTCGGCCGTCACCGGGGGACGCTCGGCGGGGGACGGGAGCAGCTCGACCATCTTCGACAGCAGCGCGCGCGTCCCGAACGTCAGCTCGGCGGCTCCACAGAACAGCGGGTACAACTCCCCCTTCGCCATCCCCGCCTTCATCGCGTGGATCGCCTCGTCGCGCCCGATCTCCTCGCCACCCAGGTAGCGCTCCAGCAGCGCGTCGTCGGTCGCGGCGATGCTCTCGATCAGCTCCTGGGAGTACTTGTCGAAACGCCCCTGATACTCGGACGGCACGTCAACCTCCTCGTACTCGCCCGCCTTGGTCCCCTTCTTGTAGAGATGGCACTTCTTGGAGAACAGGTTGATGATGCCGTGGAAGGCAGGGCCTTCGCCGACCGGGATCTCGACCGGGATCACTTTGGCCGTGAGCCGGTTCTTGATCGACGCGAACACCTTCTCGAAGTCGGCGTGCTCCTTGTCCATCAGCGAGACGAAGAACATGCGCGGGACTCGGGCGTGCTCGCAGTAGTCCCACACTTTCTCGGTGCCGACCTCCACCCCGGCGGTGGCCGAGACGACGACCACCGCGCCGTCGGCGGCACTCACCCCCGCCAGGGCGTCGCCCGTGAAGTCGAGATATCCCGGCGTATCGATCAAGTTGACCTTCGTATCCATCCACTCGGCGACGGCGAGGGCCAGGTTGATGGAGTATTTGCGCTCGATTTCGTCTGCGGTGTAGTCGGTGAGGGCGGTCCCGTCTTTCACGGACCCGTGTCGCTTGCTGGTGCCGGCCACGAACGCGAGGGCGTCGACGAGGGACGTTTTGCCGCTCGCGCCGTGGCCGACCACGGCCACGTTGCGGATCTCGCCTGTCTTGTAGATGCGCATGAGCGCGACACTCTCTTCCGAGGGGAAGGAGAATATGGAGAGGCGGCAAACGGACGGCTAGACGATCGGACAAGCACTGCTAGACACACAGACGCACCGGGGAGAACAGGTGACAGACGTGGGGTAGTCCTGTTCACTCATACTGTTTTCATACTGTTTTCCCCTGAGCGTCTGTTGCGTCCAGTCGTGTTGGTTCCCGCCTTCTGGCTCTGGGAACTCCCATCGACGCGACCCACCCGAGGAGCATGACTCCTCCCGCCACCAGGAACGCCGCCAGCGGCGATGCGCCGTCGTACACCCACCCGATCACCTCCGGCCCACCTCCTCGCCCCAGGGCTCCGAGCGATTGGGCGACGCCGAGCACCGACCCCTGCTCGTTGGCCGCCGCGAACGTCGACACGAGCCCCGTTGCCGCCGGCGACATAATGGAGTTCGAAAAGGCCAGCACCACGGTCCACAGGTACAGCGTTCCGTTGTGTGCGAGGAACGGCACGACTCCGATCGCCACCGCCATGCCGAACATTCCCGCGATGAGGAGCGCCCGGTCGCCGACCAGCCGGGTGAGCACGCGGAACAACCCGCCCTGGACCAATGCCGCGACGATCCCCACGACGACGAAGAACCGGCCGAGATCGCGCGGCTGCCATCCCAGCGTCGTCGCAGCCCAGAGCGGCAGCGCGACGGTGTATCCGGCGAACGCGAAGGGGGCGATCGCCCACACGAGCATCAGCGGTCGCAGCTCGGGATGGGCCAAGGCCTCGATCATGTGTCCAAACGGCCAGAAGCTGCGCGCCACGCGGTGCTCGTCGCGCAGCGACTCCGGGAGGATGAAGTACGCCGATACGAGATTCGCGATCGAGAGCCCCGCCGCGATGATCCCGGGAGCGGCGTGCCCCAGCGATTGCCCGTACCCACCGATCGCAGGACCGAAAATCATGCCGAGACCGAACGCCATCCCGATCAGCCCCATGCCCTTGGACCGTTCCTCGGCGTCGGTGATGTCGGCGATGTAGGCCTGTGCTGCGGAGATGTTGCCGCCCGCAAACCCCGAGACGAGCCGCGCCAACAGCAGGAGCAGATACGACGGAGCGAACGCGAACAACAGATAGCCCGCCGCGTTCAGGACCATCGTCGTGAGCAGGATCGGCCGGCGTCCCACCCGGTCCGACAGCCGGCCGAGCACCGCCGTCGCGAGGAACTGCATCAGGGAGAATGCGCCCACGAGCGTGCCGTACTTCAGGCCGTGCGCTCCGAACTGCTCGGCGTAATAGGGCAAAATCGGGATCACGATCCCGAATCCGACGAGATCGATGAACACCGTGAGCCAGATGATCGCCAGACGCGGGCGGGTGGCGGGCATGGTCGGAATAATCTACCTGGCGTACGTTATCGCAGCCCTCACCCTCCGGGAGCGCGCATGAGCACGTGGCACCGACTCGGCACGAAGGACGAGCTGTCCGCCCGCGGGCCGTTCACCGTGAAGCTCGACCGTCATACCATCGCGGTCTTTTTCTACGACGGACGCTTCCGCGCGATCTCCGGCACCTGCAACCACCAGGGCGGCCCGCTCAGCCAGGGGCAGCTCCACGGCGAATACGTGATGTGCCCCTGGCACGCCTGGGAATACAGTGTCCTCACGGGCAAGGGCCCCCCGGGATTCGAAGGGGACGCGGCGGCGGTATTCGCCGTCGAGGAGCGGGCCGACGGCGTGTACGTGCAGACCCCGCCCGTGTCGCCGCGCGTCCTCGCCAAACACGAGCCGCATCCCCTGCTCCACCCGATGCCGAAGCCCGCGAGCGCCCCACCCCGCGTGCTCGGCATCTCGACCACGGCGATGGACGACACCAACCCGCGCTTCTCCACCTCCGATGCGCTGCTCGAGCACGCCATGCGCTACGCGAAGGAGACGCTGCACGCCGATACGCAGACGATCCGGCTGCGCGACCTCAAGTTCCGTCCCTGCGAGGGGAACTACTCCAAGGCGTCGCACGCCTGCAC
>DASSIL010000280.1:0-4723 GCA_035691925.1 Gemmatimonadales bacterium
ACGGCCTGCACGCTGTCCATCGGGGCAGCGCGCACGGCCAGCAGCACGAGCGAGCCTTGCAGCGGCCTGGCAGGTCGCCATGCCACGCGAACACGGCCTTGCGTTCCTTGTCCAGCTAGTATGCTGAGCGAGACGAACAGCAGGGCCGGTCCCACGACCTCGGGCTCCGGAGCCCCGCTACTGGCCGACCGTGAAGTCCAGCCGTTTCAGCACGGTTCCATTGGCGTCGCGCACCTCGACGTGCCAGGCGCCGGTCCAATCCGCCGGCACCGTCTTGCGGCTATAGGTTCGCCAGGGTGACCCCGCCACGCGCAGCTCGACGTCGGCCACCTGCTGGTCGCCGTGGAACCAGACGTGGTGGACTGCCACGTCGCCCGCAGCGCCTTCGATCCTGGTCCAACAGATGAGCTGCGCCACGTCGGCGGCAAATGCCGATCCCGTATCCTGAGGAGCACGGTCCACTACGGACTTCGCGATGGCCGCGTCCGTGATCTGGAGCGAGACGGGGCGGGCGGTGGAATCCTGGGCTGCGAGCGGCGCTACGGCGAATGCCACGAGCGCGATGGCGAGCTTCATGTCAGTCTCCTCGACTGGTGGTCGGGCATAGTACGACGCTGTGACGGTGGTGTTCCCGGGTTACGGCACGATCGGCGACAGCACAAAGTCTGCCGCCACAGTCCAGAAAAACGGCGCCCCGTCAAAGCCGGCCGCTGCCGTCGCCTCCGGGTCGGTGTGTCGCACGAAGTTGCCGACGAGGCTGCGCTTTACGCCGAACACGGCGTCCTCGCGCAGATACGGGCAGTCGGGATCGAAAATGTGCGTGACCACTGTGTCGTGTCCCGCGGCGGAGACGATCACGTGAATATGGGCCGCGCGGTAGGGATGACGCCCGAGCTGCCTGAGGAGTCTGCCGACGGGCCCGTCGTCGGGAATGGGATAGTAGCGGGGCTTCACCGTACGGAATCGATAGCGACCGTTGGCGTCGGTGGTGAACAGGCCTCGCAGGTTGCCTGCGGGTTGAATGCCCTTCTGTTGCACGTCGTAGAAGCCATCGTCGTTCGTCTGCCACACGTCGACCGTGGCGCCGGCGAGCGCGCGGCCATCGGTGTCGCGGACGACGCCTGAAACGACGCAGGGTTCGCCCTTGCCATCCAGGCAGATATTTGCGCCCAGCGGCAGCACCGGTCGGTCCGCGACGTAGTAAGGTCCGAGGATCGTATTCTCGGTTGCGCCCGACGGTCGTCGGCTGTTGATCGTGTCGACCAGCATCGACACGCCGAGAATGTCCGAGAGCAGGATGAATTCCTGCCGCCAGTCGCTGCACCGGTGACCCGTCTCGGTCAGAAAACGGATGCCCGCGAGCCATTCGTCGCGGGTCGGCTCGATTTCCTTGATGAAGGCGTGCAGGTGGCGCGTGAGCGCGGTGATCACAGCCGCGAGACGGGCATCCGCAACGCGCGGATCGATGCGCGCATTGACCACGTCGGCGGAATGTTCTTCGGAAAAATAGGCGAGATCGTCAGTCGGCTTCATGGCGACGTCCCGGTCGTAGAGGAGCCTGAAGACACACGGCGGCGGCAGTCACCCTACGCTCGGGCGTTATGGCCGCGCAGGGCTCGCGTCATGAGGCCGGTGCAGGCGAGCGGTTCGTCGTAAGATCATGCGCCAGGCGGGATTCGAACCCACGACCTTCGGCTCCGGAGGCCGACGCTCTATCCAGCTGAGCTACTGGCGCGCAACGCCAAACTAGCGCCTCGGGAACCCATCCGGTACTGAAGGATCCGCCCACCGGGATCCGGCGCGCGCCCCTTGACGGCCCGGCCGAACATATTAAAGTACTTTTCAATGCAAAGTAACACCGTGCCACAGACCTCCGCGGCCTGGCGCGAGTACTTCGAGCGCAATGCCACGAGTGCAGTTGCCCTACCCTGGGAGCTGGGCGCCGACCTCGATCGCCAGTCGCGCCTCGTGGTGTCGCGATCGATCCAGGAATTCCAACGCGGCGAGAGCTCAGAGGGGAAACACCTCTATCACTACGCGGAACGGTACGCGACGGAAACCGGCGATCACGACTATCTCCTGGCGCTGCGACTCTTCATCGCCGAAGAGCACCGCCATGCTCGGCACCTCGCCCGGTTCCTGCAGCTGAATGGTATCCCTCTCGTCCGGCACACCTTTGCCGACAGCGTCTTCCGCAGACTGCGCAACCTCTTCCGGAGCCTCGAGGTCTCCATCGCCGTACTTGTCACCGCGGAGATCTTCGCGCAGGTGTACTACGCCGCCCTGCAACGCGCCACGGCCTCCACCGTGCTGCGACGGCTGTGCGAGCGCATTCTGCTGGACGAAGAACGGCATGTGCAGTTCCAAACCTGGCAGCTCGCCCGCCTGCGGGCCCGCCGGTCCGGGGTCCATCGCCACTTCGCGCGGCTGCTACAACGGTTCCTCTTCCTGGGCACGTGCTTCGTGGTCTGGAACGGTCACCGGCGCGCACTTCGGGCAGGGGGGGATACGTTCCGTTCATTCTGGTCGGGGGCCTGGCGTCAATTCAGGCTCGCCTTCCCGTCGCCGCCCACAACCGCAACGGCGATGGTACCGCCTTCCGAGCGCGTTCTTCACCAGCACCTTCCACTGCGCTAGTGGCCTGCCGTCATGAGGATAGCACTCACCCTTGACCGGACGACTGCGAGCCGCCGAGTATTAGCCAGCAAGCCCGAAGCACACGGCGTCTCCCAGGGGGTCCCCATGATCCGTTTCCGTCGGTCCGCAGTCCTCGTTGCCGCGTCCCTCACCAGCGTCCTCGGCTGCTCCCACGCCACCTCGAGCAGCACGCACACCGGTCCCAGCACCGGTGGCCTGGTCATCACCGCCGAGCAGATCGAGCGCTCGGGTGGAAAGAACGCGTGGGAGGTGCTGAAACACGATGCGCCGATGCTGACTCTGGAGGACGATCGCAACGGCAACCCGGCCCGGATCCATTGGCACGGCCGCTCGAGCATCTACCTGGAAGATGCGCCCGTCGTCATCGTCGACGGGGTGCGCTCGGCCGACTGGAAAGTCCTCGCCCAGATTCCCGCAGGGCAGATCGAAACGATCAACGTCATGTCGGGAATCGAGGGGACGACCTACTACGGCACCAACGCCACGAGCGGCGTGATCGAGATCCACACCAAGCAGGGCCCGCAGTCCTGATCGATCGTGTGAAGGGGACACCGACAAAAAGCGGGGGCCGAATTCGGCCCCCGCTCTCTTGTTACGCCGCGATCTCACTCACGGGTTACGGTCCGTGCACTGAGTGAAGTTCGGGTTGTTCAGCTCGTCGATCGGGATCGGGAAATTCACGTCCGTTCCGTAGCTGGTGAACTGGACCTTGAAGTACGGTCCCGTCGGGAACACGGTGTTGGCCGGGCGGCCGTACTGGCGGATCAGCCGCCGCAGGTCGCTCAAACGATGCGCCGTGAGCCACAGCCAGCGCGCCCGCTCGTTGAACAACAGATCGAGCGTACTGCCGGCAGCGACGGCGCTGGCCGGGGTCAGGTTCGGCAGCACCCCGATGGCCGGTGTGCCGGGACGCGTGGTGGCGTCGAAGTACCCGCGGTCCGCGGCATTGGCCCGCGGATTGTTCAGGGCGGTATAGAACCCACCGCCCGCAAGCGTGTCGTTCGCATGCCACGCCGCCTCCGCTTCGATGAGCCGCGCCTCGACGCCCGTCGCCAGGGTGATCGACGATGTCCGATCCCCGTAGCGCAGGTTGTCATACAGCGGCGTCGTCCCATCGAATCCCGTCCCTGCCGGATCCAATTGAATCGGCGTGCGCGGATCCGCAACGGACAGGAAGGGAAAGCCATTGACTCCTTCCGCGTCCGCGGCTGAATAACGCTGGTCGGGAACGTTGGCGCGGAACACGCCGTTGTTTTCCCGGTCGGTGTTCTCGGAATGCTCCAGGAAATACGCGAACGACGTGGGAACGCCGCTCACGGCGGTCGCTGCCGCCGCGAACTGGCCCAGATCGTTCAACGCCCGCCCCTTTCCCACACGGGCGAAATTCGACATGTCGGCATCGCTCGACACCGCCAGCGCCGAATCGAAGCGCGCGATCGCCGTGTCGAGCAGCTGAGCATTCGTGAGCGGATCGCCATACACCAGCGTCCCACTCGGCGTCGCCTGGCTGATCGGCACGCCATTACAGTAATTCTCGGCGAAGAAGATGTACGTGTACCCTGCCAGCGACAGCATCTCGGGATACCCCGGATCGCCCTTCGCCAGCTGCGCATACCGCCCCGCCGCGTTCTCGACCGACCGCCGCGACCGCGACAGTGTCCGGAACCACGTGTCCAGATCGGCGTTGGTGGTATGGATCGTCCGCGCATCGACTTCGATGCGCGTCGGGAAGGTCTCGGAGTTGATCCATTCGTCGGCGAGCAAGCCGCCGTACATGATCGCCCCCTCGGTGCCACCCGAGCCGTCGGAGCCGTCACCGGTATATGCCAGCGAGAAATCGCCGATGGCGCCTGCCCGGATGGTGGGAAGTTTCGACGCGTCGGTCAGCTGACCCGGCGTGAGCACATCCGGATCAGTAACCTTGAGCGGATCGTTGCACCCGGCCAGCGGCACGAGCGAGAACGCCGCCGCGAACAGCAAGAGCGTGGTGTTTCTCATGGTCAGTGCCTCGGCTCAGAAGGTGACGTTGACGCGGCCGATGAAGTACCGCACCGGCGGCTGCGTC
>DASSIL010000281.1:0-2720 GCA_035691925.1 Gemmatimonadales bacterium
GCCGGTAGCGATGAAGAAGCCTGCACGATCGTTTCATCGCATTCTCAGGACCGCCGTGCACATTGTTGTGGCGTCAGGTGAGCCGGGAAGGTCCTGGACGGCAAGGGAACGGGACCCCCGCTCACGAACGGTCCGCTCGCCGAATTGCAGTTCGGTTGAGCGGACCGTTCCGTCTTCATCCTTTCTCAGCCGCACTTCATCTGTCCTTCATCGGACAACGGCGACGTTTGCGCTACGGACACCACTTGGGGGAGGCCATGCGAGTCGCCGACATCATGCAGACCAACCTGGAGACCATCGGCTCGGACGATTCCGTCGCCGACGCCGTGGAGATCCTCGCCGACAAGCACATTTCCGGCCTGCCGGTGGTGAGCAAGCGCGGTCAGCTGATCGGCGTCGTGTCGACGACCGACGTGCTGCAGCTGCTCGCCGAAGCCACGGACCCGGAGCACCGTGCTGGGATTCTCGAGGGAACGCAGGTTCGTGAGATCATGACGGCGAAGCCCGTCACGGTCAGCCCGGACGAGGACATTCGTGAGGCCGCCCGCCAGATGCTCTATGGCGAGATTCACCGTCTGTTCGTCGAATTCGACGGCTCCCTGGTCGGCGTGCTGACCCAATCCGATATCGTCGGGGCCGTCGCCGGTGCCGTCCCCGGTACCAAGCTCTAGGAGGCCGTGTATGCTCGTATCCGAAATCATGCGCACCGCTCTCCGGACGATCGGGAGCGACGCGACCGTCGCCGACGCCGTCAACGTGCTCGCGGACAGTGGCGTCTCCGCGCTGCCGGTGCTCGACCGCCTCGGGCGTGCCGTCGGGATCTGCTCGATCCGCGACATCCTCGAGGCCGAAGCGAAGTGCCATACCGAAGCCTCACGGGAGCATCTCTTCGAGCAGACCCTGGTACTCGAGGTGATGACGCCGTGGCCGGAGACCGCCCGCCCGGGGGAAGACGTGCGAGCGGTCGCCAAACGCATGCTCGCCGGGAAAGTGAAGCGGCTGTTCGTCGAGGACCGCGGGGCGCTCGTCGGGGTGATCTCGCAGACCGACATCGTCGCGGCGGTGGCGGCAGCGCGAGTCTAGTCGCCGTGCTTCAGCCTCCGCCGGTCCTGCTCTCCGCCGATCGAATCGGCGCCCGGATTGGCGAGCTCGCCGCGCAGATCTCCCGCGACTACGCCGACGTGGACGATCTCCTGCTGGTCGGCATCCTGCGGGGGGCGTTCATATTCCTCGCCGATCTGTCACGGCGGCTGACGGTGCCGTGCAGTGTCGACTTCGTCGCGCTGTCGCGGTACGAGCACGGGTCGACGCCGTTGGGGGACGTGCGGCTGATCATGGACCTGCGCGTCCCCATTGCCGGGCGCCACGTGCTCCTGGTCGAGGACATCGTCGACAGCGGCGGAACGCTCGCGTACCTGACGCGCATGCTGCGCGCCCGTAATCCCGCGTCGCTCAAGATCTGCGCTCTCACGCGAAAGCTGGACCGCGTGCCGCCGGAGCTGCACATCGATTACGTCGGATTCGACATCCCGGATCAGTGGGTCGTCGGCTACGGGCTGGATTACGAGAACCAGCTCCGCACCCTTCCCTACATCGGGATGCTGGATCCTGCGGCGACTGCGACCTCAGGCGCTGTTGGCCGTGAGGCTGCGCGCGGGCTCGTCGGCGCCGACGGGTAGATAGCGGCCAAACCAACGGGCCGCCTCGTCGGCGACACGCTCGAGGGTCCCCGGCTCCTCGAATAGATGGGTGGCCCGCGGTACGACAATGATCTCCTTCGTCCCACCCAGCAGCTCCAGCGCCCGCGCATTGAGCTCGAGGACGACGTGATCCTCCCCGCCCACGATCAAGAGCGTCGGCACCGTCACGCGCCGCAGCCACTCCCCGGCCAGATCGGGTCGGCCGCCGCGTGAGACCACCGCCCGGATGCGCGTTGTTCCTGCCGCGGCCATGAGTGCGGCCGCGGCGCCGGTGCTGGCACCGAAGTACCCCGGCACGAGGTCGCGCGTGGCCGGGTACGCGGCGGCCCATTCGGTGGCGAGCTGCAACCGTTCGGCGAGCAGGGGAATATCGAACACGTTGTCGCGCGACTGGCTCTCCCGATCGGTCAGCAGGTCGAAGAGCAGCCACCCGAGGTTGGCGTCGAACAGCCGATCGGCCACATACCGGTTGCGACGCGAGAATCGCGAGCTGCCGCTGCCATGTGCGAACAGTACCACCCCCAGGGGACGGGGTGGCAACGCCAAAATCCCCGGGACCGAGTGCCGCAACCCGATAGGGATGGTGACTGCTTCGGGGATGTGATTGGCGATCATAGGCCGACCTCCTGCAAGACCTCGATCCGGGCTGACGGTGGGACGGGCCCCCCGGACCGGCGCGGCAGGACTGTACGGAAGTCTTCCAGTGCGCGGATCCGCCGCTCGAGGACGTCCAACCGGCGCTCGATGTCGTATAGATGGCGGCGTGCTCTGCTGGTCCGGCGGGTCATCGCGACCTCCGTTGCAGGCGCAAGTGTTCCCTGGAAATCACCCTAGCGCTGCGCGCCTAAGCTTCTCATGAATCACGCATTAGGAGACCGGAAATCGCCCCACCGGGTCGCTCGAGCGGGCTAGGTTGACCCTCGATGACACGCGAGTGCCGGACCGGCTGCACGTCTCTCCTGCTACTGGTGCTCTCCGGGACGGGCGCCGCGGCGCAGGAATCCCTCGATTCCGTACCCA
>DASSIL010000282.1:0-2010 GCA_035691925.1 Gemmatimonadales bacterium
GGGTCGTGTCCTTCGCCCTGCGGCGGCCGCTCGAATGGCGTAGCGAGGAAATCGTTGATCCGATGGCCCGTCCCGTTCGCGCTGTCGAACACGATATAGGGACCCTTGGGGACGAAACTCTGATTCAGCAGAAAGCCCCAGGTGAGGTACGGGATGCGGATGCTGGCACCTCGTGGCAGGCCGGCGAAGCCGGCTCCGGGGACGAGGCGGTGCAGATCCCCCGTCACGTCTTCGATCGTGAACCCGCCCTCGACCGAGCCGGGCTGCGCGCCGTGCAGCGCGCTGAAGTAGATCGCCCACCCGGAGGCGCCGAGCGGCTTGGCGCCGTGATTGGTGAGAGTGAAAACGGCACGGGAGCCGCTGGTGTCGCCCCGAAAGACGTCCTTTTCGAGCTCCCAGCGGAGCTGCAGCGCGGTTTGGGCGGATGATGACCGGGCCGCGAGGGCCAGAAGGAGCACGGGCAGGAACACGAGTCGGTTGTCGGGCATGAAAGACATTAGACCCGGCCGCGCCGCAGTGTCCAGGGGTGGAGATTCGTGCTATCTCCTTCGGCACCACACCCCGCGAGGAGAGAGTCTGATGTCCGACCAGATCACGCGGCGCCAGTTCGCGAAGCTCGCCGGCGCCGCGACGCTCGGCGCCACCGCGACCTCCGCCGCCGCGCTCCCAATCGAGGGGCCCGTCCGTCGGGAGGCCGGTGCCCGTCATCCGGTGGAGCCGCGGGCTTTCCCCGCCGGCTTTCTCTGGGGAACGGCCACCGCGTCGTACCAGGTCGAGGGCGCCGTCGCAGAAGACGGGCGTGGTCCATCAGTGTGGGACACCTTCTCGCACACACCCGGCAAGGTGGTCAACAATGCGACCGGCGACGTCGCCGACGACCATTACCACCGCTACAAGGAAGACGTCCAGTTAATGAAGGCGCTCGGCGTCAAGTCGTACCGGTTTTCGATCGCCTGGCCCCGCGTCTTCCCTCAAGGATCGGGATCTCCGAATCCGAAGGGGCTCGACTTTTACAGTCGTCTCGTGGACGAGCTGCTCGCCAACGGCATCGAGCCGTTTGCGACGCTCTACCATTGGGACCTGCCGCAGGCGCTGCAGGACCGCGTGGGCGGTTGGGAGTCCCGCGAAACGTCGCAGGCCTTCGGCGAGTATGCGGGGTACGTCGCCGAGCGGCTGACCGACCGGGTGAAGCACATCTTCACCATCAACGAGTTCGGGGCCTTTATGGAGCTTGGCTACCGCCTCGGCATCCATGCGCCCGGGGTGAAGCTGCCGCCCGGACGGTTCAACCAGGCGCGCCATCACGGGGTGCTGGGCCACGGACTCGCCGTTCAGGCGATCCGCGCCAAAGGCAAGCCGGGGACGAAAGTCGGCCTGGCCGAGAATCTCGTGGTGGGCGTTCCCGTGATCGAGTCTCCGTCCCACATCGCCGCGGCCGAGCGTGCCACGCGCGAAGTGAACGCGCAGTACCTCACGGTGATCATGGAGGGGAAATACAGCGACGCCTATCTCGCGACGACCGGCGCCGACGCGCCGCACTTCACGCCTGAGGATCTGAAGATCATCTCGAGCCCGCTCGATTTCGTCGGCACCAACATCTACCAGCCGATGTTCGTGCGCGCCGACGCCGGGCCGGGCGGATTCGCCGTCGTGCCGAATCCGGCGTCCTATCCGCACATGGCATCGCCGTGGTTGTTCATCGGCCCCGAGGTGTTGTACTGGGGGCCGCATCACGTGGCGAAGCTCTGGAACGTGCCGGAGATCTACGTCACGGAGAACGGCTGCTCGTCTTCCGATATCCCGGCGGGGGACGGCCAGGTCTACGATACCGATCGCGTGATGTTCCTGCGCAACTATCTCACACAGTTGCAGCGAGCGATCGCCGACGGCGTACCGGTGAAGGGCTATTTCCTGTGGAGCCTGATGGACAACTTCGAGTGGGCCGACGGCTATACGAACCGGTTCGGCCTGCACTATGTGGATTACACGACGCAGCGGCGCACGCCGAAG
>DASSIL010000283.1:0-4323 GCA_035691925.1 Gemmatimonadales bacterium
GTAGCAGTTGATACCGAGATCGCGGAAGAAGTGGCTGTCGGTGAATCCGGTCGAAACCTGCGGAACGACATTGGCGTCGGGATAGTACTTGTGCGTCACGCTCACCAGCGCGCGATACAGCGGATCGTCGGTGGGTGACACCGCCGCGGTGAAGCCCATGATCTGCTCGATCTTGATTCCCGGGTCGTTGATGACGCCGGCGAGCTCGGTGAGGAACGCCTGGCGGTCCTGATCCGGGAGCAGGCGGCAATCGAGCCGGGCGGCGGCCTCCGGCGGGATCACGTTGATCTTGTTGCTCGCCTCGAGCATGGTGATCGAGCAGGTGTTGCGCAGCAGCGCGGCGAGCCCCGGATCCTTGAGCTGCAGACGCAACAGGAGGCCCGGGTCGCTGACGGCGGTGGCGATGTCCTGGAACGCCGGCCTCCAATCCAGGGCGGCGTTCTGCGCCAATCCCTTGAAGTAGGTGTCGACGGCCGGGACGACGCGCGGCGCGAACTGATAGGTCTGCAGCCGATCGAGGGCGCGGATCAGCCGGTTCACCGAGGACGCCACCGGCGGAACGGACCCGTGGCCCGGCTCCCCAGTCGAAACGAGACGCAGCCACAGCGGGACCTTCTGGGTGACCTCGATGCCCACCTGTTTGCGGCCGTCCTCGATGGTGCCGTCTCCTCCTTCATTCAACAGGAAGCCGGCGCCGCGAAACGCCTCGGGACGGTGCTGCACCACCCAACCCGCACCGAACGAACCGCCCGCTTCCTCGTCCGCGGTCGCCATGAAGATCACGTCGCGCGCGAGCGGCACCTTGCGCCGGTGCAGCGAGAGGAACGCCTCGAGCTCCACAATGCCGAGCGACTTCGTATCGAGCGCGCCGCGGGCGTAGATCTCCGAGTCCTGGACGGTGGCGGCGAAGGGGTCGTGCTTCCAGTACCGCGGATCGGCGGGCACGACGTCCATGTGGGACAGGAGCACGAGCGCCGGCGCGGAGCCTCCTTTGAGGCGTGCCCAGATGTTGCCGCGTCCCGGCGCCGAGGACGCCGTGTCGAAGGGGATGCCTTCCTGTTTGAGGATGCGGGCGAAGAACAGCATCGTCTGGTCTTCGTTGCCCGGTGGATTGGTGGTGTTGATGCGCAGGTATTCCGTCATCCGCTGCACCGCTTCGTCTTCGAGACTCTGGGCGGAAAGCGGGGCAGCAAGCGCGACTAGGAAGAGGCTCAACAGGAAGCGGCGACCCATTATCGGACTCCTTGGTGGACCGCAAACATATCCCGGAAGCCGCCCGGCGTCCTGTCCGTCCCTCCCCAGACCGTCTCATCCCGGGATGTTTGTCCCCTCCCCATCGCTGTGGCTATTCATCCAGCGACTGAACAACAGAGGAAGCGGATCGTGAAAGCCTTCATGGTGGTCCTGGTGGCGGCGCAGGCACAAGCGCAATCGCACGCCCAGTCGACGGAATGGTCGGCATACGGCGGCGACGCGGCGGGCCGCCGCTATGCGGCGCTGGACCAGATCACCGCGGCGAACGTCCAGAGCCTGAAGCCCGTGTGGGTGTACCGCACCGGCGACCTGCTGCGCCGCCACGGCCGCTTCGAGGCGACACCGCTGCTCGTCGACGGCACGCTGTACGTGTCGTCGCCGCTCGGCCGGGTGTCGGCGCTCGACCCGCGAACGGGATCGGAGCGCTGGACCTACGATCCGATGGTCGATCTGCACGGCGATTACGGTGATCTCGCGAATCGCGGCGTGTCCACATGGCTCGACCGGAGCGCACCAGCCGGGACGACCTGTCGCCTCCGCGTCTACATCGGGACGGTCGACGCCCGTTTGATTGCGCTCGACGGCGCGACCGGCCGCCCCTGCGACGACTTCGGGAATCACGGCACGATCGACCTCACGCACGATCTGCTGAACGCGCCCGAGGAGACGGGGGAGTACGAAGTGACGTCGCCCCCGGCGGTGGTCGGCGGTCTGGTGATCGTCGGCTCGTCGATCGGCGACAACAACCGGCTCGATGCGCCGAACGGCGTGGTGCGAGCCTACGATGCGCGCACCGGGGCGGAGCGGTGGAGCTGGGATCCCATCCCGCGCACGCTGGGAGCACCGGGCTACGACACCTGGCGCGGGACGTACGCGCATCAGACTGGCGCCGCCAACGCCTGGAGTGTGCTGTCCGCCGATACGACACGCGATCTCGTCTTCGTGCCGGTCGGCAGCGCGTCGCCCGATTTCTACGGCGGTGAGCGGCTCGGCGCCAACCAGTATGCCGATGCCGTCGTCGCGCTGCGCGCATCCACCGGGCAGGTCGTGTGGACGTTCCAGGTCGTACACCACGATCTGTGGGACTATGACGTCCCGGCGCAGCCCGTCGCGTTCACGCTGCATCGCGGCGGGAAGGACCTGCCCGCGCTCGCCGTCGCGACAAAGATGGGTCATCTGTTCATTCTCGATCGTACGACAGGACAGCCGCTCATTCCGGTGGAGGAGCGGCCCGTCCCGGCGAGCGACGTGCCGGGAGAGGAAGCGTCGCCGACACAGCCGTTCCCGCCGCCCGCCTATCGCTTCGTCCCGGAGAGCCTCCCCGCGTCGGATGCCTGGGGCGTCACTCCGGAGACCAAGGAGAGGTGCCGCGCCTGGATCGCCTCGCTGCGCTCCGAGGGGATCTTCACTCCGTCTTCGCTGCGCGGGACGATTCACTACCCCGGTCACCTCGGCGGTTTCAACTGGTCCGGGGTGTCGATTGACGAGCGTGACGGAGTCCTCGTTGCGCCGCTCAACCGACTCGCGATGGTGGTCACGCTGATTCCGCGGGACTCGATCCGCGCGATGCGACGGGCCCATCCGGGCGTCGAGATCAACGGCGAACGCGGCACTCCATACGGGATGATGCGGCAAACGCTGCTCGGCGCGGACCGGCTGCCGTGCACCCCGCCGCCGTTCGGCGAGCTCGTGGCATTCGACCTGACGCGCGGCGCCGTGCGCTGGCGTGTGCCTTATGGCTATTTGCGCGGGATGGCCGACGCTCCCGGCGGCACGACGATGGGATCGATCTCGATCGGCGGCGTCCTCGTCACCGCAGGTCATCTCGTCTTTGGTGCAGGCTCGCTCGACGAGCACATTCGCGCCTTCGACATCGCAACCGGGCGCGAGCTGTGGAGCGCGCCCCTCCCAGCCGCTGGTCACGCGCTGCCGATGACGTACCTGGCGGGCGGCCGGCAGTACGTCGTCATCGCAGCCGGCGGTCACGACCGGCTCGGCCCGGATCGCCTGGGGGACTACCTGATCGCCTTTGCGGTTTCCGGGGCCCGGGATCCGGGGCCCGATACACTTCCTCGGGATCTCGCTGGTGCGTGGAAGGGCGAGCTGCGGATCAACGACAGCGACCGGCATCCGACCACGATGACCCTGCGCCAGGCAGGCGATTCACTGCTCGGCGACGTCACCGCAGATGACGGACAACTCACGGGTCCCATCGTGGCGCACACACACGGGACCGGCTTCACTTTCTCGCTGGCGTTCGCCTTCACCGCCAAACACTGCGGCGGCACGATCACGGGGTCCGGTGCGCAGGCCAACGCGGGCACGCTGCTCGAGGGCGAAGTGAAGGTCGAGAGCACCTGCGCCGATGGTCCCGAAATGGGGATCTTCTCCCTGCGGCGCGCGGCGCGGTAGCTTCGGACGATGCGGCTCAAGGGGTGGCGGCTCGCGGCGCTGTGGACGGCGGCGTTCACGCTGGTCGGCCTGCTCGAGTTCTCGTACCACTACCTCGATGTGCTGGTACGCAGCAACAGCGAGCCGCTTGCGATCAAGTTCATCGAGGAGATGAGTGCCGCGTACGGGGCCGCCGTCCTGCTCCCGCTCGCGATCTGGGTCGCGCGGCGCGCGCGCCGGAGCGGCGCCGCTGGCTGGCGGCTGCTCCTGGTGCACGTCGCCATCCTTCCGGTCTATTCGGCGATGCACACGAGCTGGAATGCGGTCACGCGGGCGCTGTTGTTCCCGCTGCTCGGACTCGGGGCATACGACTACGGCCGCATGCCGCTGCGCTACGCGATGGAGTTCCCGATGGACGTGCTCGGGTTCACGTTGTGGATGGGGCTCGTCTATCTGTTCGATCGCTACTCGGAGTCGCGCGATCGCGAGGTGCGGGTGGCGCAGCTCGAGACGGAGCTGACGCGGGTACGCCTCAGCGCGCTCGAGGGACAGCTGCGGCCACATTTCCTCTTCAACGTGCTCAACACGATTTCGTCGGTGATGTACGAGGATGTCGCCGCCGCCGATACCATGCTCGCCCGGCTCGCCGATCTGCTGCGGCGCACGCTGCGCCGCCCG
>DASSIL010000284.1:0-4108 GCA_035691925.1 Gemmatimonadales bacterium
CCGATCACGCGCCGCGTGAGCTCGCGCTCCCCCTGCGTCATGCCGTAGTGAATCGATGCCACGACGTAGTCGGCCTCGGCGAGCACGTCGTCGGCGAGATCGAGCGTGCCGTCCTCCAGAATGTCGAGCTCGACGCTCCGCAGGATCGTAAAGTCGCGTGAGCGCGCGTTCCACGCGTCGATCGTCTTCCACTGCGCCCGCAGCCGCCTGGAGTCGAGGCCGAGCGCCATCGTCACGCGCTTCGAGTGATCGGTGATAGCGCAGTACGCGTAGCCCCGCGCCCGGCACGCCTCGACCATCTGCTCGAGCGTGGCTTCACCGTCCGATTCGGTCGTGTGCATCTGGAGATCTCCCCGGATCTCGTCGAGGGTGACGAGGGTGGGGAGACGGTGCGCACGGGCGAGGGCGATCTCGCCCCGGGCTTCCCGCAGCTCGGGAGGGATCCAGTCGAGCCCCAGCTTCGCGTAACACTCCGCCTCGGTCTTCCCGGCGATGCGGCGCGTTCCGCGGTACACCCCGTACTCATTCAGTTTGTATTCCTTGTCCTGCGCGATCTGGCGCAGCTCGATGTTGTGGGCCTTGGAGCCGGTGAAGTACATGAGCGCGGCGCCATACGCCGCGGGCTCGACGACGCGGAGATCCACCTGCAAGCCGCCGCGCAGCTGCACCGTGACGCGGGTGTCGCCGCGGGAGGCGACCTTCGCCACGTCGGGATACGCGGCGAACCGCTCGATGGCGGCCGCGGGGTCCTTCGTGGTCACGAGAATGTCGAGATCGCCGATCGACTCGCGCCGCCGCCGGTAGCTCCCCGCGACCTCGAGGTTCGTGAGTCCACCGCCTTCACGCATGTACGCGAGCAAGGCCTTGGCGTGCACTTCGGCCTCGGGCAGCAGCAGGCGGCGCTCCACATGCAGCGCCGCGCCCAGTCCCGCACGGATCTTTTCCACCATGACCGGGCCGAACCCGGCGAGCTTCCCCACCGAGCCTTTGGCGAGTGCCTTCTCGAGATCGGCGGCCGACTTCACCTTGAGCTTGGTGTACAGCGTCTTCACGCGCTTGGGGCCGAGTCCGGGGATGCGCAGCAGGTCGAGCAGGCCAGCGGGGAGCTTCCGCGCGAGCTCCTTGTGGAGCGGCAGCTCCCCTGTCGTCACGATCGCCGCGATCTTCTCGGCCAGATCCTCCCCGATGCCGGGGATCGCCGTCAGGTCGGCGCCCTGGCGGACTTCGTCGAGCAGCGGCCGCGGGTAGTCACGCACGATGCGGGCCGCGTTGCGGTAGGCGCGCACGCGGAACGGGTTCTGACTCTGGATTTCGAGGAGGTCGGCGACCTCGTCGAACAGGCGGGCGATGTCGGGATTCTGCATGGAGAAGCAGGGAGTGGGGAGTAGGGAGTAGTTCGTTGTCGTGATGGTCGGCTGGCACCGTCACGAACCACTCCCCGCTCCCCACTCCCCAGTCATCAGGTCACCGTGACTTCCTTCATCATTCCATGCATCACATGCGGCTTGCCGTCCTTCAGGTCCGGAACGAAGCAGATGAACACGTAATTCCCGGCAGGGAGCGTCGCCGTGAAGAAGCCGTGCTCCCCGGGCGTTGGCATCGGCCCGACGAAGCCGCCCATCGGTTTGGCGGGGGGTTCCCCCTTCATGCCCCCGGTCAACCAGGCCTGCAGGTCCTTGGGCGTTTTCCCCGGGGCGATCTGGAAGATCTGGACTTCGTGCAGCTGCGGGCCTGCGTTCTCGACCCGGAAGGTGTGCGTGCCGGCGGTGATTGGGCCCGAAACGTCCCAGGTGTAGTCCTTCTCGGTGATCGTAATGTCGGCGGTCGGCTCGGCCGCCGCGGCGCCGGTGGACGCCTTCACTTCGATCGGGCGCACCATGCCTTTGTTCACGTGCGGCGTCCCGTCGGGGGAGGGCATGAAGCACACCAGAGCGTAATGGCCGGCGGTCAGCGTCGCCGTCGCGTTGCCGGAATCGCCGGGAACGATGCCGTTTGCGCCCATTGGGAAAGCCAACCAGCCGGGGACCTTCGCGTTCGGGTCTTTCATCAGGTTCGCAACATCGGCCAGCGTCTTGCCCGAGTCGACACGGAGGAAGACGACCTGGTGCACTTCCTTGCCCGCGTTCGCGAGCTTCACCGTCGTGAGCCCGGCAGGAATCGTATCCGGAGCGGCGAAGGCGTAGTCGCTCGCGGTGATGCTCACGACGTTTGCGGTCGGTGGCGCCGGCGGGGGCGCGGGTTTCCGATTACAGCCCAGCAGTACGCCGCAGGCGAGGGCCAGGGCGACGAAGAGGCGGCCCGTCATGATCACCATCCTGAGAGTTGTGGGTGATGGAATTCTACCCGGGAATTCCGCACGGGCAAATTCGGCTTGCGGACCCTCTGGAGGCGTGCTACGCTAGGCGCCGCCCAAACGCACCACACACCGGGAGGGGGTCGTCATGCTGCCAGTGCGGTCTCGCCATTGGCTCGCCGGGTCGTTGCTTTCCGCCATCCTCATCGCGTTGCCGTTCACTCGCGTCGCCGCGCAGGCTCAGGCCACGACCGGCATCATCCGCGGTGTCGTAGTCGACCCGAATGGCGCGCCGGTCAGCGGAGCGCAGGTCGTGTTGCACCAGACACAGACCAACTTCCAGCACACCGTGACGTCCGACGTGGGCGGGAACTTCGCGGCGACGCTCCTGCCGCTCGGCACCTACGAGGTGACGGCGCGGGCGGTGGGCTTCAACGCGGTGACGCAGAAGGACATCACCCTGCGGGTGGGCCAAAGCGTCGACCTGCGCCTCAGCCTGCTCGCGATCACCCTGGCGGCGGTGAACGTCGAGGCGACGCAGGCCGTCGTCGATCCGACGAAAACGGAGACCTCCCAGCGCATCCCCGTGCAGGCCATCGCGGGCCTGCCCAACAATGGCCGCAACTACCTCAATCTGACGCTGCTCACCCCCAACGTGTCGATCGTACAGGGGCCGGACGGCGACGAGTTGACGGTGTCGGGACAGCGGGGCATTCACAACAACGTCTCCGTCGACGGAGCGGACTTCAACAATCCGTTCTTCGGCGAGCAGCGCGGTGGACAGCGCCCGCCGTTCACCTTCAACCTCGACGCGGTGCAGGAGGTCGTGGTGGTGAGTGACGGCGCGAATGCCGAATTCGGGCGCGCCTCGGCGGGTTTCGTCAACGTGATCACCAAGTCGGGGACGAACGACCTTCACGGCTCGCTGCACTACTACGGCAAGTTCGACGCCCTGTCCGGTACGCCGCAGCACACCGCTCCCAGCGGGTCGATCCAGAAGTTCAACCCCGATTTTTCGCAGCATCAGTTCGGGTTCACGGTGGGCGGACCGCTGAAGAAGGACAAGGCGTTCTATTTCGTCGCGTACGACCAGCAGATCTATAACGAGACGAAGCAGACGACACGGCCGCAGTCGGCGGCGCTCGATTCACTGGTAAACTTCCTCGGCACCCGCTACCCGGTCCTGGGCGGCGATTTCGGCTCGATCGCGCGCACCAACGATGCCCGGGTCGCGATGGTGAAGCTCGACTTCCACCTGTCCGAAAAGCAGAACCTGTCGCTCAAATACAACTACACCTGGTCGCAACAGAAGAACGGCACATTCGACTTCGACACCTGGGGCGCCTCCGCCAACGGCCTGGAGCGCGACTACTCCAACGCCGTCAACGGCAGCCTGCACTCCTACCTCGGGTCGAACTCCACCAATGAGATCCGGTTCCAGTATTCGCGCGAAGACCGGCCCCGGCCGTACGACGGACCGAATAACCCGGTCTCGCGGACGCCGTTCAAGGACACGGACATCGACTTCGTCAATGCGTTCCGGTTCGGGATGCCGTTCTTCCTGCCGATCAAGGATCACGACAACCGCATCCAGCTGCTCGACAACTTTTCCTTCGCCAAAGGCACCCACCTTTTCAAGTTCGGCGGGGAGTGGAACCGCACCGAAACGGTGCAGACGTTCATCGGGTTCGCCAACGGCCGCATGGCGTTCAACAGCGTGACGGGGTTCATCAATTACGTCACGCAGGGCAACGGGTACGTGGAATGTCACGATACCCTGACCAACATCAATAGCACCAATAACTCGGGCGGCTG
>DASSIL010000285.1:0-11292 GCA_035691925.1 Gemmatimonadales bacterium
GTTGTTGCTGGCGTCGCGGCCGTTCCTGGCGCTGCTCTCGGACCATGTCGGCCGGCACATCGCGATGAACGGCAGCGTCAAGGCGGCGGGCGTGCTGCCCGAGGGCGTCCCGGATGGCGACATGTTCACCGGGCGCTCGCATTGCGGCATGATCAGCTACCACTTCCTCGAGTCGCACGGCGTCACGATCTCATCTGCACGGGCGATGCCGATCAACGTGGCGGGCACGACGCACGTGCGCCTCGCCGGCGACCCCCGTGAGCCGGCCTACTGGGGCCAGGCGAACGTGGATCTCATGAAGATCTTTCGGCGCCGTGTGATCGTCATTTACAGTCTCGGGGTCACGCCGCCCGCGGCGTCGCTCGAGCTCGGGGACGACGGGCGCCTGTGCGCGAGCCTCGACCTCGGCCCGGCGCTGCGTCGCTATCACGAAACGACGCAGTCGCTGCTCCACGACATCTTGCTCCGCAACGGCTGCCGCATCGTGCACGTCAACTTCATCGACGGCAGCGGCAGAGAGTATCCCGACCCGTACTTCTCGACGGCTCACCACGTCGGGTCCTGCCGCATGGCCGATGCTCCTGAACGCGGCGTGGCAGACGCAAACGGGGAGGTATTCGATCACCCCGGGTTGTATGTAGCCGACGGTGCGTCGATCCCGTCCTCGCTCGCGGTCAACACGAGCCTGACGATCCTCGCGAACGCCGAGCGGATCGCCGCCGGGATTCTCGAGCGGTATGGTCTGCGGAATCCGTTGCTGACTTGACGGGCTGCTCGAAGCTCGAGCGAGTCACTCTTGAAAGCCGACGCGTCGGTAAATCGTGTCGATCCGGGGGTCGGACTGCAGCAAGCTGAAACCGGGATGGCGTTTCGCGTAAATCAGCACGTAATCGTGATCGTCGCACGCTTGCGCGAGGAGTTGAAAAGCCTCGTCCACACGACCGGCAGCGGCGGCGACCACAGCCAGTGCCGACTTCGCCACGTACTCGCGGCGAGCGCGAACCGTCAGCTCATCGAACACCTGCGTGACCCCATCGGCGTCACCTTGCGTCCGCAGGCAATTCGCGAGCGCTGTGAGGGCTGTGGGGTGGCGGCCAGACACGTCGGCAGCGAGCTGGATCCGATTGATCGCTTCCGCCATCCGTCCCATATGGTGGTAAAGCACTCCCAGATGGAAGTTTGGGAGGAACAGGAACGGTGCGAGGTCGATCGCCTGCCGGAATGCGGGGATAGCCTCCTCGTACCGACCAGCCGCCATGAGGACAAGCCCGAGCTGCGAGTGCGGGAGTGGCGCGAGTGGATCGAGCTCCACCGCGCGCCGAGCGTGGACGCCGGCTTCCTCAAAGCGTCCCGCCACGAGGCTGAGGAGCACCGCGAGCCGGTAACGGGCGACGACGTCGCGTGGATTCAGCTTGATGGCGAGTTGAAGCTCTTCCGCCGCACCACGCCAGTCCCAGTCCAGAACGAGCTTCAACTCGCCGCAAGCGCTGTGTGCCTCTGCAAGATCAGGCGCCATGTCGAGTGCAGTGAATATTGCCGCACGGGCCTTTGGCAGGATCTCTCGTGGCGCCACGACGCCATACTCCGCAAGCAGGATACACGCATCAGCGAGACCGGCGTGTGCCAGCGCATAGCTCGGGTCCAATGCGAGTGCTTTGCTGAAGCACTCGAGTGCGGTTTTCAAACCGACACCACGTTGTTCCCAGTGGTACCTGCCCTTCAGATAAAGGTGATAGGCGTCGAGATTCTCCGTGTGACGCCGGAACGAAACTCCACCAGTTGAGCCATCCCACGTGGCTTGCAGCCTTGCCGCCACAGCGTGTGCGATATCCTCCTGAATCTGGAACACATCGGTGGCGTCTCGATCGTAGCTCTCAGACCAGAGCTGGTACCCGTCGGCGACTTTCACTAACTGAACGGTCACACGCAAGCGCGTGGCGGACCTGCGCACGCTGCCCTCTAGCACGGTGGCCACCTTCAGTGCTCCACCAATCGCCGCGAGATCGATGGCCTTCCCGCGGAAAGCGAACGACGAAGTCCTCGCCGCTACCTGGAGACCCGGAATTCGTGCGAGCGCATTGATGATCTCCTCGCTGAGCCCGTCGCTGAAGTATTCGGTATCAGGGTCGGGGCTCAGATTGGTGAACGGGAGCACGGCGATGGACTCGGCCCGTACATCGAAGGCGGGTGCGGCCACCGGGTTCCGGAGCGCAGCGGCGAATTCACCGGCAGTCGCAAACCGATCGGCTGGCGTCCTGGCGAGCGCCTTCAAGACGACACGCTCCAATGCTTCCGGAACAGTCGGACGGACGGTGCGAATCGGAGGCACGGGATCGATCGACTTGCGTGCCATCACTGCCTGAGCCGGCCCGCTGAATGGCGTCGACGCCACGAGCATCTCGTACAACACGCACCCAAGACTATAGATGTCCGTCCGGCCGTCGAGCTCCTCGCCAGCGACCTGTTCGGGGCTCATGTAGGCAGGCGTTCCGATTTTGACGCCAGTGGCGGTGATGTCGTCGCAGTCGGGAGCCGAAACGGCGCGGGCGATCCCGAAGTCGCCGATGACGGCGCGGTCATTGCCGAGGAACAGGATGTTGTCCGGCTTAATGTCTCGGTGGATGATCCCGCGGCTGTGGGCGTACGACAGTCCATCGGCCACTTCGCATGTAATCCTGACTGCTTCATCGACGTCGAGCTGCTGGTGTCCCGCAAGCCGCTTGCGCAACGCACCAGCCTCGCTGAACGGCATGACGTAGTACAGGAACCCGACGGTAGCGTCAGAATCGTACAGCGGCAGGATGTGTGGATGCGTCAGGTTGCCAGTCGTCTGGATCTCGCGCAGGAAACGCTCGACACCGACCGCGCTGCTCAGGTCCTCATGCAGCACTTTGATGGCGACCGTGCGGTGATTCTTGAGGTCCCACGCGCGGTAGACGACAGCCATGCCCCCGCGCCCGATCTCCTCTTCGAGGCGGTATCGATCCGACAGAGCGTCCACCAACCTCTCGTGGGCTGTTGCCATGCGTTGAGATTTGGAACACTCAATCTATCCCACGGCGCGTGGGCGGGCACAACCGGGAGAAAAGGGCCGTCAGTGCTGGTGTTCCGTCCGCTGGGCGGTGAGGAACTCGTGGATCGCCCGCACGGCAACGGCATCGCTGCTGGAGATGCGCACCGCGCCGCCTCCCGGCAGGGTGTCGACGCTGTAGCGAATCGCGGTGCGCCGCTGCCGCATCACCGCCGCTCCCGGCAGCTCATGCTGATGCACCTGGAACGCGTGGGCGAAATCGCCGGCCGCGAAGGCTGCCGCGATGTCCTGCATGTGGGCGCGGATCGTCCGCACTCCCGCCGTGTCGGTGGAGTCGCGCACCAGCGCGATGCGGCCACCGTCAGGCAGCAGGTCGAAGGTGTGCCGGCTCGTGTACTGGTCGACACCCATCACCATCGCCCCACGCTTCTGCATGGCGGCAAAGCCCGTGTCCGTCGTGCCCTGCGCCGCGAGCGGTCCCGCGGCGATCACAACCAACAACGCCGTTGCTTGGAGGTTCATGCCAGGAGAGATGAGCCGGCGTGCAAAATCGTCGCGCCGCCCGCCTACGGGCTACCCTGCCATGATTCGGTCGGCACGTCCGCCGGCACCGGCTGCGAGCGCAAATAGGTGACGATCTTCCAGATCGGGTCGCCCTGAAGAATCCCGCCATACGCGGGCATCCCCCGCGGGCGTCCATAATAAATGGAGAGATAGATCTCCCCATCCGATCCGCCGTAGCGCCAGCGGCCATCCACGAGACTCGGCCCCACCCAGCCCGTGGCGCCGCCGCCGTGGCAGCCGTCGCAGTTCATCGACGTGAAGACTCTGCCGCCCTCATCCGCCGATGCGCGATCTCCGGCGAACGGATTCTTGAGACGCCCCGCCGCGGGGGCCACACCCCCCGCCGGGACATGCGCCGCGGAAAGCACAGTGGGGGGACTCGCGGGAGCGGCGCCTTGACTGCAAGCCAGCGCGACACAGACCGCCGGACATACCAGGCACACCCGTGCCATCACGGGCCGGTCCCGAGCCCGAAGACCCACACCGTGCCGCCCTGGCTCGTGCGCCGCGCGATATCGGGGATGAAATCCGCCGGCGGCCGCACATCCGCGGGATCGTCGGAGCGCACATCGCCCGCCAGCAGAAACCAATCGCCGCCGATGCCGTCGCAGATCGCGATGTACTGCTTCCCGTCGGGTCCGAGATAGGAAATCGGGCTCCCCACAATCCCCGATCCCAGCTTGAACTGCCACAGCGGTTTGCCGCTCTTCGCATCGACCGCCTTGAACATCCCGTCGAGCGTGCCGTAGAACACGACGTCCCCTGCCGTCACCACGCTGCCGCTCCACACCGGGTAACGCTCGTGGATCTCCCACACCCGCCGGCCGGCCGCGGCATCCCATGCGATGAACGCCCCCGAGTATCCGCCGGCGCCCGGATGGTACGGCGTCGTCGCGCCGATATAGGGAGTGCCCACGATGTGCGTCGCCGGCACCGCCTCGTAGTCCATGCACATGTTGTTGGTCGAGACGTAGAAGAGACCGGTACGCGGCGAATACGACGACGGCGACGCGGGACTCTTTCCCCCCTCGAGCGTGGGACAGATGTTCTTGATGTTGCCGCGCGAGGCGCCGGTGAGCTTCGTGGAGTCGACGAGCGGCCGCCCCGTCGTAAAATCGACCCGGGTCGCCCAGTTGAGCGGCGTGAAGGGTGCGGCGACGAGCAGCTCCCCGTTGCTCCGGTCGATCGTGTAGGCGAATCCGTTCTTGTCGAAGTGCACCAGCACCTTGCGCGGCTTCCCGTGCACGGTGAGATCGGCGAGGATCATCTCGGCGTTGGAATCGAAGTCCCAGCTCTCGTGCGGCGTGAATTGATACGCCCAGACGAGCGCGCCATCCTCCGGCCGCCGGGCGAGCACGCTCGACGCCCACTTGTTGTCCCCGGGCCGCTGTTCGGCATTGTAGGGCGACGCGTTTCCCGTGCCGAAGTACACGAGATCGAGCTCCGGGTCGTAGGTCAACCACCCCCACACCGGCACGCCTGCCCGCTTCCAGCCATCGGGCGGCCAGCTCGACACGCCGAGGTTCGCACCTTGGTCGTAGAACGGACGGAACGTCCCCGGCCGCGCGATCATGTCCGAATCGGGGCCCTCGTTGTATGCCGTCCAGACGACACGACCGGTGTTGAGATCGAGCGCCTTCACCCAGCCGTGAATGCCGAACTCCCCGCCCGACGGCCCGACGAGCACCCGGTCCTTCACGATGAACGGCGCCATCGGCGTCGTTTCGCCCTGTGCCATGTCGGCAATCTTGGTGCGCCACAACTGCTTCCCGGTGGTCGCGTCGACGGCCACCGTATGCCCATCGAGCAGGTTGTAGACGATCTTGCCGTCGGCATAGGCGGCGCCGCGGTTGACCGCATCGCAACATGCGGTGCCGAGCGCCGTCGGAGACACGTCGGGACGATACTTCCAGCGCAGCGGATACCCGTCCTGGGTGAGGTCGAACGCGTAGAGGACGTTGGGGTACGGCGTAACGACGTACATCGTGTGGTTGACGACGAGCGGTTGTCCCTCGTGCCCTCCCAGGACGCCGGTCGCGAAATTCCAGACGAGGTGCAAGCGGTTCGCATTCGCCGCCGTGATCTGACCGAGGCCGCTGTAGCGGGTGGCGGCGTAGTCCTTCCCGGGCATCCGCCAGTCGCCGTCCGGGACGGCGGGGCGGTCGCCGATCAGCAGCAACGTGACGGCGGTGAGGATGCGCCACAGCATGCTCCCAAACTGCCGTCTTCCCGAGGCTGCGCAAGCTGCCCACGTTGTTATGATTGACCATCCACGTCCAAGGACCGATGATGCCAGCTGCGCCCCGAGCCCATGTCCTGAACGAAGTGACCTGGCGGACGGTGCGTGAGACGGGCTACCAGGTCGCGGTCCTCCCCTGGGGCGCGACCGAGGCCCACAACACGCACCTTCCCTACGGCACCGACACGATCGAAACGGAAGCGATTGCCGCCCGCGCCGCGCAACTGGCGTGGGACAGAGGAGCGAAAGTCAGCGTGCTCCCGGCGATGCCGTTCGGCGTGCAGACCGGCCAGCTCGACATCCCGTTCTGCCTCAACCTCAACCCCAGCACGCAGGCGCTGGTGCTCGGGGATCTGGTCCGGTCGCTCGACGGGCAGGGTGTCCCGAAGATCGTGATTCTCAACGGACACGGCGGCAACGATTTTCGCCAGATGGTGCGCGAGCTGCAGCCCCAGGTGCGGGCTTTCCTTTGTACCATGAGCTGGTTCAAGCTCGTCGATCCTGCGAAGTTCTTTACGGACTTGGGCGACCACGGGGGAGAGCTCGAGACGAGCGTCATGCTGAGCGTTGCCCCCGATCTCGTACGGCCGCTCGGTGAGGCGGGGTCCGGAGCCGCGCGGGCGTGGAAGCTCGAAGGCCTGAGAGACGGATCGGCATGGGCGCCGCGCCGCTGGACGGCCGTGACAGACGACACCGGGGTCGGCGACCCGCGCGCCGCGACGCGCGAGAAGGGGGAGCGCTACCTGGCGGCCGTCGTGGAACGGATTGCGGCGTTTCTCGTAGAGCTGGCAGCCGCAGACACCAAGAACCTCTACCGAGAATCGACATGAACGAGAACGACAAACGGCCGATCGTGACGATCGCGCTGATGGCAGCGCTGGCGGACGGTGCGGCGAGCGCAGACGAGCAGGCGCAGCTGCAGGAGGCGATGCGTCGCCTCGGGATCACGGACGGCGACGCATTGACGCAGCAGGCCCGGCAAGGCACGCCCGCTCTCGCCGCTGTGGCCAAGTCCCTTTCCGACGACGCCGCCCGTGCCTACGCGTACGAGCTGGCGCTCGTCGTCTGCAACGCCGGCGGGCCGGCGAATGAGAAGGAGCAAGCCTTCCTGGAGGAGCTGCGCGGCGCGCTGGCACTCGGCGGCACCGCGGTGTCGCAGCTCGAACAGGACGCCGCCGCGCTCGCCAGCGGGGCCCCCGCCGCGAGTGGATCGACGAGCGGTGGTGCAGCCGATCCCGACCTGGAGCAGATGATCCTGCAGCAGGCGATGCTCGCCGGCGCCGTCGAGCTGCTGCCCGATCGGTTGGCGAATCTCGTCATCCTGCCGCTGCAGCTGCGGCTCGTCTATCAGATCGGCCGCCGCTACGGCCAGCAGCTCGATGTCAATCAGATCAAGGATCTCGCCGGGACACTGGGCATCGGAGCCGCGGCCCAGGCGATCGAAGGCGTGGTCAGTAAGCTGGTGCGCGGCGTCGCGGGTGGACTGCTCGGCGGAATCATCGGCGGCGCCGGGGGGATCGCCGCCAGTGCCGCGGTGACCTTTTCCGCGACGTACGCCCTGGGCCACGTAGCCCAGCGTTACTACGCGCAGAACCGCACGCTCAGCGCCGCCGATCTGCGGGAGCTGTTTCAGAAATTCCAGGAGGACGCCCGGGGCATCTTCCCGCGGGTACAAAACGAGATCCAGTCGCGCGCCAAGACGCTGAATCTGCCCAACTTGCTCAACGCGATCCGGGGCCAGTCACCGGCATGAAACCGGCCCGTTTCGGCTCCCGTAGGGCAAGGCGTTGCCCTCACTCTTTCGGGAGTTCGCTGTGTTGAGACCCGTGCTCGGCTTCGCGGCTGTCGGCCTCATCGGGATCCTGCTGCTGCCGGTGTTCGGCGCGCTGCTCGGTGTCGTGTTCTTCCTGCTCAAGATCGCGCTGGTGATTTTCGCGATCTGGTTCGTGATGCGGCTGTTCCGCAACAAGAACAAGAGCGACGAGGCCACGGCAGACTGAACTGCGTGAGAGGTGAGAGGTCAGAGGTGAGAGGTGAGAGGTGATGCAGAGTTGCTCCCTCTCACCTCTCACGCCTCTCTTCTCCTACCAGATTTGCGGGACCACGTCCGGCGACCTTACCATCGGGTCGCCGGGCTTGCATCCGAACGCCTTGGCGAACGCCGGCGAGTCGGAGAGCGGCCCATTCACGCGCCAGCGCTCCGGCGCGTGCGGATCGACGGTGACACGCGTACGCAGCAGCGCGTCGCGGCTATGCACCCGCCAGCTCTGGGCGTAGCCAAGGAAGAAGCGTTGCTCCGGAGTGTAGCCGTCGATCAGCTTCGGTCTCCCGTTCCGGGCGAGTGCGCGCTGCAACGCGTCGTAGCCCGTCAGGATCCCGCCGAAGTCCCCGATGTTCTCTCCCAGAGTGAGCCGGCCATTCACGTGGAAGGTGTCGATCTGGATGTAGCTGTCGAACTGTGCCACCATGCGGTCCGCCTGGGTCGTGAAGTGCGCCGAATCGGCCGCCGTCCACCAGTCGCGCAGGTTCCCCTGCGCATCGTAGTGGCGCCCCTCATCGTCGAACCCGTGGGTCAGCTCGTGCCCCGCCCAGCTGCCACCCAGTGAGCCGTAATTGGCGCCGTCATCGGCCTTGGGGTCGAACGTCTGCGGCACGAGCGCACCTGCCGGGAACACCATCTCGTTGCGCTCGGGATCGTAGTAGGCGTTGACGGTGGGCACGGTGATCCCCCACTCGGTGGTATCGACGGGAGCGCCGGGGCGGTTCACCGTTCGCTGCCATTCGAAGGCGTTGGCGCGGGCGACGTTCAGGACGAACGGCCCGTCCACCGACTCGAGCTTCGTGTAGTCCCGCCAGTGGTCGGGATAGCCGACCTTCTCGCCCATCTTGCTGAGCTTGTCGAGCGCCTGCGTGCGGGTCGAGTCGGACATCCAGGTGAGCTTGCGCAGGCGCGCCGCGAATGCCACGCGGATGTCGTCGATCACCGCTTTGGCGCGGGCGCGCGCTTGCGGAGGGAACGTCTTGGCGACGTACGCCTGACCGAGGGCTTCGCCCAGGTCCCCGTCGGCCTCCCGCAGGCAGCGCTTCCAGCGGGGCAACAGCTCTTTGGCGCCGGTGAACCGCGACCGGAAGGCGAAGTCTTCGTTGACGAACGCGCTGCTGAGCCACGGCGCGGCATCGGCGAGCGCGTGGTAGCGCAGGTAGGCGCGCCATTGATCGAGCGGTGCGGTGAGCAGCAGCGAGTCGACGCGCCGCACGAACGCCGGCTCGGTGACGTTGAGCTTGGCGACCGGGGCGGTGAGACCGATCGTCTGGAAGTACGCGGTCCAGGAGATCGTGGGTGCGAGGGTCCGCAACTCCGCCGCGGTCGTCGGGTGATCCGTGGCCGACGGCTCGCGCCGCTGCACGCGGGTAAGGGCGGCGCGGGCGAGCTCCGTTTCGAACGCCAGGATCGCTGCGGCGTCGGTCCCCGCCTGCGCGGCCGGCTCGCCGGCGAGCGTCAGCATCTTCGTGATGTGCTCGACGTACTGCTGTTTCGTCGAGTCGGATTGCGGATCGGTCTTCGTGTAATAATCGCGATCCGGCAACCCGAGGCCGCCCTGGTAGAGCCAGACCAGGTAGTGGCCGGCATCGTGAGGATCGGCTTCGGGGTTGTAGCGGAAGGCGACATTCACGCCGCGCACCTGCATCGCCGCGATCTGGGGGATCAGCTGGTCGCGGGTCGTGATCGAATCGATGGCCGCGAGCCACGGGCGGATGGGGTCGATGCCGGCCGCTTCGATCGCCGTCGAATCCATGCAGGAGGCGTAGAAGGTGCCGAGTTTCCGTGGCGTCGACCCGGCCGGCTGCGTGGCGCGGTGCGCCGCCGCATCCTCCAACACCGAGCGTACCACCAGCTCGTTGCGGTCACTCATGTCGCGCGCCACGCCCGAGGAGGAGTACGCCGCGGGGATCGTGTCGTGCGCGATCCACGCGCCGTTGGCGTACTGGAAGAAATCGCTGCAGGCGCGGGCCGTGGTGTCGATCCACAGGCGGTCGACCACCTTCAGCGGTGGCAGGGCGCCCTGGGCGGCGAGCGCGGGCGTGCACAGCGACAACACGGCGAGGAGCGCTGGGCCAGGACGGCCCCCTCGACGGCGCTCGGGGCATGGCTCGGGGCTCACGGTTGGCATCGGAATGGACTCTCCCTCGAGGTGATTCGGCGACGGCCGAACGAATCGAAGGCTATCCCGCCGCCACGCCAGCGTCAAACCAATGCGCCCGCCGGGCTTGACAGATAAAACAACTGTTTCATACACTTGTTTTATGAAACGCAAACGCGGCCTCGTCATCCTCGTCGTCCTGGCCCTCCTGCTCGCCGGGTATTACGTCCTGCGGGCCCGTCCCGCCCATCTCGTGCTCACCGGAATCGTCACCACCAACGACGTGATCGTGAGCCCCCAGGTCGCGGGACAGGTGAGCAAGCTGCTGGTCGCCGAAGGCGACTCCGTCGCCCCCAACCAGCTCCTCGCCGTGCTCGGCCCCGCCGAGCTGCAGGCGGACCGCGCGTACTACGAGCAGAGCGCCGAGGCGATGACGGCGCAGACGAGCGCAGCCCGTGCCGATCTCGCGGCGGCCGAAGCATCGGACAGCGAGGCCATCGCCACCCTCGCCAATGCCAGGACGACCTTCGGTCGCGTCCAGTCGCTGCAGGCCGCGGGGGGCGCGTCGGCCCAGGAAGGCGACTCCGCCCGCACCGCCCTCGCCGTCGCGGTGGCTCGCGCAGACGCCGCCGCACGCCAGGTCGCCGCGAAGCGCAGCGCCCTCGTCGCCGCGCAGCAACAGCAGCGCGCCGCCGCGGCGCAGACCTCCAAAGCCGACGTGCGCCTCGGCTACAGCGAGATCCGCGCGCCGATCGCCGGGATAGTCGATGTGCGGGCTGCGCTCGTCGGCGAAGTCGTGACCCCCGGCCAGCCGATCGTCACGCTGATCAACCCCGACGACCTCTGGGTGCGGGCTGACGTAGAGGAGACCTATATCGATCGTATCCGCCTCGGCGACTCGCTCACCGTGCGCTTCCCCTCCGGGACCGAGCGCCGCGGCATCGTCTACTACCGCGGCGTGGACGCGGGATTCGCGACGCAGCGCGATGTGAGCCGCACCAAGCGCGACATCAAGACCTTCGAGATTCGCCTGCGCGTCGACAACCACGACCGCCGCATGGCGGTCGGCATGACCGCCTCGGTCCTGCTCCCGCTGAGCAGCGCCGCCGGCACATGAGCGCAATCGACGTCCAGGGCCTCACCAAGCGGTTCGGCACCTTCACCGCCGTCGACGGCGTCACCTTCGCCGTCGACGACGGCGAGATCTTCGGACTCCTGGGACCGAACGGCGCCGGCAAGTCGACGCTGATCCGGATGCTCACCACCCTGCTCGAGCCGACTGCGGGCCGCGCCACGGTCGGCGGCCATGACGTCGT
>DASSIL010000286.1:0-3189 GCA_035691925.1 Gemmatimonadales bacterium
AGAAGGAGTAACGATGCTCCTGACCCTCGTGGCCCTGGTGCAGCAGCCCCTGGCTGCGCCGGCCGATCTCACCAAGCGCGCGCACACCTACAGCATCGTGGCGTACGACTCGGCAACCGGCGACCTCGGCGTCGCCGTGCAATCCAAGTTCCCGAACGTCGGCGGCATCGTGCCGTGGGCCCGGGCCGGCGTGGGCGCCGTGGCGACCCAGTCGCTGGGGAACACGGCGTATGGCGACGACGGGCTGCGCCTCATGGCGATGGGCGCCACGGCTCCCGAGGCGATGCGCATCGTGATGCGCAGCGATCAGCGGCCGGCGCAGCGGCAGGTGGGAATGGTGGACGCGCGCGGCAACGCCGCGAGCTGGACCGGTGACTCGTGCTTCGACTGGGCCGGGGGCCGGACGCTCGGCGAGGACGGCCGCATCGTGCTGGGCGGGAAGGGCGCGATGATCGTGGGGCGTCACTTTGCCGCTCAGGCGAATATCATGGTCTCCGACCAGACCGTGAAGAACATGGCCGACGCCTTCGTGCGCGCGACGGGCTCGCTCGCCGATCGGCTGATGGCGGCGCTCGTGGCGGGGCAGGCGGGCGGCGGCGACAAGCGTGGCATGGAGTCGGCGGCGCTGCTCGTGGTGCGCGCCAACGGCGGATACCTCGGCGCCAACGATCGCTACATCGACATCCGCGTCTACGACGACACCAATCCGATCCGCGAGCTGCAGCGCCTGTACCGGTTGCACCAGCTGTATTTCTTCCAGAGTCGGCCGGAAGACCTCGTGACGATCACCCCCGACATCGTGAAGCAGCTCGAGCCGATCCTGCTCGCCGAGCCCGTCAATCAGAAGGAGAAGTGGCTCGACGCGCCGCAGGGAACGGCCACGCCGAAGTTCTTGCAGGCGCTGGAGAACTTCATGTACTGGGAGAACTACGACGTGCGCGTGCGCACCGACGGCAAGATCGATCGCGTCGCGCTGGAGGATATCCTGGCGCGGCGGAGGAAACGTCCGTGAACGGCTCCCAGTGGTTCGGCCACCCGCGCGGGCTCTCCACGCTCTTCTTCACCGAGATGTGGGAGCGGTTCAGCTACTACGGCATGCGTGCCTTCTTGATCCTGTACATGACGGCCGCGGTGGCGAATGGTGGATTGGGATTCGACGATAAGCATGCGGCCACGGTGTACGGCAATTACGTCGGGGCGGTGTGGCTCACGCCGATTCTCGGTGGATTCATCGCCGATCGCCTGCTGGGACAATACCGCAGCGTGCTGCTGGGCGGTTCGATCATCGCCCTGGGGCACTTTACGCTCGCCTTCAAGACGCTCTCGACGTTCTATGCCGGCCTCGTGTTGATCGTCATCGGCACGGGGCTCCTCAAGCCCAACGTCTCGACGATCGTCGGCTCGCTGTACGAGGACGGCGACGAACGCCGCGACGCCGGGTTCTCGGTGTTTTACATGGGGATCAACCTCGGCGCCTTCATCGGGCCAATCATCGCCGGAGGGCTCGCGCAGAGGGTGAACTGGCACCTCGGCTTCGCGATGGCGGGTATCGGAATGGTGTTGGGGCTGATCCAATACGTCGTCGGTAAAGGCCATTTGGAGCCCGGGCTGGCCCGACTCGCGGCACGGCCGAAACCGGCGGCAGCCACAGACGGCACCGGAGGAGGCTTCACCGCGGAGGAGTGGAAACGCATCGTCGTCGTGTTCGTGTTGTTTGTGTTTGCGTCGATCTTCTGGGGAGCCTACGAGCAGGCCGGCTCGACGCTGAACCTGTTCGGTGACCGCTACACCAACAACACCGTGTTCGGAATCTCCTACCCGTCCTCGTGGTACGTGTCGGTGCAGGCGCTGTTCGTCATCGCGTTGTCGCCGGTATTCGCCTGGATCTGGATGAAGCTCGGGCCCCGGCAGCCGTCTGTCCCGGCGAAATTCGCCCTCGCCCTGCTGTTCGCCGGCATCGCCTTCCTGCTGCTGGTTCCTGCGGGCACCACCGCCCAGAGCGGGGCCGGGATCAAGGTCAGCCCGCTGTGGCTTGTTGCCGCCTACTTCATCGAAGAGTGGGGCGAGCTGTGCCTCAGTCCGGTGGGGCTGTCGGCGGTGACCAAGCTCGCGCCGAAGCGCATCGTGAGTCTCATGATGGGCGTGTTCTTCCTGTCCAATTCGCTGGGCAACAAGCTCGCCGGGTGGACCGCCGGGTTCTTCAGCTCCATGCCGCTGTCGCAGCTGTTTGGGGCCGTGGCGGCGGTGTGTCTCGTTGCGGCAGTGATCATGTTCGCCCTGGTGAAGCCGGTGAAGCGGATGATGGGAGGCGTCATCTGAGGCTGACCAGGACTAGCTCCACCGACCGGCCCGCCCTTCGTTAACCCCGGGCTGACGCCCGGGGTCAGGTGAGTCACCGGGCGAATAGGGTTCAGCGAAGTTCGCGCCTCGGGTCTCTTGGGATTCGATCCGGGTGTCGTTCGAACTGGCGCGCGACATACCTTTCCAGGTACACAAGGTCGCGCCGGTGGTATGTGGCAACGAAGTATCCCCTCGCCCATTTGATGGCCCCGAAAACCCTTCGATTTGCCATCGTCGATGATCGACTTTTGGCGAGCCTCACGAAATCGGCGAGCCGTACTTCTGGTCGGAAGGCCACTACCAGATGCACGTGATCGGATAGAACGGCACCCCTTAAGACGTGCACGCCCGTACCGCGGGATGAGTTAGCAACAGCCCGTTCCACATCGACGGCAGTTGGTCGATTGATGCAGGGCACTCGTCGCCAGGTGTGCCACGTAATGTGTGCGTACATTTGATACGCATGATGATTCGACACCAGAGTTCACTCCACATCCCAATCCAGATCGGCTGTGGTTCACCTGATCCCGGGCGTCAGCCCGGGGCTCACGAATTTGGGGTTCACGTCTTCTCTTGCCCCCATCGGAATCACTCGCCCATGACCCAATTCACGCGTCAGCCTGGCGAGGAGTCTTCCCAATGCTGAAGAAGCTCGCGGCGCTGCTGCTTCTCGTCGGCCTCTGTCTACCCTACGGCTGCGATGTCCGACCGATCACCGGCGTCTGGCACGGTCTCCCCTCGATCCTCTTTCTCGGGATCCCGGTGATCGCGACGCTGATCTACTGTCTGCACACCCTGGTGCCGCCGCTCGCCGCCGTGCACGAGCGCAACGCGGCGCTGCTGCATGCC
>DASSIL010000287.1:0-3865 GCA_035691925.1 Gemmatimonadales bacterium
CTTTCTCGGATTCTACGTGACGTCGATCGCGATTCCGGCGTTCGTGATGCTGGGCTACTGGATCGTGCTCCAGCTGCTCTCCAGCCTCTCCTCGCTCGGCGCCCGCCAGACGGGAGGCACGGCGTTCTTCGCGCACATCGGCGGATTCGTGGCGGGGCTGGTGCTGATCCGCCTGTTCGCTCGACGCGAATACCTGGAACGGCGAGTCGTGCTCCCCGGCGGATATCGCCTCTAGTCTAGCTCTTCACTGCCTGCGCGATCTCCGCATGATGCTTGATGCTCTTCCCTTCCACCAGGAACACCACGTCCTCCGCGATATTGGTCGCGAGGTCGGCCACGCGCTCCAGGTTCCGGCTCACCAGGAACAACTCCATGGCGGCCGTGATGATGTGCGGCGTCTCCATCATGTGGGTGAGCAGGATGCGGAACACCGAGTCGTGCAGGGAATCGACCAGATCGTCGCGCTGGCAGACGGCGCGCCCGGCCTGGGCGTCGCCGCGCACGAAGGCGTCGAGGGCGTCGGCGAGCATGCGCCGCGCCATCCGGGCCATCTCGATGATTTCCGGCTCGGGCACGATCGGTGGGGCGACGAACAACCGCTCCGCCGATTGGGCGATGTTGACGGCGTGATCGCCGACGCGCTCCAGGTCGTTGGCGATCTTCGACGCCGACATGAGGAGGCGGAGGTCCCGCGCCATCGGCTGCTGCGTCGCCAGCAGTTTCACGACCATGTCTTCGATCTCGAGCTCCACGGCGTCGATCTTGTGATCGCCCGATATGACCTGGGCCGCCTTGGACGCGTCCCGATGCAGGAGCGCTTCCACCGCGGTCGCCAGGGCGGTCTGGGCCTCGGCGGACATCGCGAGCAGCGTCGACTTGAGCTCCGAGAGCTCATCGTGAAAGTGGCGGTGAGCCAGCTGAGGGGTCATCCGAACCGTCCTGTGATGTAGGCCTCGGTGCGCTCGTCCGACGGCGTCGTGAACAGCTGCGCCGTGGGACCGAATTCCACCAGGCGGCCGAGGTAGAAGAAGCCGGTATACTCCGACACGCGCGACGCCTGCTGCATGTTGTGCGTCACGATCACGATCGTGTAGTTGCGTTTCAGCTCGACGATCAGCTCTTCGATCTTTTCGGTGGCGATGGGGTCGAGCGCCGAGCAGGGCTCGTCCATGAGCAGGATCTCGGGCTCGTTCGCGAGCGCGCGGGCGATGCACAGCCGCTGCTGCTGTCCGCCCGAGAGTCCCGTCCCGGGGTCGTCGAGCCGGTCCTTCACTTCGTCCCACAACGCCGCATGCCGCAGCGCCAGCTCCACCCGCTGGGGGATCTCGCGCTCGGCCGCGAAGCCGTTGATGCGCGGCCCGTAGGCGACGTTCTCGAACACCGACTTGGGGAACGGGTTGGGTCGCTGGAACACCATGCCGACCCGGCGCCGCAGCTCCACCACGTCGGTCTCGGGGGAGTAGAGCGACACGCCGTCGAGCTGGATATCGCCCGTGTGCCGCGTGTCGGCGATGATGTCGTTCATGCGGTTGAGCGAGCGGAGAAACGTGCTCTTGCCGCATCCGGACGGGCCGATCAGAGCGGTCACGGCGCGGCGCGGGATCGTCAGCGTCACGTCGACCAGGGCCTGCCGCTCCCCGTACCAGAACGCGAAGCTCCGCACGTCGACGACAGGAAACGGGTTGGCCGCTTCGGGCGGAATGGTCAAGAGCGTAGTCCCACGGTGGCCCGGGGGGCTCAGGCGCCGGCTCGACGCCTCTGGCGCGGTCACCAGGGTCGAGGGGGTCATCCGAACCTCCCGGTGAGATAGGCTTCCGTTTGCTCCCTCGCCGGCCGGGTAAACAACTGGCTGGTGCGGTCGATCTCGATCAGCTCGCCCATATAGAAGAAGGCGGTGTAGTCGGAGACGCGCGCCGCCTGCTGCATGTTGTGCGTCACGATGACGATCGTGTACTGCCGCTTCAGTTCGTGGCACAGTTCCTCGATGCGCTGGGTGCCGGCCGGGTCGAGCGAGGCGGTGGGCTCGTCGAGCAGCAGCACCTCGGGCAACGGCGCCACCGCGCGGGCGATGCAGAGCCGCTGCTGCTGGCCGCCGGAGAGTGCCGTCGCGCTCGTGTGCAGCCGGTCCTTCACTTCGTCCCACAGGGCGCCCTGGCGCAGCGCCCGCTCTACCGCTTCGTCGATCTCTTTCCGGTTGTACGCCCGGTCGCCCACCCGGAGCCCCGACGCCACGTTGTCGTAGATCGACATCGTCGGGAAGGGGGTCGGGCGCTGGAACACCATTCCGATGCGGCGCCGGATCGTCACCGGATCGACGCCGGGGCCGTAGATGTCCGCGCCGTCGAGCAGCACCGATCCCGTCGACCAACCGCCGTCCGACAGCTCGTGCATGCGGTTGAGGCAGCGCAGGAACGTGCTTTTGCCGCACCCCGATGGTCCGATGATGGCCGTTACCGTATTTGTGGGGAAAAAGAGCGAGGTCTCCTGCACCGCGATCTTGCGGCCGAACAGCGCGCTCAAACGACGCGTCTCGATGCGGACGAGCGCGTTGTCGGGCCGTTTGGCTTCTTCGGGACGCTCCATCCGCCGGCCTCCGAGGGAGGTCGGCCCGACCCGCGCCGGGGTCGGCTGGGGCACCGCTGCCCCGACGCTCGGGACGCTGGCGAGCCGCGCCATCGGTCGCTCAGGACCCATAGCGTTGCCGTGTGGCCCAGCGCGCCGCCAGGGCCAGGGTCAGGACCAGCGCCATCAGCACCAGCGCCGCCGCCCACGCGAGCCGGTGCCATTCTTCGAACGGTCCCGTCGCATAGGTGAAGATCTGCAGGCTGAGACTCTGCATCGGCTCACGAATCGCGGTCGAAAAATTGAGGTTCCCGAGCGCGGTGAAGAGCAGCGGCGCGGTTTCGCCCGCGATGCGCGCCACCGCCACCAGCGCGCCGGTCACGATGCCGCCCATCGCCGTGCGGACCACGATCGTGAGCGACGTGCGCCAGCGGGGATACCCCAGGGCGAGCGCCGCTTCGCGCAGCGAATTGGGGACGAGCCGCACCATCTCTTCGGTTGTCCGGGCGAGCATCGGAATCATCAGGATCGCGAGCGCCGCGCCGCCGGCCAGCGCCGAGAAGTGCCCAACCGGCTTCACGAGCCAGGTCCAGGCGAAGATGCCGACGACAATCGACGGCGTGCCGTTCAGCACGTCGGCGATGAAGCGGACGATCCACCCCAGGCGGCCGTTGCCGAACTCGGCGAGAAACAGCCCCGTCCCCACGCCGACCGGCATGCCGACGAGGCAGCCGAGTCCAACGATGATGAGCGTGCCGACGATCGCATTGGCCACCCCGCCGCCCGTTTCGCCGGCGGGGACCGGGCCCTTCACGAAGAAATTCCAGTCGATCGAGCTGGCGCCCTTGTGAATCAGGTCGCCGAAGATGAGCAGCAGCGGCAGCACGGCGAGGATCGCGAGTGCGGCGACGATTGCCGTCATCGTGGCGCTTTTCACGCGGCGGCGGATCGCGCGGGCGCTCACAAGGCCTTGCTCCCGACCGCGGCGCCCCTGGCGACGCGCCAGACGAGGATCCGCGCGAGGGCGTTCACCGTGATCGTCACCAGGAACAACACGAGGCCGACCGCCACCAGGGCGGACAGGTACATCGGGGTCGTGGCTTCGCTGAATTCGTTGGCGATCGCCGCTGCCATGGTGTAGGCCGGCGCGAGCAACGAGGCTCCGAGGTCGTGCCGGTTCCCGATCACCATCGTGACCGCCATCGTCTCGCCGAGCGCACGGCCGAAGCCGAGCATGATGGCGCCGATGATTCCGGCGCGGCCATAGGGGAGCACCGCGGTCCACACCGCCTCCCAGCGCGTC
>DASSIL010000288.1:0-2767 GCA_035691925.1 Gemmatimonadales bacterium
CTGCCTCCCGGCCGCAACCTGGTGACGACCCCGTGAGCGAGATCAGCCGGAACGAAGACGAGTATTTCGCACGGCGCGACGCCGAGCTGTTGCGGCAGCAGCGCTCCGCGCTCCAGCGCGAAGCCGCCGCAGCCGAGCGCAAGTCGCATTTCATGAAATGCCCGAAATGCGGCTACGATCTCATCACCGGTGACTGGGAGGGCGTGCAGATCGATCAATGCACGCACTGCCACGGCATCTGGTTCGACGCGGGCGAAGCGGAGGCGGTGCTCAAGCACCCGCACCCCAACGTCATTGCGCGAGTGCTGCGCGCCGTGATGAAAGGGGTCAGCGGCGCGCGGGCCCAGGGCACGTGAGGCGGACGCCGGCGACCTTGCCCGGCGATCCGCCGATCACGCGGGAGCTGGTCCGCGAGCACAACCTGACCGACGAGGAATTCGCCCGGATCGAGGCGCTGCTCGGGCGCACGCCGACCTTTGCGGAGCTCGGCATCTTCTCCGCTTTGTGGAGCGAGCACTGCTCCTACAAGCACTCCAAAACCGTCCTCCAGACGTTCCCGACAACCGGTCCCCAGGTCGTTCAGGGACCCGGTGAGAACGCGGGCGTGCTGCGACTGCCCGATGGCTGGGCGGTCGCCTTCAAGATCGAGTCGCACAACCATCCCTCCGCGGTGGAGCCGTACCAGGGCGCCGCCACGGGAGCCGGCGGGATCCTGCGCGATGTGTTCACCATGGGAGCCCGCCCCGTGGCGCTCCTCAACAGTCTGCGTTTCGGCCCGCTCGACGAAGCGCGCAATCGCTACCTGTTTGCGGGCGTCGTGCGCGGCATCGGCGACTACGGCAACTGCGTCGGCGTCCCCACACTCGGCGGTGAGGTGGATTTCCTGCCGGGGTACTCCGGCAACCCGCTGGTCAACGCGATGTGCGTCGGAATTCTCCGCGAATCCGAGCTGATCACCGCTGCGGCACACGGCGTGGGCAACGTGCTGCTCGCCGTCGGCTCGAGCACGGGGCGCGACGGGATCCACGGCGCGTCGTTCGCTTCTGAAGAGCTCTCACACGAGAGCGAAAAGCGCCGCCCCCAGGTCCAGGTCGGGGATCCGTTCACCGAAAAACTGCTGCTCGAAGCGAGCCTCGAGCTGATCGCGTCGGGCCACATCGTGGCGATTCAGGACATGGGCGCCGCCGGTTTGACGTCGTCGTCGGCCGAGATGGCGGCTCGCGGCGGCGTGGGCGTGGAAATCGACCTGTCGCGCGTACCCACGCGCGAACCGGGGATGACGCCCTACGAGATCCTGCTCTCGGAATCGCAGGAGCGGATGCTCGTTGTGGCGAAGCACGACCGCGTGGCACAGGTCCAGGCGATCGCGACGAAGTGGGAGCTGTCGGCCACGCCGATCGGCCGTGTGACCGACGACGGCATGTACCGCTGCACGTGGAACGGGGAGATCGTCGTGGAGATTCCGGGGCAGCGTCTGGTCGAAGACTGCCCGGTCTATGCACCCGCAGCCGCAGAGGATCCCGCGCTCGAGCGACTGCGCGCCCAGCATCCCACGCCGAACATCCCGCGCCTTCCCGTTGGCGAGGCCCTGCTGCGCCTGCTCGACCACCCTCCCCTTGCCTCGAAGCGCTGGGTGTTCGAGCAATACGATTCGACGGTGCAAGCCGGGACCGTGCTTCCCCCCGGCGGCGATGCCGGTCTGCTCCGCGTGCGCCATGCGGACTTCGGGATCGCGATGACGACGGCGTGCAACGCCCGCTACGTCCGGCTGCGCCCGTACGAGGGCGGCAAGGCCGCCGTCGCCGAGGCGGCGCGCAACATCGCCTGCACCGGCGCGCGCCCCCTCGGAATCACCGATTGCCTCAACTTCGGCAGCCCCGAACGTCCCGCCGTCTACTACCAGTTCCGCGAGGCCTGCCGCGGCATTGCCGACGCCTGCCGGGCCTTCGACACGCCGGTGACGGGAGGCAACGTCTCCTTCTACAACGAGAGTCCCTCGGGAGCAGTCGATCCCACTCCGGTCGTGGGGATGGTCGGGCTGCTCGACCGAATCGAACACGCCGTGCCGAGTCACGCGGGCCTGCCCGGAGACCGTGTCCTGATCTTCGGCGAGACCCACCGGGAGCTCGGCGGATCGGCGTACTGGGAAGCGGTCCTGCAGTGTACCGGCGGCGAGCCGCCCGCAGTCGATCTTGCCGCCGAGCGGCGGCTCATCGATCTGTTGGTGGGCGGCGCTCGCCAGCAGCTGTTCCACTCGGCTCACGACTGTTCCGACGGGGGACTCGGCCTCGCGCTCGCTGAGATCGCGATGGGTGGGCCCTATCAGGGGGCGGGATTCGGAATCGATCTCGACCTCACCGGGTACGCGACGGGCCTCGACGGGCACGATCTCCTGTTCAGCGAGTCCCACGGGAGAGCCGTGGTGACCTGTGCCCCTGAAAAGGCGGCGGCCGTGGAACAGCTCGCACGACAATTGGGCGTTCCGCTGTACGACGCCGGAATCGTGAAGGCGCGCGACGGAATATTCGCCCTGCGACTACGCGACGCGGCCGTCTCGCAAACCGTCGCCGCACTGCGCGAGGTATATTTCTCGGCGATCCCCAAACGTATGGGTGACTGAACCGTTCCATGTGCGGCATTATCGGCGTTTCCGGCGTTCCCGACGCGGCTCGCAAGGCCTATCTCGGACTCTATAGCCTGCAGCACCGCGGGCAGGAGTCCTCGGGCGTGGTGGCGGTCGACGGCGAAGGGGTGGCGCGCTCACACC
>DASSIL010000289.1:0-5088 GCA_035691925.1 Gemmatimonadales bacterium
AGCGACTTCAACTGGTCGGGCACGTCCGCTTCCTTGGCGAACTGGGCGATCTTGCCGAGGACGGGGAGGTACTGGTTGGAAACCTCGAGCGGCGGTGCGACGATCAGGAAGAAGTAGTTGACGGGCTTGTCGTCGATGGCCTTGAAATCGATCCCCTCGAGTTTGCGTCCGAACGCGACGCGCAGGCGGTTCACGACGAGAGAGCGGCAGTGGGGGATCGCGATGTTCTGGCCGATGCCGGTGGAACCGAGGGTCTCGCGGCGCTTCAGCATCTTGTAGAGCATCCCGTCCGCCTTCTCGTCGAGCTTCAACAGTCCCACCAGCTCCTTGAGAACGGCGTCCTTCGAGTCGCTCTTCAGATTCAGATCGATCGCGTCTTCGGAGAAGAACTCACGCAGGTGCAAAGGGCCATCCGTAAGCGAAGGTGCGGCGCTTAACGTAATGACGAGTTGCTCAAGGCGCAACGCGCTATTACGTTGGTGCGCATGAAGTTCCCGTACCCCGTCGCGCACGACGTGCCGCTGTTTCTCGCCCCCATGGCGGGGGTGAGCGAAGCCCCGTTCCGCCAGCTGGCGCGCCGGTTCGGCGCCGACGTCGTGGTGTCGGAGTTCATCTCGTCGGTCGGCGTTTCACTCGGCATCAAGCGAGTGCTCCGTGAGATGCGGTTCGAGGAGTGCGAGCGGCCCATCGGCATCCAGCTCTACGGCGCCGACCCGGAGACGATGGGCCGGGCGGCCGCCATGGTCACCGAGCTGTTCGCGCCCGACTACGTCGACATCAACTTCGGGTGCCCCGTCAAGAAGGTGGTCCGCAACAATGGCGGCTCGGGATGCCTCAAGGACATGTCGCTCGTGGGATCGATCATCGGCGCGGTGCGGCGGGCGACCCGGGTGCCGGTTACGGTGAAGATCCGCAGCGGCTGGGATGAGGCGCAGCGCGACCCCGTCACGATCGCCCGCCGCTGCGAGGATGCCGGGGCGGAGGCGCTCGCCCTGCATCCGCGGACGCGGACGCAGATGTACACCGGCGCCGCCGATTGGGACGAGATCGCCCGCGTCGTCGAGGCCGTGACCATCCCGGTGATCGGCAACGGCGACATCCGCACCGCTGCCGACGTCCTGGCGATGCGGCGGCACACCGGCTGTGCCGGGGTGATGATCGCGCGCGGGTCGTTCGGCAATCCGTGGATCTTCTCCCAGGCCCGGGATCTGCTGGAGGGGCGCCCGATGCGCCCCGATCCGACGGCGGAGCAGCGCTTCGCCGTGGCGCTGGTACACGCCCGGCTGGCGCTGCGCCTGCAGGGCGACACGCGCAAGACGGCGCTCGAGTTCCGCAAGCACCTCGGTTGGTACACCCGGGGGCTCCCCGGGTCTGCGGAGCTGCGGCAGCGTCTGTTCGCCATCGAGTCGATGCGAGAGGCGGAGGCGCTCTTCGCCGCCTATCTCACCGCGCACGACCCCACGATCGCGGCGCTCGCGTCGGCGGCTGCATGACCGGCGGCGACCTCGGGCCTCCTCCCGAGCAGCTGCTCTTTGCCACGATCGATCACCTCCGGCCGCTCACCCAGGGCCATCAGGAGGTGATTTTTGCGCAGGGCAAGACGGCGCAACAGGTCGTCGGGATCGCGGAGCGGCTGTCTGCGGCGAGCGGCATGTTTCTCGCCACGCGGACGGAGGCAGGGCATCGCCAGGCGCTGGCGGAGCGGTTTCCCCGCGCCCTCGTGAACGAGCTGGGGCGCACGGTCTATCTCTCGCCGGACCCCGAGCCGCCCCCGAGCGGGCGCGGCACGGTCCTTGTCGTGACGGCGGGGACCGCCGACTTGCCCGTCGCGGAAGAGGCGGCGGTGACGGCGCGGGCGTTCGGCAACCGGGTCGATCGCCTCACCGACGTGGGGGTGGCGGGAATTCATCGCGTTCTCAGTCAGACGAGCGTGTTGCGCAGCGCCGCCGTGGTCATCGTCGTCGCCGGGATGGAGGGTGCGTTGCCGAGCGTCGTGGGAGGACTGGTACGGGTGCCGGTCATCGCCGTGCCGACGAGCGTCGGATACGGCGCATCGTTCGGCGGGCTTGCGGCGCTCCTTGGCATGCTCAATTCCTGCGCTGCGGGCGTCACCGTCGTGAACATCGATAACGGCTTCGGCGCAGCGGCCGCGGCCAGTCGCATCAATCACCTGTGAAGCGCACCGGGGGAGAGTGGGTGGCGCGCGGCCTCCGCGCGGCGGGACTCGTGTGCTGCGTGCTGGCCGTATGGCGCGGCGGGTGGCTGGGGCTGCTGGGCTGCGCCGGCGGCTTTTCGATGGCATACGGAATCCGGATCGCTCGCGTGGTGCGGTCCTGGTTGCACGAACAGGTTCCGGTCACGCCGTCGGATCTCGCCCATACCCTCGACCTGCTGCGCCGCGCCCACGATGCGATCGCGGCGTGGGCGGTTGGGCTCGACGAGGAAGAGGTCGAGGCTTACGGCGACCCGCGTCCAGGCGCGTCGGTGCGCGAGCGGGGCGGGGCAATCGTCCAGCTTGCGTGCCGCGACGGCCGCACCCACGTCGCCCGGGAGGACGAAGGGACGTACGTGGCGGTCGGCGACTTCCCCTACGGCGCGGGACTGCTGCTCTCCGAGCGCGACGCGGATCCGGAGATCGCCCAGGCGGTCACGGAGGAGCTGCGACGCATCGTCGCGGCGATGCGCCTGGCGGAGCTGGAGGTCCCGGAGGGGCAGTTCCAGCTCGTGGCCCGCCAGCTCGCGATGATCGCCGCCGGCGCACAGACACTCGAGGGGGTCGCGAAGGCGGGCGCCGAGCTGGCCCAGCAGCTGGCGCAGCGCGGCACGGCCGTCGTCATCATCGACGCCACCACGCAGGCCGCGCAGGTGCTCGCCGTCTCGACGGCGGCCGACCGGCGGCTCGCGGGGCTGACGCTCTCCGCCGACGCCCCGGCGATCCGGGCGATGCAGACAGGGCTCCCGGTCGTCACGCAGTCGAATGAGGATATCTTTGGTCCCGGGGTTCCCGAACGCCGCCGCCAGGAGCGTGCCGGACAGGCGTACCCCCTGATGGACGGGCACTTCGCGATCGGCGCGCTGGTGCTGCTCGGCCCCGCGATTCTTCCCGAGTCACCGCTCGCCGACCAGGTCGGTCAGTTGGTGTCGGAGCTGGGGCCGCGGCTCGCGGCGGCGCGGGCCGTGCACGAGGCCGAGCAGCGGGCCGTGGTCGATCCGCTGACGGGACTGCGCAACCGGCGCGAGTTCGAGCGCCAGATCGAAGCATTCCGGGCGAAGCTACAGGAGCGCGGCGACCGCGGGCCCACGGAGCCCGTGACGCTCGTATACGCCGACCTCGATCGCTTCAAGGCGCTCAATGATGGCCTGGGGCATGCCGCGGGAGACGCCGCGTTGCGCCACTTCTCGAGCGTGCTCTCGAAGCAGATCCGTGACCGCGACCTCGTGGCGCGCATCGGCGGCGAGGAGTTCGCCGTGTGGCTGCCCGGCACTCCCTTGTCGGAAGGCATGGAAGTCGCCGAGCGTATCCGGCGCGCCGTCGAGACCGAGGCGTGGCACTGGAACGGCTCGCGCTATCCGCTCACCGTGTCGTGCGGGGTCGCCGGTTTCCCGGAGAGCGTCGGCGACGTCAACAACCTGCGCGGCACTGCGGATGCCGCGTTGTACCGAGCGAAGCAGGATGGGCGTAACCGCGTGGCGCAGGCGCCGCCCTACGTTCCCTGACCGATGAAACGCGCGGATGTCGCCAAGGCCTTCCGCGTGAAGGACGGGGAGGGCTTCCGCCTCTCCAAGGTCGACCCCGCCGCCACTCTCGGAATCAAGTCCAAGGAAGCAGCCGCGGAGACGGTCGCCCGGGGGGTCGAGCGCCTGTCGGCGCTCCAGGAGAAGCTGTACGCGCAGGACCGCTGGGCGGTGCTGCTCGTGTTCCAGGCGCTCGATGCCGCCGGGAAGGACAGCACGATCAAGCACGTCATGTCGGGGGTCAACCCGCAGGGGTGCGAGGTCTACTCCTTCAAGGCTCCCTCGAATGAAGATCTGGACCACGACTTCTTCTGGCGCGCCGCCAAGTGTCTGCCCGAACGTGGCCGCATCGGCATCTTCAATCGCTCCTATTACGAAGAGGTGCTCGTCGTCCGCGTTCATCCTGAGATCCTTGCCCGCGAGAAGCTGCCCGCAGCGGTGATGACGAAGGACATCTGGAAGGAGCGGTTCGAAGACATCGTCGCCTTCGAACGCCACCTGGCGCGCAACGGGACGCTGATCCTGAAGTTCTTCCTGCACGTGTCGCGCGCCGAGCAACGGCGGCGCTTTCTCGAACGCCTCGACAAGCCCTCCAAGAACTGGAAGTTCTCGGCTGCCGATCTCGCCGAGCGGGAGCGCTGGGACGACTACATGAGCGCGTATGAGGAGATGATCCGGCACACGGCGCAGCCCGGAGCGCCCTGGTATGTGGTCCCCGCAGACCACAAGTGGTTCACGCGACTCGTCGTCGTGGAAGCGATCATCGCCGCGCTCGAGCAGCTCGACCTCGCGTTCCCGACGGTGCCGCCCGGCGAGCGCAAGGCGTTGCAGGCTGCCCGCGCGGAGCTCGAGCGTGAAGGCAACGCTTGAATTCGCCCGCTCACGCCGCTACGTTCGCCGCTGGAGGGGGGGCGACAGGTTTCGACGGGTTTGGTGAGGAGATCGTTGCGTGCCCAGGTCGTCAGTCACCTGGCTAAACAACTGGCAACTGCACAACTGCCAATTCAAACCTGGCACTGGCTGCGTAAGCTTCGGCTTCACGCACCTGCGTGAGTGGCAGCCCGCCTGAGGCGGCGCTCACGTATCGCAAAGTCGGGCTGGTGTGATTCGGGGCCTGAACGAATCGCATGAGAGCTGAAGAAGGGCTCGTTGCCACCTGGGCCGGCGGGGTGCCTGGGTGGCAAGACCAATAAGCCCCGCCTACGCACGTAGGAGCGGTCTCGGAGCCTGGCTCGGACCGGGGTTCGATTCCCCGCGCCTCCATCACATGTTCATCGGGCACTTCGCCGTCGGCTTCGCGTCGAAGCGCGTCGCCCCGAAGTCCTCGCTCGCGGTCTTGCTCGCCGCGCCGCT
>DASSIL010000290.1:0-54603 GCA_035691925.1 Gemmatimonadales bacterium
TCGAATTCCAGAGCCACGTCGACGGCGCGTGCCGCCGGCTCACCCCGGAGCGGGCGACCGAAATCCAGTGGACCCTCGGCGCCGACATCGCGATGGCGTTCGACCACGTTGTGCCGGGAGGGGCGGACGAGACTACCGCACGCGACGCCATGGAAAGAACGCTCCGCTGGTTGGAGCGGTGCGCGAGGAGGCACGGGGACCTGTTGGAAGGTTGGAAGGTTGGAAACCAACCTGCCAACCTGCCAACCTTCCGTCAGACGCTCTGGCCCATCCTCCAGGGCGGGACTCACTCCGCACTCCGTCGCGAGGCTCTGCACCGCGTCCTGGACCTCGGCGCCTGGACCGGCCTCGCCATCGGCGGGCTCTCGGTCGGCGAGCCCAAGGAGCTGATGTATCGCACGCTGGAGAAGCTCGAGCCAAGTCTGCCCGCTGCCCTGCCCCGTTATCTTATGGGCGTGGGCTTTCCCGAAGACCTCGTGGCCGCGGTCGAGCGCGGCGTCGACCTGTTTGATTGCGTCGCCCCGACGCGAATGGGACGCAACGGTACGGCGTTCACGCCGGATGGCGTCGTGAACATCCGCAACGCGAAACACCGCACCGACCCCGCGCCGCTCGACCCGACCTGCGATTGCGAGACCTGCACCACATATTCGCGCGGCTACCTGCGCCACCTCTTCGCCGCCGAGGAGCTGTTGGGCCTGCGTCTGTTGTCGCTGCACAACGTCCGCTACCTGATCCGGCTGGCCGCCGACATGCGCCGCGCGATTGCGGCGGGCGACTTCCCCGGCTGGGCCGAAGCGTGGCGCCACCGTTACCTCCAACCGGAACCCGCATGACACCGTCTCTGCTTGCCACGCTGTTCGCTCCCTCCGGCCAGGGCGGCTCTGGGATGACCGTCCTCCTGATCCAGGTCGGGGCGATCTTCGCGATCTTCTATTTCTTCATCATCCGGCCGCAGCGGCGCCAGCGGGACGAGCATCAGAAGCTGCTCGACTCCTTGCAGAAGGGCGATCAGGTCGTCACGTCGGGCGGGATCATTGGTGAGGTCGTGTATCTCAAGGATGAGAAGGTGACGATCAGAAGCGGTGAGGCAAAGCTCGAAGTGCTGCGCAGCAACATCGCCACCATCACGAACCGCGAAGCCGCCGCCAAGCCCGCGTGAGCCTGCGCAAACTGCACCTGCTCGGCTCCCCCGTCCTGCGCCAGCGCGCCGAACCGGTCCCCGGTGTGGATGACGCGGTGCGGCAGCTGATCGACGACCTGTTCGAGACGATGCACGTCGCCCGGGGGGTGGGGCTCGCCGCCAACCAGGTCGGGATCGCGCGGCGCGTCGCCGTCGTCGATACCGGCGGCGACACGCCCGCGCCGCTGGTCCTCGTCAACCCCACGATCGTGCACCGCGGGGAGGAGACCGAAACGGCCGAGGAGGGGTGTCTCTCGATTCCGGAAATCTTCGGCGACGTGGAGCGGGCGGTCTCGATCATCGTCGAGGCGACCGACCGGACGGGCACGCCGTTCCGGCTCGAGACCTCCGGTTACCAGGCGCGGGCCATTCAGCACGAGGTCGACCATCTGGATGGCGTGCTGTTTCTCGACCATCTGTCCGCGGTGAAGCGCGGCCTCCTCCTCTCCAAATGGAAACGGCTGCGCAAAGGCGAGACCGGCTACACCAAGGAGGTGACGCCGGAGCCGGCGGGCGAGCTCTAGTGGACGTCGTCTTTTTCGGCAGCCCCGAATTCGCGGTTCCATCATTGCGCGCGCTGGTCGGCGAGGGCTTCAACGTCCGCGCCGTCGTGACCCAACCCGATCGCCCCATCGGGCGCTCCCGCTCCACCGCTGTTCCGACCCCCGTGAAGGTCGCGGCGACCGCCGAAGGCCTCGACGTGCTGCAACCGGAGAAGCCGACCGATCCCGCGTTCGTTCAGCGCCTCAGGGACCTGTCACCCGACGTCGGCGTCGTCGTCGGCTACGGTCACATCCTCCGTTCCGAGCTGCTCGCCCTGCCCCGACGCGGCATGGTCAACGTGCATCCCTCGCTCCTTCCGGTTCTCCGCGGCGCCGCACCGATCGAGTGGACGATTCTTCAGGGGATCGAGAACACCGGCGTCACCATCATGCAGCTGGACGAAGGGATGGATTCCGGACCGATCCTGCACCAGTTGCCGCATCGCGTCGACCCCGGCACGACCGCCGGAGAGCTGGGCGCGCATCTCGCCGAGATGGGCGCGCAGGCGCTGATCGAAGCGTTGGCCCTGTGGGAACAGGACAGCCTGAAGCCCGTCGCGCAGAACGCCGCACACGCGACCTATGCGCCGAAGCTGACCCGCGAGATCGCTCACATCGACTGGACGAAGGCCGCCGCCGTCGTGGCGCGACAGACGCTGGCGCTCGACCCCCGGCCGGGCGCGTGGACCACGCACGACGCCAAAGAGGTGAAGCTGTTCGGCGCCCGCGCCGTGGCGGGCAACGGCAACCCCGGCGAGGTGACGGAGACGGCCACGCGGCTCGTCGTCGCCGCAGGCAATGGCCTGGTGGAAATCGCCGAGGTCCAACCCGCCGGCAAGGAGCGCATGCCGGCCGGCGACTGGGTCCGCGGCCGCGGCACCGCCGTCGGCCGGCGTTTCACGTGAAGCCGGCGCTGCCGCGCCTCCACGCGATCACTGACGAGCGCATCGCCCGTCGCCCCGATCTCGCCGAAATCCTCGACGCGCTGTCGGGCATCCCGCTGGCCGCCCACGCCCGCGGGCACTCGCTGTCTGGACGCGAACACTACGAGCTCGCCGTCCGCCTGATCGGCCGACCGCCCGTCCGCCTCTTCGTCAACGACCGTCTCGATATCGCGCTCGCCACCCGCGCCTGCGGCGTCCAGCTCTCCCGCTCCGGGCTGTTGCCCGAGGATGCCCGGCGCCTCGCCCCGGAATGGTGGATCGGATGCTCGGTGCATTCCCTGGAAGAAGCACGGACCGCGCGGGATTGGGGCGCCGACTATCTTTTGGCAGGTCCGGTGTACCACACCGCCACACATCCCGGTGGGGCTCCGCTCGGCCTCGGGCTGCTGAGCGACATCGTGCTCCTCGGACCTCCGGTGATCGCGATCGGGGGAATGACCCCCGAGCGGGCACGGGCAGCGACCCGAGCGGGAGCCTACGGCGTTGCGGCGATCCGCGCGATCTGGGATGCGGCCGATCCGCAGGAAGCGGCGAGCAGCTTGTTGGAGGCAGTCGGATGATCGAAGTCGTGGTGAACGGAGAGCGACGCGCCGTGCCGGTCGATGCCACCTTGCTCGACCTCCTGGGTGCGCTGCATCTCGACCCCCGAGTGGTCGTCGTCGAGCACAACCGGCAGATCGTGCGCCGCCCGGAGCTCGAGCGAGCGCGGCTCGCCCCAGGCGATGCGGTCGAGCTGGTGCACTTCGTCGGGGGCGGTTGATCATGACCGTCACGGCCGATCTCGCCCGCGACGTCCCGTTCACGATCGGCGGGCACACCTTCCAATCGCGCCTCTTCGTGGGAACGGGGAAATACCGGTCCAACGAGGAGATGGTCCGGGCGATCGAAGCGAGCGGCGCCGAGGTGGTCACCGTCGCGGTGCGTCGCGTGCCGCTCGATCGCAGCCGCGACGACGGCATCCTTCATCATCTCGACCCGAAGCGCTATTTCCTGCTCGCCAACACCGCCGGCTGCTACACGGCGGAGGACGCGATCCGCTATGCCCGCCTCGCCCGCGAAGCGGGATTCAACGACTTCGTGAAGCTCGAGGTCATCGGCGACCAGGAGACGCTGCTCCCCGACGTCGCCGGCTTGCTCGAGGCGACGCGCGTCCTGGCGCACGACGGGTTCAAGGTGCTGGCCTACACCAATGAAGACCTGGTAACCGCGCTGCGCCTCGAAGAAGTCGGGGCGGCGGCGGTGATGCCGCTCGCCTCGCCCATCGGCAGCGGGCTCGGGCTCTTGAATCCGTTCGGCGTGCGCACCATCAAGCGCCGCCTGAGCGTTCCGGTCGTCGTGGACGCCGGCGTCGGCACCGCGTCCGACGCCTGCCTCACCATGGAACAGGGCGTCGACGGCATTCTCATGAACACCGCGCTCGCCGCCGCGCGCGACCCGGTTGCGATGGCGCATGCGATGCGGCTGGCCGTCGAGGCAGGACGCGCGGCCTTTCTCGCCGGACGCATGCCGCGCCGCGAGGTCGCCGTGCCGTCCTCCCCGCGAGAGGGGATGCTGGATTAGTGGCGCGACCGCCGCGCGCCGCGCGGCCCTCGACATCCTGCGCGCCGTGAGCGGTGGAACACCGTTCGCCGACGCCCGTGACCGGGCCATTGGCGCACTGTCGGAGCGCGACCGCCGCCTCGCGTTCGAACTCTCCGCCGGTGTGCTGCGTGCCCGCCGTTCCCTCGACGACTCCCTCGACCTGCGCCACGCCGATCCACGGCTGCACGATATCCTGCGCCTGGGCGCCTACCAGCTGCACCGCCTCACGCGCGTCCCCGCCCATGCCGCGGTCTCGACGAGCGTCGAGCTGGCGCGGGAGACGGCGGGCGAGCGGGCGGCGCGCTACGTCAATCAGGCGTTGCGACGACTCGCCCATACGGGGGCCGAGACCGCCTCAGCGGCGTCCCATCCCCAGTGGCTCGTCGCGCGGTGGGAGCGGCAGTTCGGCGCGGAAGCAACCGCTCGCCTCATCGCCTGGAACGACCGCAAGCCGCCGCTCGTGCTGCAGCCGGTTCGCTGGGGCGCCGAGCGGCTGCGCCGCGCACTGGTGGATGCCGGGTTCGACGTGGTCGAGGCTCCGTTCGGCGCCGGCCTGGCCGTCGCACGGGCGACGCACACCTCCCACTCCCCACACCCCACACAGTTACCCGGATACGCCGAAGGATCATTCATCGTCCAGGACCCCGCCCAGGCCCTCGTCACGCGTTTCGCCGCGATCGAGCGCGGGGCTCGCGTGTACGACGCCTGCGCGGCGCCGGGGGGGAAGGCCATCGGTCTCGCGGCACGAGGGGCGCGCGTGACCGCCGCGGACGCACGGCCGGAGCGGCTCGAGCGGCTGCGCGACACCGTGGTGCGCACCGGAGTGGCGATCCCCATGATGGCAGCCGATCTTCTCAGCGCCCCGCTCCGGCCCGGGGAGTGGGAGGCCGTGCTGCTCGACGCTCCCTGCTCGGCGACCGGGACGATGGCGCGGCACCCGGACGCCCGTTGGCGCGTGCGACCCGACACGATCGGCCGCCTCGCCCACCGGCAGGCCGCGTTGCTGGACGCCGCCGCGCTGCTGGTGCGGCCGGGCGGCGTGCTCGTCTACGCGACCTGTTCGCTCGAGCAAGAGGAGAATGTCGATCAGGTGGAAGCGTTTCTGCAGCGGCAGCCGGAATTTCGACGCGCGCCGGTTACGGAAACGGTCCCGCCGGACCTCGTGACGGCGAGCGGCGACCTCCAGGCGCTGCCTCAGCGGGATGCGATCGACGGGGTCTACGCGGCGCGACTCGCGCGGAGCGCGCGGTGAAATTCCGGCGCCACATGCCCCCGCTGCATCAGCTGCGGCTGCCGTCGCTGCGGTTACCGGGGATGCCTCCAATCGAGCGCACGGAGGCGATCCGCTGGGGGTTCTGGCTCGTCGTCGCCCTGGGCATCGGGTATGTGATCGCGGCGATCTTCGTCTTTCCGGCGCCGCTCTTCCCGCACCATCAGGAGGTGCCGCGCGTGCTGGGGATGACGATTGCGGACGCTCGCAAATCCGTCACGACGGCGCACTTCGTCCCCGCCGACGGCGGCAGCGAGCCGCACCCCCTCGCTCCGGTCGGGACCGTGATCTGGCAGGATCCGCCGCCCGGCGTCGAGGCTCCGTCGGACATGCACGTGGCGCTCACGGTGAGCAGCGGGCCTCCACGCGTGCCCGTGCCGGACGTAATGGGGCTCGACGCGGGGCTCGCAACCCGGCTGATCAATGCGGCGGGGCTCACGGTGAGTAAAGTCGAATCGGTGCAGGCGGCGTTTCCGACCGGCCTCACGATGGTGACGCGTCCCGCCGCGGCGACGGCGCTCGCCCCGCGCAGCGGGGTGGGGCTCGTGATCAGCCGTGGCGCGCCGACGATCACCGTCCCCGATCTGATCGGGCTCTCCGTGGGGGATGCCAAGACGAAGCTGGAGGGGCTCGGCCTCGAGCTGGGAGGCGTGACGCGCAAACGCACCACGGAGTCGACACCCGGGACCATCATCGCCCAGCGTCCGGCGGCCGGGACGCTGGCGGCGCCGGGGACCGACATCGACGTGGTCTCGGCCCGGCTGCCGCAATGAGCCCGGGCGGGGCCGTGCGGATCGCGCCGAGCGTGCTGTCTATCGACCTGGCGCGTCTGGTCGAGCAGGTGCGGGCGGTGCTGGACGCCGGCGCCGACTGGCTGCACGTCGACGTCATGGACGGCCGCTATGTCCCGAACCTCACGTTCGGCGCCAACATGGTGGCCGCCCTGCGCGAGCTGACCGATCGCCCGATCGACGTGCACCTCATGGTAGTCGAGCCGGAGCGCTACCTTGAGCCGATGGCAGAGGCGGGGGCTTCGGGGCTGACGTTTCATCCCGATGCAACGGTGCACGTCCAGCGGCTCCTGGCCGCCGTGCGCCAGCGGGGTCTGCGGGCCGGGCTGGCCTTGAACCCTGGCGCGCCACTGGCGCTGATGGAGGAGGTCATCGCAGACTTGGACGTGGTGCTCATCATGTCGGTCAACCCGGGATTCGGCGCGCAGCACTACATCCCTGCGTCCACGGACAAAATCCGCCGGGCGCGGAGTGCCCTCGATCGGGCCCGGTCGCCGGCGTACCTCGAGGTGGACGGCGGCATCGGGCCCGACACGATCGCGGCCGCGCACGCTGCCGGCGCGGACACCTTCGTGGTGGGGAATGCCGTGTTCTCGAACCCCGACCCGGGCGCGATGGTGCGCGAGCTGCGTCAGCGCTGCGCCGTGAGCGTATAATGCAGCGGCGCCGGCTCACCCTGATCGTCGGCCTCGCGATGGCCGCCGTGCTCATCGGGGCCCTCGTGATCCGGATTCTCCCCCAGATCGAGCTCGTCGGCGTCGGCTCGCAGGCCCCCGACTTCCACGCCATCGACCTGCGCAGCGGCAAGCCCGCGAGCCTCGCCGACTATCGCGGCCAGGTGCTGCTGCTCAACATCTGGGCGACCTACTGCCTGCCGTGCCGCGTCGAGATGCCGGCGATCGAGCGGTTGTCGCAGCGCATGAAGGGCACCGACTTCCACGTCCTCGCGGTGAGTGTCGACGTCGTCGATTCGACCGAGGTCAATGCCTTCGTCAAGCAGCTGGGGCTCACCTTCGACGTGCTGCACGACCGGCCCGGAGTCATCGAGCAGCAGTATCAGACGACCGGCGTGCCGGAGAGCTTCGTAATCGACCGCCACGGCGTCATCGTGAAAAAGGTGATCGGGGCGTCGGAGTGGGACGGGCCGGTGAACGAGGTCCTGATCCGGCGCTTGCTCGATGAGCACTGAGCCGCGGCGTGGCCTGTTTCGCAACTGGCCGCTGAAGATCGCCGCGGTGCTCCTGTCCCTCATCCTGTACGTCGCCGTTGCCGCCCAGGAGCAGGTCACCCAGGAGCAGGCGATGCAGCTCCAGGTGCGCGTGCCCCCCGGCCGCACGCTGCTCGGCGCCCCCGAGTCGCTGACCGTGGTGCTGCGCGGCAAGATCGCCGAGCTGCTCCGGGCGCGGCTGTTCCACCAGGTGTTGGTGCTCCAGGTTCCCGAGACCCTCAGCACCGCCACGTGGACCACGGTGCTGCAACCGTCGAGCGTCGAGATTCCCAAGGGCACCGACGTGCAGGTCGCCGAGATCAAGCCCGGAACCGTCACCGTGCAGCTCGACTCGGTCGCCAGCAAGGATGTGCCGGTCGTCGCCCGCGTGAGCGTGCGCCCCGATTCAGGGCAGTCGCTCGATGGCGGCCTGCAGATCATGCCGAGCGTGGTGCGGATCGTCGGCCCGCGCAGACTGCTCGCGGCGATCGAATCGGTCGCGACGATCCCGACGGCGCTCGACGCCGTGCGTGGCGGCTTCAGCCGCACCGTCGCGCTCGACACTGCCCCGCTTGGCATCGTGCGGCTCGCTCCCAAGGAAGTGCGCATTTCGGGTGCCACACTCTCGGTGTCCGAGCGTGTCTTCAACCTGCTCCCCGTCGAGAGCGGCGCGGGGCCGCTCACCGGCTACGAGCTGCGCCCGGCACGCGCCAACGTCGTGGTCCGCGGCACCGAGGCGCTGGTTGCCGGGCTCACCAAGGACAGCCTCAAGGTGATCATTCACCTCGGCGGCCCCGTGTCCGACAGTGCGACGGTGCGGCTGATGGTGCTGGCGCCCCGCGGCATCACCGCCCGGGCGACGCCGGAGTCGGTTCTCGTGGTGCGGAAGCGCGGCCGTGGCTGACGTCGTCCTGGGGATCGAGACATCGTGTGACGAGACGTCGGCGGCCGTGTTGGTCGGCGGCGCGACCCGTCCACCCGAGCTCGCGAGCCTGGTCATCCTCTCGCAGGACATCCATCAGGTGTTCGGCGGCGTCGTTCCCGAGCTGGCGAGCCGGGCCCACCTCGCGGCACTGCCGGCGGTGGTGGACCGGGCGCGCGCCGAAGCGGGACTCGCCTGGAGCGCGATCGACGCCGTCGCCGTCACCGCGGGGCCCGGACTCGTCGGGGCGCTGCTCGTCGGCGTCGTCTACGCCAAGGCGCTCGCCTACGCCCGCGATCGTGCCCTCATCGGCGTCAATCACATGGAAGGACACCTGTTCGCGCCGACGGTCGAGGCCCCCGAACTCGCCCCGCCGTTCGTGGCGCTGCTCGTGTCGGGCGGGCACACGATGCTGCTCGATGTCCCGGCGTGGGGACGCTACCGGCTGATGGGGACGACCCGCGACGACGCCGCGGGCGAAGCGTTCGACAAGGTGGCCACCCTGCTGGGGCTGGGCTATCCCGGCGGACCGGTCATCGAGCGACTCGCCGCCACCGGCACGCCCGACCGGTTCGTCTTCCCGCGACCGATGATCGACCAGGGATTCGAGTTCTCGTTCTCCGGCCTCAAGACCGCGGTCCTGCACGCCGTGCGCGGATCGCAGGATCTGGAGCGCGATCGCGCCGATCTGGCGCGCGGCTTTCAGGATGCGGTGCTGGACGTGCTGGTGGCGAAGCTGGATCGCGCCGTGCGCCTGACCGGATACCGCACCGCCGTGCTGGGCGGCGGCGTCGCGTGCAGCCGCGCCCTCGCGGCGCGCGCCGCGCAGGCCCTCGCCCCGCATGCCCGCGTCGCCGTCGCCAGCCCGCGGCTCAACGCCGACAATGCGGCGATGATCGCCCGCGCGGGCTGGTGGCGGCTCGCCCGGGGCGAGCGGAGCGACTGGATGCTGGACGCGCGCGCGAATCTTCCGCTGCCGGGCCTCGAGCCGTTCACCCCCCTGCACCCCGCACCGCACACCCCATGACCGTCTATCCGCTGCTCATCCATATCGGCAGTCTCTCGGTCACCGGCTTCGGCCTCATGATGATGCTGGCGTTCATCATGTCGGGCTGGGCGATCCAGCTCGAGCTGCGGCGGCGCGGCCTCGACGAGGAGTACGCGGCAGACATCGTCATCGCGGCGGTGTTGGGCGGGCTCGCGGGGGCGAAGATCTGGTACTGGATCCTGACGGGAGGATCGCTCTTCAGTCGCGGCGGCTTCGTGTGGTACGGCGGATTCCTCGGCGGCGTGGCCGGTGTCATCTTCAACAGCTGGCGCAGGAAGGTGCCGATCGCCTTCACCGCCGATCTCGTCGCCCCGGCCCTCACGCTCGGCTACGCCATCGGACGCGTCGGCTGCTTCGTGGTGGGGGACGACTACGGCCGCCCCAGCTCGCTCCCCTGGGCGGTGAAATTCCCCGACGGCCTGCCGGCGACCACCGTCAACAACCTGCAGGCGTTCCACGTCGCTTTCCCCGCCGGCACGAACCCGGCGGATCTCGTCGCCGTGCATCCCACGCAGGTCTACGAGACGACGCTCATGCTGCTGGCCACTGCCTGGTTGTGGAAGCACCGCGACCACCGCCATGCCACGGGGTGGCTCTTCGCCTGCTACCTCGTTATCGCTGGCGTGGAGCGGTTCGCGATCGAATTCCTGCGCGCCAAGGACGATCGCTTCCTGTACGGGTTCACGATCGCGCAGGCGACGAGTGTTGGCTTGATCGTGGCAGGAGTGTACTTGCTGAATAGACTGAAGGCGCCGTCGGCTGTCAGCCTTCAGCCGTCAGCGTTGATCAAAAAGGCGGTGCCTCAAGCTGATGGCTGATGGCTGACCGCTGACGGTTTGAAGCGCATCACCAACGCCGCGACGATCGCCAGCAGCACCAGAAGCCCCTGCAGCGCCAGCGACTGCAGCGTCGGGTAAATGCCGAGGAAGGGGACGCGCAACCACTCCAGCGCCGGAATCACCGTCGTCCCCACGACTCTCCCCTCCTGCAGCTCGGCAACCCCCTTCCCCGCGAACACGAACGCCATGTAGTACAGCAGCGCCCCGGTGACGGCGAAGAACAGCTTCATCGGGATGCGCATCCCGAGCCGCATGATCACGACGTACAGCACGACCAGCGCCGCCGCGCCCAGCGCGACTCCGAGGACCACGGGGCCGGCGTCGCCGCTGCCTCCGGAGACCAGTAGCGCCTTGTAGAAGAGGATCGTCTCCACCCCTTCGCGATACACCGCGAGAAATGCCACCGACGCGAGCGCCAACGCCCGCCCGGAGGACAGCGCCGCGTGGACGCGTTGCTTCAAGAACGCGGTCCATTTGTCGGCCTCGACTTTGGACAGCAGCCAGTAGCTGACGAAAAACAACACGGCGACCGCCACGAGCATCGTCGCCCCTTCGAGGGCGTCGCGCTGTCCCGGCGTCGTCTCGATCAAGAGCTCGAACAGAACTGCCGTGACGACGCTCGCTGCCACCCCTGCCCAGGCGCCCCACGCCACTTCCCCGCGCCGCTCCGCGGCACCGGCTTTGGAGAGAAACGTCATCAGCGCGGCAATGATGAGAATTGCCTCGAACCCCTCGCGCACGAGGAGCAGGAACGACTGCACGAAGAGGTTGGCCGTCGAGCTCTTGTCGGTCACCGCCCGCTCGGCGTTTTCGAGATCACCGAGTAGCTGGCGGTGCAACGCGGTGACGTCGCCACTTCCCGCGCGCTCGCGCAGCTCGCGGAATTCGTCCTCGAGTCGTGTCGCGAGCGCCGGCTGTCTCGCCTTCACCGCGCCCTCGACCCCCTCGAATGTCATGTAGGCGTCGAAGGCCACCGCCCCTGATCCCGTTGCGACCGCCGAATCGAGCTGCCGCCGTACGGCGGCGAAGACCGCTGCCTCCGGGGACCCGCCGTATTGGAGTGTCTGCACGTAGGCGGCCACCGCCCAGCGATCGCTGTCGGCCAGCGTCCGCTCGAACGCCGGCATCGACGTTCCGGCGACGCCGAGCAACAGCTGGCGGTAGAGATCGACGCGCGACTTGGCCCCCATCACGGCCGGGTCGGTGAGATTCGCCACCGGCGGCACGAGCCCCCGGGCGGCGGGTCCGTCTCCACGCCCGGACGCGCCGTGGCAACTGGCGCACGATGTCCTGAAGACGGCGGCGCCGCGTGCCAGCGTCGCGCCGTCGCCCTGTGGCGCCACCGGCTCGATCTCCGCACGCAGCTCCTGCGAGAGCAGCCGTCCGAGTGCCTGCGCGACCGGCGCGATCTCCCCCGGGGCCGCGGTGCGATCGACCAGTGCCCGCATTTCGCGCAGGACGCTGTCCGAGTGAAGGCGGGCGGCAGCCGGCAGCCCCGACAACGCACTGCGGGCCTGGTCGATGAACAGACGGGCTTCCTTCACTTCTTCGCTGTCGGTGACGACGCCGCCGGCCGCCGGGACGCCGAGAGCGTATTCCTTGACGGCGAGAGCGGCGGCAGCGGCGACACGCCGCCCGACAGCGATCGAATCACGTGTCTGCGCCTGGAGCGGAGCGAGGATGCCGGTGACGAAGATGAAGCTGCGGAAGACGTTACGGTAGATGAGAATAATTCTCAAAAAGGGTGTCCAAAAGTATAACCTCCTTACGACTCGAGTACCGCGATCGCGATCGCCGCCTCGTGCGTGTGGGACAGCGAGACGAGAACCCGTTTCACGCCGAGCTCCGCGGCCACCTGCTTGGCGAGTCCCGTCAGAACCACTTCAGGCCGGCCGCCTTCGGCCCGCACCACCTCGATGTCCCGCCACCCCACGCCACGCGCCGTAGGAATGTTCTGCAGCGCCTTGTAGACCGCCTCCTTGGCGGCGAGCCGGACGGCTACGCTCTCCGACGGGTCCAGCTTGGAAAGACAATAGCTCGCCTCCCCGGGGGTCAGCAGCCGTTCGAACACATGCATCCCCTTTTCGGCGAGCATGTGGCGCACGCGCGCCACCTCCACGAGATCGGTCCCCACGCCGATCGTGCTCATCGCGTCACGAAGAGCCGCCGCCGCAGTACGCGACCGTCGAGCTGCAACACGACGACGTACGCCCCGTTGGGGACCCGCCGTGCGCCGGCGGTCAGATCCCAGGCATACTCGGTCGATCCCGGCGTCAGCACCGCGGAGACGAGACGGTCGCCGCCGAACGTGTACACTCCGATCATCGGCGACCCCGTGCCGACGGGCCAGGAGAAGACGACCTGCGACCCGTGCACCGGGTTCTCCGAGAGCTCGAGCGCCGCCACCGGCGGGAGCGCCGCGAACGCCGCCGTCGAATCGCTCGCGAAGCCCACGGCGTCGAGCCACCAGGTGAACCCGACGGAGATGAACCGCACGCGGGCGGCGCGGGCCCCGCTGAGCGCGGGGAGATCTACCCGCACGGGATACCACGCCGGGCCATCGCCTTCCATATCGGCGACAGTCGACCACGTCGTGCCGCTATCGCTCGACACCTGCACGAGGCCGTGTTGCTCCGGCGTGAACGTCGATCCGCTGTGCTTGGTCCAGAACTGCAGCCACAAGCGCGAACGGCCGCTGAGGCTCACGACGGGCGAGGTCAGGGTGTCGTCCGTCGCTGTTGTCCACGCGTAGGTGCCGACGAGCGCGTCGCCGGTGCGGGTCCACCCCGTCCACCCCAGGTCCCCATCCTCGGCTCCGCCGATCGAAATCAGCTCGCCCTCGAGCCCGGTGCCTTCCACGCGAACGGCGCGCGCTCCATCGAGGCTCACATCCGACCGCCACCATGTTCGCACCGTGCCCCGCGCCAACGAATCGGTCTGCAGGGAGCGTTGCAGAATTCCCCCCGAGGGCCCCCGCACACTCAGGGAAAACGGAATCGGTCCCGCCGCAGGAAGATTCACCCAGACCTCGGGCCAGATCGACTCGACGCGCGGCGCCGTCGGCAACGCACCGGTGGGTCCCGACGCCAGCGCCGGTCCACCGGCGGCGGCGATAACGGCGAGCGCAAAGGGGAGGTTGTCGTGGAACACCCGATCAACCAACCCCGAGTCGTCGGGAAAGACGAAACCGTAATAGAAATTCGAATCCGGCGTGCAGCAGCCGCTGGTCAGCTCGGTGGTGAAGGCAATCGTTTGATGCGCCCGGTACGCCCAATCGGTGTACTCGCCGTTCGTCGGGTACAGGTTCCACCCCGGCCCGGGGTGATAGTACGCGTGGAAGGAGTCCGGCACGCTGTCGCGCACCGCAGGGAGGATGTCGGTCCCGCCGAGCGCCTGGTAGATCGGCAAATCGGGCGCCAGGGCGCCATCCCGAAATCCGTAGGGATAGAGCACGAGCCCGCTGTAGGTGTGGTAGGAGAGCGACACGACCGGCGGATGCGCCGCATGAAACGCGATGATCGCTTTCGTCTCCGGCTCCGAGGCAGGCCCCGGGCCACGGTACGTTTCGGCTCCCGTGGACCCGCTCGAGCCGGCGTTGTCGTAGCCCCAGAATTCCGGGTAATTGCGGTTCAGGTCGACCCCGAACGTCCCGTCGCCGTTGTCGCGCCGGTTTTTCCGCCAGAAACGATCGTTCGTGAAGGTGTACTGATAGCCGTCGGGATTCTCGACCGGGATCACCCACACATCGCGGGTCGCGAGCAGGCCGGGCGGCGCCGAGTCGGCGAGCCAGCGGATGAGCCGCATCGCCATCTCGGTCGACACCCATTCGCGCGCGTGATGCGTCCCCATGAACAGCACGTTGGGCCGGTTCGGGGCGTCGGCTGCCGCGCCGATCTTCACCGCGAGGATCGGCCGCCCTGCGAACGATGCACCGATCGAATCCAGATGGATCAGCGTGTCCGCCGCCGCCCAGGCCACGAGGGTCGCGCGAATGCCGGTGATCGGCTTGTCGAAGGAGCGATACACCGAGAAGCTGTCCCCCGCGGCTCCCACCGGCGTGCCGGGAACCGGGGCCACCGCGAGTCCAGCTTCGGCGAGCCGGACCAGGGCGGCGGGCGATGCCACAACGACCGCCTCGAGGCCCGCGAGCGTGCGGCGCGCGCCCGCGACTTCGAAGCCGAGCCGGGCGAGGGAGTCGAGCCCCGCCGGGCCCGACACACGCACGACCACCGGACGCAGCTGAGCCGAGAGCGGCAGCGCCCCGAGGAGCGCGGCGGCTAGAAGCCCAAGAGCTCGGCGAGCCATTGCGGGGCCGGGAGGTATCCGCCGAGCACGAGACCGAGCCAGATGACGAGGGCGGCCAGCGGCGACCAGATCACGAATACGGGAAGGAGCGACGGCCGCCACGATTTCACCGCTGCCACTTCTCCCGTCCACCGTGCCCGCTCCTGCTCAACCTGGGCCTCGAGCGTGAGCCACGCCGCCTCGAGCCGGCGCGCCGCCGCTTCCTGCGCGGCGCGCCACTCGCTCCGCGCGGCGGCGTCCCCGGGCCAGGTCCGCGCCAGCGTCTCGGTCGCCTGCGCTACCTGGTCGAGCACGGCATCGAGCGTGTCACCGCCCGACGCCAGCCGCGCCGCGATGGCCCGCCGTTCGAGCGGAGAGACCACGAGCTGGCGCAGCCGTCGCCGCGGCATCCGCACCCGCTTCGCCTCGGTTTCGAGCGTCTGGTCGAGCACCGCGACGATGCGATCGGCCGCCCGGCGCACCGCTTCCTCCCAGGCACGCGTCCACGCATCGCGGTCCAGCGCGACGAGCGCGCGGGCCTGGGCCCCGTTGGATGCCTCACGGCGCGCCGCCCCCGCGCATTCCATTACGCTGGTCGCCAGCGTTTCGCGCACGTCATCCAATGGCACCCACGGCTCGGTGACGCGTCGCGGCACGATGAGGCGCCCGAGCGAGGGGCCGAGCTCCGGGACGTCGAGGCTCACCGCGCGAGACGGGGTGGCCGGCCCGTGCGCCGGCGGTAGGCGTTCATGAAATACAGCAGCGATTCCGAGCGAAAACGCTCGCGCTCGAGACCCGTGGCTGCGATGGCCCGCTCGATCGCCGCAGGCGAACCCTCGACCTCCAGCAGGATGTCCATGCGTGGGTACCGTTCCAACCGCAGTATGGCGTGTCCCAGACGATACACCTCGACGCGCCGGTCGATCGCCATCGTGACGCGAAACCCGAGCCGCGTGAGCACTGCGTGCAGCCCCACGGGATCGGGGATCTCGAGCTCCAGCTCCAGCCGGTGCCGGTAGCGGCCGTCAGCGCGGGCGCTCGCCGCGCCTTTCCAGGTGAGCACGGCGTATGGGCGCTCGCGCCGCGCCGGCCGGTACGTCCGCAGGCGCAACACCTCGTCCTCGCGCGTGAGTACGCGTCCTCGGTCATAGCGCCGATCGGCCATGCCGCCCGTGAACGCGACCGTGGCGCCGGCGCGTCGCAACCGGCGGCGCAGCTCGGCGACGTTCGTGATGCGCGCCTTGACCTCCAGCTCGCCCTTGGGGCGCGTCACAACAGCAGCGCCTCGAGCACGCGAGCGGTATCCGACAGATTGGGGAACACGTGCGTCGCCCCCGCGGCGGCGAGCGCGGCCACGTCGAATCCACCGGTGGCCACGGCGACGGTGCGCGCGCCGATCGGCCGGCCGCAGCGGACGTCGTCCGGGGTATCGCCGATGATCACGACGTCCGACCCGGCGATCGGGCTCCCGAGCCGCTCGGCCGCCCGGCGCTGCGCGATTGCGGGGAGCTCGGGACGGTGCGCGGCGTCCGAGCCGTAGGCCCCCACACGAAACCGTTGCGGGTCGATCCCTCCCGATCGCAGCTTGAGCGCCGCGCCGCGCTCGACGTTGCCCGTCAACAGACCGACCATCGCGCGGCCCTCGGCTTCGACCGCCTCCAGCGCGTCCAGCAGCGCCCGGACGCCGACCATTAGACGCGTCGCCTGGGTCGGCTTCGCCAGCTCGTCCGCCAGGTGGCGGACGTAGTGATCGCACACCGCCCACACCTCCGCGTCACTCGTCGCCGCCGGGTGCCCGGCGAGGGACAACAGTTCGCGCACGATCTGGGGGTCGGTCTTCCCGTCGAAGCGGTGGTCGGTGATCGGCCCCGCGGTGCCGGCCAGGTCGACGAGCGCGCGCTCGATCGCACGCCGTCCCGCGCCGTCGGTAAGCAGGATGGTGCCGTCGATATCGAAGAGAATCAGCCGCATCAGCGCTCCATGCGTCGCACCACGACGAGCTGCTCGCGCAGCTTCTGGAGTGGCGCGGCGTCCGCGAACAAATCCTCGCTCACCACTCCACCCCGCGACAACGTCGAGTGGACGATGCGGCCCGCGCCGGCCCAGAGCGCCACGTGCGAGATCCGCTCGCGCTCGGCGAAGCACAACAGATCACCGACGGCGTACCCCGCTCCCGACCCTGACAGCGCGACCGGCTCGCCGGCCGTGGCCTGCTGATCGCTGTCGCGCGGCAGCGCGACGCCGCGCGCGGCGTAGACCGCCTGCACCAACCCGGAGCAGTCGACGCCCCACTCGGTGCGGCCGCCCCAGAGATAGGGCGCCCCGCCGAACCAGCGCAGCGCGAGCTGTGGGATCGCCATGAGCCGCGCCTCGGCGTGCAGCTCGGACTCGGAGCGGACCACGCCGGCGACGACGCGGGCGAGACGGCCGTCGGCCGTTTCGACGCCGCTCCCTTCGCGCAGCGGGGCGAGCCGCGCGCCGATCGGGAGCCGCACCCGCTCTCCCTGATACTCGAGCTCGCAGCTGACGGAGCGGATCGTCGCGCGGCGGAGCCAGCGCTCGAACCAATCGGTCAACCCGACGCGCACGTAGCCGGAGTGGATCCACGCCACGTAGCCGTCGCCGGCGCGGACGTGGAGCCAGTCGTCCTTGCGCTGGAGCAGGGTCAGCGGCTCACCCTGGACCGCCTCGTTCACCCGCGGGGCGCGGACCGCCGGCCGCTCGAGCAGCGGCGCGAGCGCCGCGGTGACGACGGCGACGTCGCCGCTGTCGACGGTGGCGTTGGGGAGCAGCGTGACCGCGACCTCCATCCCGGCGACGCCCCCGATGCGCCGCACTTCGGCCTCGGCCTCGCGGCTCGTGGTCGAGCCTTCGATCCGTCCCTCCTGCACCGCGATGTCGAATACCCCGATGCGGCGGTCGGGCACCCACTTGCGCTGCAGCTCGCCGAGGGCGCGCACCAGCTCTTCGATCACCGCCGGTCTCCGAGGCCTGGAGTGACGGCGTTGCCGGCGGCGAGCCGCACCGCTCGCTCCAACGCCTCGGGCACCGCCACTGCGGCCAGCGCTTCGGCCTGCAACGGCGAGGACGGCGCCACGGTGGCGGTACTGGCCGCGAACACCACGTCTCCGTCGAACAGCGTGCCGAACGGGGTGATGCGGCGCGCCAATGCGTCGCTCGCGGCGCGCGCCAGCGATTCGAGCTCCACCTTGTCGAGTGTCAGGTTGGTCACGACGACGGCGAGCGTCGTGTTGTTGGGAGACGGAGGCCCCGAGCCGAACGGCGCACCGCCGCGCCCGATGTAGTCCTGGCAGTCGAGGAACTCCCCGCCATCGCCGCGCGCGCCGGCGAGAATGCGGCCGCTCCCGTCGCGGACGTCCCCGACCGCGTTGACCACCACGAGCGCGCCCACGACCGCTTCCCCCGCCCGCGCGGCCCAGGTGCCGACACCGCCCTTCATGGCGCGCGCGATCCCGGCCGCCTTGCCGACGGTCGCTCCTGCCCCGACGCCGATCGATCCCTCGGGGATGGTGGCGTCGGCCGCATCGCACGCGTGCCGCGCGTCGCCGGGGCCCGGCCATATCGGCGCGGCGCCGGTGTTGCCGAGGTCGAAGATGACCGCGGCGGGGACGATCGGGACGACGAAGTCGGCGCGCACCGGAAAGCCGCGCTTGCGCGCGAGCAGCCACTGCATCACGCCGTCGGCGGCCCCCAGGCCGAAGGCGGAGCCGCCGGTGAGGAGAATGGCGTCGACGTGGCCGACGATGTGGCGCGGGTCGAGCGCATCGATCTCCCGCGTGCCCGTCGCGCGACCGCGCAACGACGCCGCCGCGCGCATGCCCCCTTGCGGGGCGAGCACGACCGTGCACCCGGTTGCCCCTGCCGGGTGAGTCCAGTGTCCGACGCGAATTCCGGGAACGGTGGCGAGGCTCGGAGTGGGTGCACCGGAGGTCACGCGGCGAAGATAGTCGCGCTTGCTGGGGTTGTGCAGGGCAAATAGCTTCGGTGCACATGCCGACCAGCTCGCCCCCCACGCGGCCGACGTCCATCCTCGTCGTCGATGATGAGTTGGGGATCCGCCAGGCGCTGGACCGTTATCTCAAGCGGCTGGGGTATCGCGTGTCGCAGGCGGAGAACGGCGCGGCGGCGCTGCAACAGATCCTGCAGGACCCGCCGCATGCGATGTTGTGCGACATCCGTATGCCGCAGATGACCGGCCTCGAGCTGGTGCCGAAGGCACTCGCCGCCGAGGCTGACCTCGCGATCATCATGCTGACCGCGATCGACGATCCCAAGACCGCGATCGAGTGCCTGCGGCTCGGCGCCTACGATTATCTGATCAAGCCGCTCGATCTGGAGGAGCTGGACATGTCGCTGCGCAGCGCGCTGCGGCGGCGGCAGCTGGAGATCGATCGGCGCGAGCTGGAAGGATGGCTGGCGCGGGAAGTCGCGGAGCGGACCCAGGCGCTGGAAGAACGCACCAACGCGATCGCCGAAATCGCCCTGCAGGCCCTCGCCGCGGCCCCGAACTGGCCGGGGGCCGCCTCGGCCACCGAGCGCCTCGCCAGAGAGCTCGGCACGCCACTCGAAGAGCTGACCAGGGACATCGAGCAGCGTCGCGGCTAAGTGCCCGACGCCGCCCTGGCTTTCTCCTCACACGCTTTACAGCGCGTGACCCCCCGGAAGGTGCAGATGAGACAGATGAACGTCCCGCAATCGGAGCAGGGATAGCCCTCCGACGCCCGCTCCTCGTTGCCACAGGAGCGGCACGTCATTCCGTCGTGCTCTTTCAGTTCCGGCTTGTTCATGACCGCCTCACAGGTCCAGAGCGTACCCTCTAATCTTGTTGATCAGCGTCGCGCGCGATATCCCGAGATCGCGGGCGGCGCGCGTCCGATTGCCGCCATGATGGCGTAACGTCCGCTCGATCTGGTCGCGTTCCACGTCGTCGAGGGTGCGCGGCCGGTAGGGCGGCTCGCGCGCCGCGACGCGGCGCCACGCCCGCGCCTCGGCCGCCCGCGCGACCGCGACTGCCAGGTGGTCCGGGTCGAGCGGTCGCACCACGAACTGCTCGGCGCCTTCGCGCAGCGCCCGGACCCCCGCCGCCACGCCGCCCCGTCCGACCACGACGACGACGCTCGCCCCCGACGCCACGAGCCTGGTCACGGCAGCCACGGGTTCCGCTACCTCCTCATCCCAGATCACCACGTCGGGCTGCGTCCCTTCGCACGCACCGAGCCCGCCCGGTCCATCGCGCTCGCGCAGCAGCTCGGCGCCCTCCGCCAGTCCGGCCACGGCGCGGGCCAGTGTTTCGTCGCCGGTGACCAGCAGGACGCGCTGGCTCACGTCGCCGGCCGGGTGAGGTTGCGCGGCAGATCGCGCGGATCGACGAGCACGCGCAGTGCGCCGGGGAGTACCTGCGCCGCGAGCGGCGTCGTCCCGATCAGCTCGCCATCGAGCTGCGCCGGCATGGCGCCCGAGTCCATCGTCACCTGCAGCGTGCGCCCCCGCCCGCGCCAGACCTGGCGCGGCCCGCCGCCGAACAGCAGCTCCAGGAAGGCGGTGAGGCTCTGCCACGCGCCGGTCGCCCGCAGCACGGCGACGTCGAGCACACCGTCGTCGGGACGGATGTCGGCGTGGATCCGGAGCAGCGGCGGCATCAGATCGGCGCAATTGCAGACCAACACCATCGCGGCGTCGAGCCGCGTCTCCGTGCCGTCGATGGTGACGCGAACGGGCGCGCTCGCGACGTCGGGCAGCGACGTCAGCGCAGCCCGCACGTACGCGGCGCGACGCCAGCGCCGCTTGCTCGCCGTGTCGGTGCGCTGCATCAGCATCGCATCGAAGCCGGCGCCGCAGCAGACCGCGAAGTAATGCACGCCGTCGGCGCGCGACACGGCGCCCAGGTCGATGGCGATGGGACGGTGCCGCAGGATCGCCCGTGCGGCCGCCACCGGCTGGCGCGGCAGCCGCAGATTCCCCGCCAGGACATTGCCGGTTCCACCGGGAAGGAGCCCCAGGGGGATTCCCGTCCCCGCGATCGCTCCCGCGATCTGCATCGCCGTGCCGTCGCCGCCGTACGACAGCACCGCGTCGAACCCCTCATCGCGGCCCCGTTCGGCGAGCCGGCGCGCGTCGCCGGCCGCGGCGGTGACGGCGAGCTCGACGCTCCACCCCCCACCCTGCAGCACGTCCCGCACGGCCCCGATGGCGCGCGCATCGGTGCGGGCCGCGGCCGGATTGCTGATCAGGAGCGCGCGCGTCACGTCAGTACCGCCGCTCCCAGAACAGATCGGCGCCTACCTGCCGCTGCAGGACGTTGAGGGTCGGGCTGGTACTGCACTGACCCACCGTCTCCACGCTCGCTTCCGTGCGCCATTCCGGGCTGAAGCGGAACTGCAGGCTCGCGCCGACGGCGTTTCCCGTCGTGCCGGGACACACCCGCGCCCGTACGATGAAAAAGGTTCGCGCGCCGATCTGCTTGCCGAACGCGAACGTCGCCCCCACGAACGGGTTGTCGGGATCACCGGGGCGGATCTCTACGTAGTCGAGCGGGATCCCCAGATCGGACACCACGCTGCGCTCGATTTCGCCCGCCGCCACGCTGGCCGCCGTACTGACCAGCAGCGCCTTGCGCGCCTGCGCCGCGGTGGACTGATCGCCGCTCGCGATATCGGCACTGGGCTGCCCGAACATCAGGTACGAGATGATGTCGGTCTGCGGCATGGTGCAGTCTTTGGTGTTGAGCGTCAGGCGCGGGACGAGCAGCGTGCCTCCGATGTGCGCGATCACCGTGACGTCACCGTTGGGTGAGCAGCGGCTGGTCACCGTATTCGCCTGTTGCCCCACCGCCACCGGATGCACCACGTGCTCGGCCTCGATGTCGAGCCCGGCGTCGAGATCGGGGGTTCCGAAGTAGTTGACCGTTCCGCTCGTCACCAGAAACTCTCGCGTCACCGGGCCGACCTGCATGCGGTAGGTGCCGCGCGGGGCGAGCAGCGTCCCGGTCAGGCGGTAGGCCCGGTTGACCTTGTTGACGGTCATGCGGCCGCTCAGCTGGATATTCGCCTCGTTGGAGCGCAGCCACACGCTGCTCCCCATGCTGAGCTGCAGATCGCGGATCCCCAGACTGTCGAGAAAGACGTTGTGGAAGGTGGGGCCGAGTCCCTGGCGCCGGATCACGGCGGCGAGCGAGGTGTCGATCAGACCGGCCAGCTCGGGGTCGGGGGAATCGAGATCGATGATCCGTTTTTCGACGAGATCGGCGAAGTACAGCACGCCGTTGGTGACGGTGCCCTGCCCGGTGAGCGTCGCGCCGAAGACCGGTCCCCGCAGGGCGAGCCGCGCGCTCGCGGTGACGCTCACGTTGCCGCGAACTTCGAGCGCCTTGAAATCGCTGGCGTTGATGTCGAGCGAGAGAATCGGGCGCGACAGCTGCTCCAGCCGCACGAACCCCGCCAGCTCGGCGCGGCCGCGCTCGCCGCTCTCGACTCCGAGCGTGTCGACGTAGATCGTATCGCCCCCCAGCCGCAGGCGCCCCGCGATCCGGCCCCACGACACGTTGAGCGACGGCACGTCGAGCCCGCCCGAGTCGATCCGCAGGCGGCCGTCGAGCCGCGGCGCGTCCCAGGTGCCGCGAATCCCGAGATCGGCCGTCAGCCGGCCGCGCACGTTGCGCAGGGTCGACGTGAACGCCTGCACCGGTGAGAGATCCGCCCCATCGGCGCGCGCGCGGATCGCCAGCGTGTCGGGAAGCTGGCGCCGCGCCACCGGGAGGAGTGCCAAGTCGAGCGGGAGGTGGGCGGAGAACCCGACGACTTCGTGACCGTCGCTCTTCAGCGACGCCGCTGCGTCGAGCCGGCGGGCGGCGTAGTTGAACGTGCCGTCCAGCGACGGGGCCCCGGCCGAATCGGGCACGACCGCGAAGCGGCCCTGGTACTCCGGGTCACGTCGCGAGCCGCGCAGCATCACGTCGGCGGCCACATTCCCCGCCGCCCCCAGGGTGTCGCTCTGCAGCAGCGCGTACACCCCGGCGAACGGGAAGCCCGCGACGTGGAGGTGCGCCTCGCCGATCCCGCCGGCGGTGGGGAGGCGCCCATCGGCCGCGAAGCGTCCCGGGCCGCCGACCTGCTGGAGCTCCAGGCTGTCGACCACCAGCGTCGCGTCGTGCCACTGCATCCGCGATGGGTGCGTGAGATACCACACGCCGTGCGGCAGCAGCACCGCCAGCGAATCGACGCCCAACACCTGACCCGCGATTGTATCACGGTGGTAACGCCCGCCCGCGACGATGCCGCTCAGGTCACCGATCCGCGTGCGGCCCGACCAGTTCAGGGAATCGAGGCGGCCTTTGACCATCCCCGACGCCGCCCCGAACGCCATGCTCCCGTGCTCCAGTGAATCGGCATGCGCGTCGAGCCACACGAGGGGATGCGATCCCGGCTCGTACTGGCCCCGGAACGTGCCCTTCGTCACCTCCCAATCCCCGTAGGCGATACCGTTCATGTCCCCGAGGAAACCGATCGCGAGGGAGTCGAGCGCACCGGCAACGCGCAGGTGCGCTACCGCCGCGCCGCGGTCGAGCACCGCCCGCGCGGTATCGCGCGCGGTCCCGCTGATCCAGGCGACGAGGGGATCGAGGAAGCTCAGACTGTCGGCGTCGAGCGTCAGCAGCGTCTCGCCGCCGTTCGGCCGCCGCCATCCGAGCGTCCCCGCACCGTCGGTGATCAAGCCCGGCTGCCGCAGCCAGAGCGTGTCGACGTGCACGACCCCGGACGCGATGCGCAGTCGCACCGCACCGCTGTCGAGATCGGTGCCGGCGATCTGCGACGGGCGCAACGTGCCTTCGACCTGGCCGCTCGCCGATTGACCGGACGTGTCGACCATGAGCGTCGCGCTGCCGCTGACGTTCAACGCCGACGGCGGAGCGCCCGGCAGCCAGCGGTCGAGGGAGAGATCGCTTGCCGCCACGGCGAGGTTGCGTGTGCCGTTGCGGTCCCGCAGCAGCACGAGGCCGCCGTTCGCCCGAATGCGACCGCCGCCACCCAGCCGCGACAGGTCGATGTGGGTATCCAGCGAATCGAGCCGCCCCGCGAGCCGCACGGTGCCGCTCACGCCGCCCGAGAGACGGAGCGCCGGGAAGCTGGGCTGCAAGCCGTCGAACGACAGCGTGTCGACCTGCGCGTCGATATTGAGCGCCACCTCGTCGCCCAGGGCGTTGGCGCTGAACCGCCCGCGCAGCACGCTCGGCGGACGGTCGCCATCCTGGTGGCGCAGCGTCCCCTCGAACGTGAAGTTCTTGATGGGGCCCGCGAGTGTCCCCTGCGCCCCGAGGGTGCCGAGCAGCGGCGAGGGGACGAAGTGCTCGATCGTCCCGAAATCGAGCGCGGCGGCTTCGACGGTGAACGGCAGGAACGTGATCCCGACCGGCGCCTTGAGGTCGACGCGACCCTGCCCTTTCACATGCGACACCGGTTGCCTCGGGGCGAGCGAGTCGCGGAACGCCCAATCGGTCCCCAGCACGAGCTCGGTCGCCGGCCCATCGGCGGTCGTGTGTCCGCTGAGATGGCCGTGGAACGGCAGCGAATCGATGAAGGCGTGGAACAGCGAAAGGTCGAGGTCCTCCGCCTGGACGTCGGTATTGCGCAACGCCGCCAGCCCCGAATCGGCGGCCATGAACGCCGTCAGTTTCCCCGTCGCCGTTCCTCCCCGGTAGTCCAGATCGAGCGGATCGAGCCTGATCTCGATGACGCGGGCGCCGTGCGAGCGGATCGCGATTACGCCGTGGAGCAGCGCGCCATCGGGGAACTTGGGATCGAGGAACCGCACGTCCGCGAGGGACGCTTCGGCGGCTTTGATGACGAGATCGTAGCGCAGCGTATCGTGCGGCCAGGAGACCTTCCCCTTGACCCCGACGCGCGAGTCGGGGAGCCGCACGGCCGGGAGGTCGGCCTCGAGCGAATCGCCGTCGATGCCCACGGTCCCCCGCATGTCGGTGAGCGTGACGGCGGGATCGTCGATCTCCACGGCGAGCCCGGCGAAGTCGAGCCGCAAGCCGCGCTGCCCCGGCGCCGAGATCCGGAACGCATTGAGAAAGGTGTTGAGGTGCCGGAGGCGGCGCACCCGCCGCCGACCGTCCGTTCCGAAGGCGTCGATTTCGTGCAGCGAGTCGTCGGGCGCCGGACGCGACTGCAGCCGCAGCACCAGGTCCGCGTCCGTGATGCTGACGTTCCGGAGCACCACGAGCTGCTTCGGCCCGGGGTGCGGCGAGGGGGGCCCGCCGAGACGCAGCAGCTCCTCGATGTTCAGCCGGCCGTTCTTGTGCTGCACGATGTTGACGTACGGCCGCACCAGCAGCACGCGCTGCATCACCACGCGGCCCGCGGTGAAGTCGAGCAGGTTGTAATCGACCTCGGCCCGCGGCAACCAGGCCACCAGCGTCGTGTCCTCGTCGTACAGGCGCACGTCGCGGAGCGACAAGCCGGTGAGCACTGTCCCCGAGACCGAGCCGATCTCCACCGTTCCCGAGACCGCACCCTGGAGGGCGGTGACGGCGACGCGCCCCAGCAGCTTGCGGCCCGCGCCGGTCCCGACGAGCGCCGAGAGACCGCCCAGGAAGCAGGCGAGGATCCCGACGAAGGTCCAGAGCACGACGCCGAGGGAGCGTCGCATCAGAACGCCTGTCCGATCGCGAACTGCAGCAGCAGCCGCCGCAGGAAGGTCGCAGGCCGCGGCTGCTGAAAACTGGTGCGCAGCCGCGTGAGGTTCTTGCCGTCGGACAACCAGAGCACGCCCGACTGGGGAGCGTACCCGTTATAGGCGACGTCCACGCGGACCGGCCCGAGCGGGGTCACGACGCGAACGCCCACTCCGGGGGTCACGCGCATCGACTTCAGCGACAGGATGTCCCGCTGGCGGATGTAGACCTCGCCGGCATCGACGAAGCCGGCCAGCTGCACCCGCTCGGGGAAGACGGGCGCCGGGACGCGCAGCTCCGCGTTCGCGACGAACAGCGCATTCCCCCCGGTGGGGGAGGTCTCCACCCTGGTGAACGTCGTGTCCGTCCCGGTGACATGGACCCCGCTCGTATCGACGACGTAGACCTTGGGGCCGAGGTCATTCGCACCGAAGCCGCGTACCGAGTTGGGTCCGCCGGCGTAGAACCGCTGGTCGGGAGGGACGAACTGCTGGGTGCTGGCCACGCCTTTCACGGTGACGAGGCCGGGGAATACCGCGCCGACGTGGAAGCGCCACCCGAGCGTGGCGCGGCGACCGAGCGGGAAGAAGCGCGCGACTTCCATTTCGCCGCGGTTGAACTCATACAAGGAAGACGAGCCCAGAAAGCGCGATGAGTTGAGCAGCGTCACCCCGAAGTGGCCGCCGGAAATCGGATCGAGGGGGTTGTTCTCCGACCGCACGGCCGCGGTCACGCCCACCGCCGCGAAGGGGCGACGGGCATTGAGGAAGCGCTGTGTGCTGTCGTCGCAGGCATTGAGCACGCTGCAGAACACCGCGGGATCGGCGTCGGTGCGTCCCACCGAGTAGGTGTAGGTGACCCCGACCGGGACACGCCGCCGGGCGTTCAGCGTCATGCTGAACGTCGTGCCGACCTGCGTGCGGGCGAAGGTCTTGACCTCGGAGTGGCGCTCGGCGAACACCCCGATGCTGGCGGTGTGGCTCGGGGACAGGAACGCCGGCTGAAACAGCGTTATGGCTGCGTTGTAATTGAGCGTGTCGGAAAAACGGTCGTTTCCCCCCGTCACGCTGTCGCGCAGCGCCCGGCAGACGTTCTGGGCAAACCCGCCGTCCAGCGGTTTGCCGACGCCGATCTTCGACACCTGCAGGCTCAGATCGAGGACCCGCGCATCGCCCAGGAATCCGAACGACGACCATCCCGCCTGGGCGCGGAAGCAATCGAGTGTGCCGTAACCGGCCCCCAGCCGGACGCGATGGCGCGGCCCCTCGACGACGCTGACCTGAATGTCAGCCAGGGAGTCTCCGGCCTCGGGGGGGACGCTGTCGGCGAGGGTGACGATCGCGGAGCGAAACACCCCGCTGCCGTATAGATCGCGCTGGCTGCGGAACAACTGATCTTCGTGATACTGGTCGCCCGGTTTGATCGAGAGCGTGTGCAGCACGGTCCCGGTATCGACGCGGTGTAGCCCCTGCACGTCGACCCTGCCCACCCACATGCGGCGTCCCGGCACCGCATCGAACCGCACCACCGCCGTATCGGCGTTTACATCGGAGTCGAAATTGCGCAGCACCTGCTCATAGGGATAACTGCGATTGCGCAGCCAGGCGCCGATCGTGTCGGCGGAAGCCTGAAACAGCAGACGGTTGAACGGATCGCCGACTTTGAGCGGCAGCGCGCGCCGCAGCTTGTCGGGATCGATGATCCCCTCGATGCCCGTGACCTCGAGCCGGCGCACGCGCACCGGCTCGCCCTCGTACACCTGGAAGGTGATGTAGACGTCGTGGGGGGTGCGCCGCACCGTGGTGTCGATCACGGCCTGCATGTACCCGCTTTGCCGATAGAAAAGGATGAGGCGTACCACGTCCCGCTGAAACTCCACTTCATCGAAATAACGCTTCGCCCCGAGGCCGAGCCACCGCAGCCACCACGCGGTGGCGAAATAACTAGAATTGGACGTCGCAATGACGGTCTTCAGGGTATAGTCGTCAAACGCCCGGTTGCCCACGACCGTCAGCCCGCGGACCACACGCTCGGGTTCCTGTTGCGCGGAGAGCGGGCGGGCCGCCAGCGCGCAGAGAGCGCCGAGGGCGATGGAATGGGCGAAACGCAATTGACGCTGTGTTTTGGGCTCCGTATGTTGGCCGGCCACCACCCTGACTGTCAACCTTTTCGACACCACACTTGATGCCCCGGTTCCGCCACTTCCTCATCCTGGTGCCATCGCTCGCCGCCTGCGCCGGAGAGAGCCACTCGGCGCACGCGCCGCTCGTCTACTACGAGAGCTACGACCCGCGCTCACTCGATCCCGCGCTCTCGACCGACGTACCGACGGGCGAGATGGTGACGCTGGCCTACGACGGGCTCACCCGTTTCGACGTGAACGGCCGGCTGCAAGCGGCGCTGGCCGATCGCTGGACGACCGACGCGCGCGGGCTGCGCTACCTCTTCCACTTGCGCCCCGGCGTGCGTTTCGCCGACGGCACGACCGTCACCCCAGCCGCGGTGCGGGCGAGCTTCCTCCGCGTGCTCGACCCCAAGTCGACCGGGGGACGCGCCTGGCCCCTGCTCCCGATCCGCGGGGCCAGGGAGTACGCCGCCGGTACGGCGCAGGAGGTGTCGGGGATCGAGCTCGTCGGGGACTCCGCCGTGGCCCTGACGCTCGCGCAGCCGCTCGCCGTGTTTCCGAAGTTTCTCGCGATGCCCGTCGCGTCGATCATCGCGCCGCACTCGGGGCAGCGTGACGTCGCGACCATCGGCACGGGGCCATGGCGATTCGTGAGCTGGGCGCACGACGACGCGCTGCGCTTCGCCAGAAACCCCGGCTACTGGGACGGACCGCCTCAGGCCGAATCGCTGGTCGTGCGCATCATCCCCGATCAGCTGGTCCGCGCCGCGGAGCTTGAAACCGGACGCCTCGACGTGGTGGAGGTCCCGTTCAGTGAAACGGCGGCGTGGCGCGCCCGTCACGCGGCATGGCTCCAGGAAAAGCCGGCGCTGCGCGACGTCTATATCGCGCTCAACAACCGCCGCGGCCCGCTGCGCGACGTGCGCGTGCGCCAGGCGATCAACTACGCCGTGAACGTCCCACAGATCCTGGCGACGGTGTACGGCGGCCGCGGGATTCGCGCCCGCGGCGCCGTTCCCCCGAGCCTCGGCGGGGGCGACACGACTCGCGAGGCCTACGCGTTCGATCCGGCGCGGGCGCAGCAGCTGTTGGCCGCTGCAGGACTGGCCGCCGGTACGTCGCTCGAGCTGTGGCGCGCGGCGGACAACGAGACCCTCGGGCGCGTGGCGCAGGCGGTCCAGGCGGACCTTGCGCAGGTGGGCATCCGCGTCGACATCGTGGCCCGCGATGCGTCGAGCCAGCGCGCCGCGGCCCGCGCCGGCAACGCCGACATGGCGATTCTCGACTGGTGGGCCGACTACCCCGACGGCGACGACTTTCTCTTTCCCTTGTTCTCGAGCACGAGCTTCGGGGCCGGCGGGAACTACGCGTTCTACTCCGACCCCGTGACCGATTCGCTGCTGCTCCAGGCACGTCGCACGCTGGATGACTCGGCCCGCGAGCAGCTGTATCGGACGATCGACGAGCGGGTCTACCGCGCGGCGCCGTGGCTATACCTCTGGTTTCCGGTGGACCTGTGGGCCCAGTCGCCCCGGATCACCGGGTGGGAGCTGCCCGTCATCTTCAACGGGCAGCGCTGGACCGGCGTGCATCAGACCACGCCGTGACGCGAACGCTGGGCCGCCGGCTGCTCCTCCTCGTTCCGACGCTGGGCGGCGTGCTGGTCGCGGCATTCGTGCTGCTCAACGTGGCGCCGGGCGACCCGGTGCAGGCGATGGTGGGAGAGCGGGCTGACTCCGCCACCATCGCCCGGTTGCGTGCCGAACTGCACCTCGACGACCCGCTCCCCCTCCGTTTCGGACGTTACGTCATGGGCCTGCTGCACGGCGACCTGGGCCGCTCCTACATCACGGGGCGCCCGATTGCGCAGGACCTGGCCGAGCGGTTCCCCAAGACTGCCCAGCTCGCGCTCGCGGCGATGAGCTTCGCCGCGACCCTCGGGATCACCCTCGGCGTCGTTGCCGCGGTGCGTCCCGGCGGATGGGCCGACCGCCTCGCCCGGCTCACCGCCTATCTTGGAGTGTCGTTTCCGGTGTACTGGGTCGGTCTGCTGCTGGTGCTGCTGTTCGCCGTCACGCTGCACTGGCTGCCGCCGTCGGGATCGGGCGGGCTCGCCTACCTCGTCCTCCCGGCGGCGACGCTCGGGATGCGCTCGGTGGCGGTGCTGGCCCGCATGACGCGCGGCGCGATGCGCGAGGCGCTGGCGAGCGATTTCACACGCACGGCCCGCGCCAAGGGAGCGCCGGAGCACGTGGTCGTCCTGCGCCACGCGCTGCGCAACGCGCTGATCCCGGTGATCACGGTGCTGGCGCTCGACACCGGCAACTATCTCACCGGGAGTCTGTTGACCGAGTCGATCTTCGCGTGGCCCGGCCTGGGGCGCTACGTCCTGTCGGCGATCGAAAAGCGCGACCTCCCGGCGGTCCAGGGCGCCATACTGTTCATGTCGGTGCTGTTCGTCCTCGTCAACCTCTTCGCGGACCTGCTGTATGCGAAAGCTGATCCTCGCATCGCTTACGATTAGCGCCGTCGCGGGCGCCGCCACCCTCGACGCGCAGACGAACGCACGGCGACGCGGCTCGCTGCAGCGCCGGCTCGACGGGCTGCTCGACCAGCGACCGTTCGACCGGGTGACGTGGGGAGTGTACGTCCAGGATGACCGCGGCCAGGTCCTGTACCAGCGCAACGCCGACCGTCTCTTCGTGCCCGCGAGCAACACCAAGCTCGTCGTCTCGGCGACGGCTTCCGCGCTGCTGCCCCAGGACTACCGTGTGCGCACCAGCGTGTACGTCAATGGCACGGTGCGCGATGGGGTGGTCGACGGGGATCTGGTGCTGTACGGTCGCGGCGATCCGACCTTCTCCCAGCGCTGCTTCGGGATCGACACCCTCGCTCCGGGTGCCTGCGATTCCACGTTCACGGCGATCGACGCCATCGCCGACTCGCTCGTCGCACGAGGAGTGCGGCGCATCACGGGCCGGCTCATCGGGGACGGCAGCTACTTCGAGTCCGAGACGGTGCACCCCGCGTGGAACGAGTTCGACCTCAACTGGTGGTACGCGGCCCCCGTCACGGGGCTCGGGTTCCACGACAACAGCGTCGATTTCAAAATCACCCCCTCCGACTCGGTCGGCCGCCCTCCGACGATCACCTGGACCCCCGAGCTGGGGCTCTTCACCTTCGAGAACCGGGCGCGCACCGGCCCTGCCGACTCGGGCTCGACGATCGGGGACAACTTCTTCCGCAAGCCCGGCACGATGGACATCTGGGCCGAGGGAACGGCGGCACAGGGACGCTCACCCTGGGTGGAGAGCTTCGCCCTCCCCGACCCGAACCTGTACGCGGCGCGCGCCCTGGCGCATTCGCTCGAGTCGCGCGGCATCCCCGTTCTGGGCGGGACGGCGAGCACGACCGACTCGCTCGACGAGCGCGCCGTACGCTGCTGCGGCACGCCGCTCGTGGAATACCGCGGGCGCCCCCTCGGCGACATCCTGTTTCCGATTCTCAGTACCAGCCAGAACTGGTTCGCCGAGATGCTGCTGAAGATCGTGGGACGGGAGATCAGAGGCGCGGGTTCCTGGGACGCCGGGCTCGATGCGGAGCGGCGCTTCCTCGTCGATTCGGTGCACATCGACTCCGCCGCGTTTTCGCTCGAGGACGGCTCGGGGCTGTCCGCCGGGAATCTCGTGTCGCCCCACGCGTTCGTGCAGCTGCTCGGCTACATGTACGCGCACCCGAAGCGCGCCGCGTTCCTGGCGGCGCTGCCCCGTTCGGGAAAACCGGGGTCGCTGCTGCACCGCTTCATCGGGACACCGCTCGAGGGGCGGGTGCTCGCCAAGACGGGCAGCATCGACCGCGTCAACACCCTGTCGGGGTACATCGAGCGACCCACCGGCCATCCGCTGATCTTCAGCATCGAGGCGAACGCGCACGCCATCGGCGGGCGGTCGATGCTCTCGCAGATCGACACGATCGTGGTGGAGATCGGCAAGACCCAGTGACCGCGAGTCTGGACGAGCTGCGAGCGCGCATCGCGGAGGTCGACGCCACGCTGATCAACCTCGTCGCGACCCGCCTCGCCCTGGCGCGGGAAGTCGGCGACGCCAAGCGGGCCGCGGGTCTCCCCGTCCGCAACTACTCCACCGAATCCGAAGTGCTGGCGCGCTTCCACGCCCTCGCCAGAGCGGCCGGCCTCGACGACCGGCTCGCCGAGCGATTCAGCCAGCTGTTGATCGGCGAGGCGGTGCGCACGCAGGAGCGGGGCCTGGCGGCGGGCGGCGCACGCGGCCGAAGCATCCTGCTCGTCGGAGGCGCAGGGAAGATCGGACGCTGGCTCGCCGACTTCTTCGCCAGCCAGGAACACGGCGTGACGACGCTCGACCCCGCCGGACCGGTACCCGGATTCGCCGCCGCTACCGACCTCTCCACCGCCGTCCAGGCCGCGGACGCGGTCATCGTGACCACGCCCCTTGCCGTCGGGCGGGACGTGCTGGGCCGGATCCTCGCGCTCGAGCCGCGCGCCCTGGTCGCCGACGCCTTCAGCTTGAAGAGCCACGTCCTCGATCTGCTCGAGGGAGCGGGCCGACGCGGGGCTCGCGTCGCCAGCATCCACCCGCTGTTCGGGCCGGGAGCCCGCACCCTCTCCGGTCGCGTGATGGCGGTATGCGACTGCGGCAACCCGGGCGCCACCGACGAGGCGGCCGCCCTGTTCGCCGACACGGCGCTCACGATCACGCGGCTGCCGGTGGCGCAGCATGATGCGCTGATGCAGTACGTGCTGGGGTTGAGCCATCTCGTAGCGATTCTCTTCTTCACCACGCTCGCCCGAAGCGGGCACTCCTATGGGGATCTCTCCCACGTGGCGAGCACCACGTACTTGAAGGAGGCGCGCACCGCGGCGGAAGTGGCGCGCGAGAGTCCCGGGCTGTACTACGAGATCCAGCGCCTCAATCGCCACTCGGGAGAGCTGTTCGCGCTGGTGCGCTCCTGCCTCGCCGACATCGAGCGCGCGGCGCTCGCCGACGACGCCACTGCCTTCAGCGAGCTGATGCGGGCCGGCCGGGCCTTCTTCCCCGAATCGCTGCCGGCGGAGCTGGGGTGACGGGGGGGATCAGTCGGGAGACTGACCGAACAGCGCCATGTTGCTGGAGTGACCGGGCTCGAACTTGGACCCGGGATTGAGGAAATGCACCGCGTGGTTCACCGCGATGCACGCCTCGGCGACGCCGGTCGCAATGAGCTTCAGCTTGCCGGGGTAGGTCGTAATGTCCCCCGCGGCGTAGATCCCGGGGCGGTTCGTTTCCATCGTCTGTGACACGCGGATATCACCCTTCTCGATGTCGAGGCCCCACTCCGCAATCGCGCCGAGGGAGGAGACGAAGCCGAGCTGCGGAAGGACGCAGTCCATCGGCACCGTCTCTTTTTCCTTTGTCTTGCTGTTGAAGATGATGACGCGCTCGATCCGCTCATCGCCCTCGATGGCGCCCAGCTCCCAGAACGTGCGCAGCTGCATTTTGCCCTCGGCGGCGAGCCGCTGCACCTGATCGACCGTGGCCTGATGGGCGCGGAACCCGTCGCGCCGGTGGATCATCAGGATCGACCCGGCGACCCCCTGGAGGTTCACGGCCCAGTCGAACGCCGAGTCACCGCCGCCGACGATGAGGGTACGTTTCTCCTTGAAGACCTGTGGATCGAGCACGCGGTCGTACAGGCCGCGGCCCAGCCAGTGGTCGGCGTCTTTCAGGGGCAGCTTGCGCGGCGTGAAGGCACCGATGCCCCCCGCGATGAGCACGGCACGGGAGGGGTATTCGTCCTTGTCGGTGACGACGACGAACCGCGGCGCGCCGCCGTCCGTCTCCTCGCGCAACCCCACGACCTTCTCGCCGAGGTGGACCGGGGCCTTCCATTGGAGACCCTGCTCCGCCATCCCCTTCACCAGATCTTTCGACAGGATCTTGGGGAAGCCGGCGACGTCGAAGATGTACTTCTCGGGATAGAGTGCGGTGAGCTGCCCGCCGAGCTGGTCGAGGTTGTCGATCAGGCGGTGCGAGGCGCCGCGCATGCCGGCGTAGAACGCCGCGAACAGACCGGTCGGGCCGGCTCCGATGATGGTGATATCTTTGAGGTCCAGCATGGCGCCAATCGTAACGGAACCATGAGGGAGTGGCGAGTGGGGTCGGAGTGAAGATCTACACCAAGACCGGGGACGCCGGGGAAACGGGGCTGTTTGGCGGGGACCGTGTCCCCAAGGACCACCCCCGGGTCGCCGCCTACGGCGACGTGGACGAGCTGAATGCGGCCATCGGGTTGGCGCGCGCGCTCGAGCCCCGCGCCTTCGAGGACACCCTGCTGCAGGCGATTCAACGGGACCTGTTCGCGATCGGCGCGGTGCTCGCGACACCCGACCCGGCGCGGTTGATCAAGGCGCTGGGTGGCGACGGGCTCGCCGACTCCGCCGTGGCACAACTCGAAACGGCCATCGATCGTCATGAAGCCGCACTGCCGCCGCTCAAGAGCTTCATCCTCCCCGGCGGCGCGCCAAAGGGGGCGGCTCTGCACATGGCGCGGACGGTGTGCCGCCGCGCCGAACGCAGCGTCGTGGGACTCGGCCGGGCGACGGCGGTGTCGCCGGTGATCGGCCGCTACCTGAACCGCCTTTCCGATCTGCTGTTCGTGCTGGCCCGGGCCGCGAACCAGGGCGCCGGGGCCGGCGACATCCCGTGGTGACCATCCGCGTCCCGCTGATTTCGGAGCGGGACGCCTCCTACGACATCCTGATCGACATCGGGCTGCTCGACGACCTCGCGCGGCTGGTGGCACGCCATTGCACCGCGCAGCGCTACGCGGTGATCAGCGACTCCCATGTCGCCGAGCTGTACGGCCACAGGGTGATGCAGCTGCTGCACGAGGGGGGACTCGACGCCGAGCTGTACGCGTTCCCGGCGGGTGAATGGAACAAGACGCGCGACACGTGGGCGTCCCTGTCGGACCGGATGCTCGAGGCACAGTTCGGCCGCGATGCCGCGGTGCTCGCGCTGGGAGGCGGGGTCGTGGGGGACGTCGCGGGATTCGTCGCCGCGACCTACTACCGCGGCATCCCGTTCGTGCAGCTGCCGACGACCCTGCTCGCGATGATCGACTCGTCGATCGGCGGCAAAACGGGAGTGGACACGCCGCGCGGCAAGAACCTGCTCGGAGCGTTCCACCAGCCGCGCGTCGTGATCGCGGACCTGGGCACCCTGACCACCCTCCCCGCACCGCAGCTCGCCGCGGGAATGGCGGAGGCGATCAAGCACGGTGTGGTCGCCGACGCCGACTACTGTGCGGCACTGGAGCGCGATCGCGATGCGGTCCTGGGAAAGCAGCGAGATCCAGACGCGCTGCTGCGCCTGGTAACACGATCGGTCGAAATCAAGGCAGCCGTCGTGGCGGCGGACGAGCGGGAGAGTGGGCGACGCGCCTTCCTCAACTTTGGCCACACGATCGGGCACGCCGTCGAAGCGACGAACGGCTATGCCATGCTGCATGGCGAGGCGATCGCGATCGGAATGGCGCTCGAATCGGCGCTGGCCGAGCGCGTCGGCATCGCCGAACGGGGTACCGGTGCCGGCATCGTCCGATTGCTGGAGCGATTCAACCTGCCGACTGCCCTCCCCGGCGCAGCCCGGGCCGACGATCTCCTCGCCGCCATGCACCACGACAAGAAGCGGCGCGGTGGCGATCTACATTTCGCCCTGCCGCGACGCATCGGTGAGATGTGTGGCGACGCCGCATCTGGCTGGACGATGCCCATTTCTGAGGACATCGTGCGTGAAGTACTGGGGCAATGACTTGGCTCTAAATGAGTTACGCTGCGATTGCGTCACTTTCAACAAGTTGCGAACACGATTTACACCGACTTTTCTTTCCACAGCCATTGTGGATAGTGGACAAACCGCGCAGTAGTTTTTCACCGAAGGATTTGTGATGTGGAAAACTCATTACATTTGCACGTGGGAATTGTGCTTCCTATATTGGGCGCGCTTCGCCGTCCCCTTTCTCAACGCAACCGCCTTGCTTCGGAGTTCAGCGCATGGCCCGTGCGTCGTCGACCGGCAAGACCAAGTCATTCTTCAAAGCCACACCATCCGGTGCATTCGACCAGTACCTGCAGGACATCCAGAAGCTCCCCCTGATCAAGGATCCCGCTGAGGAACGCCGGCTCGCGCGGCGCGTCCAGCGAGGGGACGAGAAGGCCGCGGAGCGTCTGGTCACCGCCAACCTCCGGTTCGTGATCTCCTACGTGAAGAAGTACCAGGGACACGGACTCGACTTGTCGGAGCTGGTCGCGATCGGCAATGAAGGGTTGCTGAAGGCGGTCAAGAAGTTCGATCCCGATCAGGGAGTGAAGTTCATCTCCTACGCGGTGTGGTGGGTGCGCCAGGCTGTCCTCAAAGCACTCGCCGAGCAGACGCGCAGCGTCCGCATTCCGCTGAACCAGAATTCACAGCTGATCCGCATGAGCCGTACCGAGACCTATCTGTCCCAGGAGCTGGGTCGCGAGCCCACCGACAACGAGATCGCGCTCGCACTCGAGGATTCGGTCGAGAACGTCCGCACGGCGCGCCGCATGACCGCGGCCGAGCTGTCGCTCGACGCCCCAGTAGACCGGACCGACAAGGACGCGGCCACGCTGGGCGAACGGTTCGCCGGGATCGAAGGCGGCGAGATCGAGGATCGCACCGACGGCAAGTTGATGCGGGAATTCATCGACCGCATCTTCCAGAAGTACCTCACCCCCCGCGAGCGCAAGATTCTCTATCTGTACTACGGACTCGAAGAAGGCAGCGAGGCGATGACGCTCGAGAAGATCGGCGCGCTGATGGGCGTCACGCGCGAGCGCATACGCCAGATTCGTGAGCGCGCGTTTGAGAAGCTGCGCGAATCGCCCGATGGAAGGGCGTTGAAGGGGTTCTGGCGGGCCGCGTAAGCAAGCGGGTTCAGCGCTGATCAAAGGGGCCGGGACAACCATCCCGGCCCCTTTACCTTTATATCCAATGGCTGATCGTGCGGTGGTCGCGGAGCTCGAGCGTATCGTTGGCCCGAAGCACGTGCGCCTGTCCACAAGCGATCGCCTCACATTTTCCTCCGATGGCCTTCCAACACATCGCCGCCTGCCCGGCATCGTCATCTTCCCCGGTACACGCGACGAGCTGGTCGATGTCGTTCGCGTGCTCGCGGCCCACAGCATCCCCTTCGTTCCACGAGGCGCCGGGACGGGGCTGTCGGGCGGGGCTCTCGCCGATCGCGACGCCGCCCTCATCGTGCTCACTCGCCTCAATCGCATCCTCGAGATCGACCCCGGGAATCGCCGTGCCACAGTCGAACCGGGCGTCGTCAACGTCCGCCTCTCGGCCGCCGCAGCCCGTTACGGGCTGCACTACGCCCCCGATCCCTCCAGCCAGACGGCGTGCACGATCGGGGGGAACGTCGCCGAAAACGCCGGCGGCCCGCATTGCCTGAAATACGGCGCCACGACCACCCACATCCTCGCGCTCGAGGTCGTGCTCGCCGACGCTCGCGTGATCCATCTCGGTTCCCCCGCGGGGGAGCCCTGGGGTCCCGACCTCGTCGGGCTGTTCGTCGGCTCGGAGGGCAACTTCGGCATCGCCACCCGCATCACGGTGCGGCTCACCCCCACTCCGGCGGCGGTGCGAACGTTGCTCGCCGACTTCACGAGCCTGCGCTCGGCGGGTGAAGCCGTCTCCGCGATCATCGCGAGCGGCATCGTCCCCGCGGCGCTCGAGATGATGGATCGCTCCTGCATCAACGCGGTGGAGGATTCGGTATACGCCGCGGGCTACCCGCGGGACGCCGCGGCCGTACTGCTGGTGGAGCTCGACGGCATGGTCGCGGGCGCGGTCGAGGCGGATGCGCGGTCGGCAGCGGATCTCCTCGTGGGTCACGGCGCTCGCAGCGTTCGCACCGCTGTCGATGCCGCCGAGCGGGAGCGCCTGTGGCAGGGCCGCAAGAAAGCGTTCGGCGCCATGGGCCGTCTCTCGCGCGACCTCGTCGTCCAGGACGCCGTGGTACCGCGGTCTTCCCTCCCCGACGTGCTCGAGTCGATCAGTGCGATTGCCGCCCGCTACCAGCTCGTCGTGAGCAACGTGTTCCACGCCGGCGACGGTAACCTGCACCCCAACATCTCCTTCGACGCGACCGACCCGGCCCTCAAAGCCCGGGTCGAAACCGCTTCCGCGGAGATCATGGCGACGTGCATCGCCGCCGGCGGAACGATCACGGGCGAGCATGGGGTGGGCATCGACAAGCTGCGCTACATGCCCCTCGTGTTCGACGGCGATGCTCTCGCGGCGATGCGAGCGGTGCGGCACGTCTTCGATCCATTGGAACACGTCAACCCCGGCAAGGTCGTTCCGGTGCACGCCTGCCGCGAATGGACCGGTGTCCATAGGTTCCACACATGAACAGCGTGCTCGAGAAAGTCCGCGCGCTGCTCGGCGCTGATGCCGTCCTCGATCCCGGGGCCGCCGGCGTCGCCCCGCGCATTGCGCCGCCCACTCCGGAAGCCGTCGCGCTGCTGCTGCGCACTGCCACCGACGAGCGCTGGAAGGTCCGCGTCGAAGGAGCCGGCAGCTGGCAGACCGCCGACGCCCCGGCAGACCTCGCCCTCACCACGCGGCGGCTCGACCGGGTCGAAGCGATCGAGCCGCAGGATCTCGTCGCCACCGCCCAGGCCGGCGTGGGATGGGACCGGTTGCGACAGCAACTCGCCGAGCGGGGCGTGTGGGTCGCCCTCGACCCACCCGGGCTCGCCGGGCGATCGCTGGGCTCGGTTCTCGCGTCGGCGACGTCGGGCCCGCTGCGACTGGGTCTCGGGCCGGTGCGCGACCACGTGCTCGGCGTCACGGCGATCACCGGGGAGGGGCGCCCGGTGTCGAGCGGCGGTCATGTGGTGAAGAACGTCGCTGGATACGACCTCACTCGCCTCCAGGTCGGCGGGTTCGGCGCCTTCGGTGTGATCGTGCGCGCGCACGTCCGGTTGCGCGCGTTACCCCGGGCCGATCAGACCCTGGTGCTCGAGGGCTCGCGCGAAGACCTGAGCCGCGCGGCCGACGACCTGCGCGAGGCGGGCCTGGCACCCGCGGCACTCGAGCTGCTCTCTCCCGCCCTGGCGCGCCGGAGCGGCTGGGCGCTCGCGGTGCGCTGCTCCGGCTCCGTTGCGCAGGTCGAAGCCGAGGAAGCGTTGCTCAGAACGGCGGGCGGCGGCCGCTTCGCACCGCTCGGACCGGAGGACAGCCACGCCTTCTGGCAACGCGCCGCCGAGGCGCTCGCGCTCCGGCCCGTGACGCTGCGGCTCGCCGGCCTTCCCGACGCCACCGACGATCTGCTCGATCTGCTGCAACACCAGCTCGGCGACGAGTGGATCTCGGCGAGCCCCGCTCTGGGGGCCGTGCGGTGGAGCGGAGAAGCGACGGTCGAACGACTGCGCCATCTGCGGCGCAGCCTCGCGGCGCTCGAAGTCCCGCTCACGCTGGAGCGCGGTCCCTGGAGCGTGCGCCAGGCGGTCGGCGTGTTCGGAGCCTACCGGGAAGGCGTCGGACCGCTGGTGACGGGACTGCGCACTACGTTCGATCCCGCGTCGACGCTGGTGGTGCCGATCCACACCGACGAATGACCATCTCAGCACCCGCCCCGGTTTCCCGGGGTGGATTCTCGGGGCTCGACGCGTGCGTGCACTGCGGCTTCTGCCTGCAGGCGTGCCCCACCTTCCTCGCGACGGGCGATGAAGCGGACGGACCGCGCGGCCGCATCGAGCTGATGCGGGCGTTCGAGCGGGGAGAGCTGCCCGCGACCGATCAGGGCCTCGCCTTTCACCTCGACCGCTGCCTCGGCTGCCGCGGCTGCGAACCCGTGTGTCCCTCCGGGGTGGCGTACGGAGACGGGCTCGAGGAAGCGCGAACTCGACTCGCTTCCGCTCGCGGTACGCCGGGCCTCGCCCGGCTCGCCCTGGGGGCCCTGACGCACCCGGTGACCTCACGGCTGGTCTACGCCCTGGCACGAGTGGTGCGGGACTCGGGCCTTGCGGGGAGCCTGGCGGGCAAAGGACGGGTTGGGTTTGCAATGGGGATGCTGGCGGCGACGAGGGCAGACGGGCGGACAGGCGGTCGGGCGGTCGGGTCGCCGGGGCCACGACGTGCCGACGCGCCGTCCGCCCGTCCGCCCGACCGCCCGACCGCCGTCTTTCTGTTCCGCGGCTGCGTCATGCAGGGCCTGTTCTCCCACGTTCATGACGCCACGATCCGTACGCTCGCCGTCAACCGATACGACGTGCACGAGGTCTCCGGGCAGGTCTGCTGCGGGGCACTGCATGCACACGCCGGGTTGCGCGACGCCGCCCGCGCCTTGGCGCGCCAGAACGTCGCCGCGTTCGGAGCCGGCACCGACCCCATCGTTGTGAACAGCGCCGGGTGCGGAGCCCAGATGAAAGCCTACGGACACCTGCTCGATGGCGCTCCCGACGCGGAGCGGTTTGCCGCGCGCGTCACGGACGTGACCGAGGTCCTGGCGGACCGCGGTCCTGTGCCCGGGGCACCGCTCGAGCTGCGCGTCGCCTACGACGCGCCGTGTCACCTGTTGCATGCCCAGCGGATTGCCGAGCCGCCGCTCGCCGTGCTGCGCGCCATCCCCGCCGCAGCAGTGCGGCTCACCGCGGACTCGGCGCAATGCTGCGGCAGCGCGGGATTGTACTCGACGCTCGAACCGGAGCTGTCGCGCGCGGTGCTGGCGCCGAAGGTCGAGCGCATACTCGCCGATCCGCCGGACGTGCTGGCCACCGCCAATCCCGGATGCGTCATGCAGCTCGGCGCCGGGCTCCGGGCCGCCGGCGCCAGGATTCCCGTGCGCCACCCCGTCGAGCTGCTCGACGATTCGTACCGCGCCGCGGGTTTCTACACATGACTGTCCCACCCCCGCCACCCGGCGCACCACCGTCGACGCTGCTGCGACTGCCGGGAGGAGCGTGGGCGGCCCCGATCGTCCAGGCATTGCGCGCGGGTGCGCTGGTGGTCCGCGCCGAAGCCTCTGTCCTCGAGCTTTCGGGATCGGGGGCCGTCGCGTGCATGCAAGGACTGCTCACCTCCGATTTCGACAGGCCGGGCGACGGCGCGTTCATGTACGGCGCGCTCCTCACTCCAAAGGGAATGATCGTGGTGGACGGCTGGGCGTCGCGCATCGGCACGACGGTGCGGTTCACGGTGCCGGCGGCGGGACGCGAGCGGGCATTCGGCATCCTCATGCGCTCGGTACCGCCACGGCTCGCCCGCACCGCCGATCGCACAAGCGAGCTCGCCGTCGTACGCCTCGCCGGTGCCCACGCCCTGGCGATCGCCGAGGCCGCACGCGTCCCGACCCCGCCCGCGCCGGGGCGGGCGATCGGTGTCACGCTCGAGGGGGCCGCCTGCGACGTGGCCCGCGCAACGGACGACGCGCCGTTCGTTCTCCAGATCGTCGCACCTCCCGGGGCGGCGGGACTCCTCGTCGAGCGGCTCGAGGCCGCCGGTGCGCTCCAGGGCGGGCCGCCGGCGCTCGAGATGGCCCGCATTCTCGCCGGTTGGCCGGGGCTCTCCTCGGAAATCGATGAACGCACGCTGCCGCAGGAAGTGCGGTTTGACGACATCGGCGGCGTGTCCTACACCAAGGGCTGCTATACCGGACAGGAGACGGTGAGCCGCCTGCATTTCCGTGGCCATGCGAACCGGGGACTCGTGGGCCTGGAATTCGACGCCGAGCCGCCGGTGGGAGTCGCGGTCACCGTACCGCTGCGCCAGGACGATCGGGAGATGGGGCGGGTCACGAGCGTCGCCTGGTTACCGGAAGGGGCGCCGACCGCCACCGCAGCAGGACGGTGGATCGGACTCGGCGTGTTGCGTCGCGAGATCGAGATCGGTGCCCGGGTGCGCGCCGGCGACGTCGCAGCGCGCGTCGTGGCGCTTCCCTTCGCGGTCCCGCGCTGGGATCCCGCGTGACGTGACGGTCCTCGTCACAGGAGGGAGCGGCCTCGTCGGCAGTCACGTCATCGCAGCGCTCCGCAGCAGCGGTGTGCCGGTGCGCGCCCTCGTGCGACCCGGCTCGGAACAGGTCGTCCAGACCCTCGGCGCCGCGGTGGTAACGGGAGACGTGGCCGACGGCGAATCGTGGCGCCGCGCCGGCGCCGGGGGGCTCGCCGGGATCGTGCACGCCGCTGCAACGGTCGGGCCAGGCGCCGCAGCGCGTGTCTACGACGTCAACGTCGCAGGGACCCGGCTGGCCGTCGAAACCGCCCGCGCCAGCGGTGCGCACCTGGTCCACGTGTCCTCGGTATCGGTGTACTCGGGCTCGGCGGACTACCGGCCGGTGGTGGAACGACGTACCGAAGACACACCGTTTCAGCCGATCGAGGCCGGCGATCATTACGCGCGCAGCAAGCGCGAGTCGGAGCAGGTACTGCGCGACGCATGCCTGTCGGGGGCGAGCGGGAAAGGGCTGACGGTGATCCGGCCCGTCGTGATATACGGCGAGCGCGACCGGCTGTTCGCCCCGCGAGTCTATCGGGCGATCCGCACCCGTATCCTGCCGCTCGTGGGGCCCGGCACGAATCATCTGCCGTGCATCTACGCGGGAAATGTCGCGTCGGCGATCGTGGCCGCGCTGCAACGCCCGAGCCCGGGGCTCCGGGCCTACAACGTCACCCGCGACGCCGGCCGACCGCTCACCGTCCGCGAGTTCATGCAGGCGTTCGCCGATGCGGCAGGCGTGCGCATCCGCGTCGTGCGGCTGCCGGTTTCGCTCGCGCGATGGATGCTGGCACTCTGGAGCGGCCCCCGGCTGGCGCGCGCCGCGCTCTCTTTCATGACCGGCGAGGAGCCCTACGACACGGAGCGGATCGAGCGGGAGCTGGGGTGGCGACCCACCGTGGATACCCGGACCGGAATCACCCGAACGGTGCGTTGGCTGGTAGGAAACGAAAAGCCCGGGTGATGACCCGGGCCTCGCGCAAACGATGCGGCGAACCGCCCTTTACGGCTTCTTCTTCGTCGCCTTGCTCGTATCGCCCATCATGTGCTTCGAGGTGTCGGACATCATCATCTTGGACGTATCCGCCATCGCCTTCGTCGTGTCCGACATCATCATCTTGCTGCTGTCGGCCGCTCCCGCCGCGGGAGTCTGCTGCTCGGCCTTCTTACACGCGCCAACGACGGCGACCAACGCCAGCGCGAAAACGAGACGCTTCATGCTCTCTCCTCTAGGAGGTCGGTAAGCGGTTGACGGGCCTACAACCGGCGGCAAAAGTACCCCGGGCAACACGACAGTCAAGGACCGCTCACTGCGGGGTATATTCTCGCCGGTCCCGCCACCAGCCACCACTACCCCGGATCGGACAGCAGTTCCCACAATGACCGATCGTCGCAGCTTTCTGGGCCGTCTTGCCGCAGGGTCCGCGTTGCTGGGCCGACACGCCTCCTGGCGCTCGGGGCGCGTCGCACCAAAGCCGTTCATCGAGGCGCGGCCCAGCGCGCTCTATCAGCAGCCCGACGGACGGCAGAACCTCGTGCAGGTCACCGTCACTGGACTGGCCGCGCCGGCGGCCCGGGCGCGCGTGACGGACCGCCACGGGGCGCTCGTCGGCACGGCGGGATTGCTCCCCACCCCCGGCGGCACGGCGCTGCGGGGCGAGGTCTGGGTGCCACTTTCCAGTGCAGCGGATTTTCAGTTCGATGTGGAGGTGGGGAAGGACGAGGTGGGGCGCCGCCGCGTGCGACTGGTGCCACCGCGGCGCTGGACGCTGTACTGGCTCGCCTGCAATCACACCGACGTCGGCTACACTGACCTGCAGGAGCGCTGCCTCGAGATTCACCGGCAGAACCTCGATGCCGCACTCGCGCGACTCGCCAGCCACCCCGACTTCCGCTGGACCGCCGAGTGCGCGCTCCAGGTGATTTCGTACGTCGAAAACCGGAGCCGCGCCGACGCCGACGCCCTGTTGCAGGCTATTCGTGACGGCAAGATCGGTTTTCCGGGGCTGTTCGCGAACCTCCTCACCGGCCTGCTGGACCACGAAACGGCGGCCCGCATGGTGTGGCCGGCCGGGTTGTTGTCCCGGGACCACGGGCTGGCGTACACATCCGCTCAGATCACTGACGTTCCAGGGCAGGCTCTCACCTTCCCGATGCTCCTCGCCGCGAGCGGCGTACGCTACCTGGCATCCGGCCCTAATCCGGAGCGGGCGCTGCCGCTGTTGCCCGGGGACGAGGCGGCTGCGCATGGCCTCAGTGGCGATTGGACTGCATATCCGCAGCTCTATTGGTGGGAGGGACCCGACGGCAGCAGAGTGCTGCACTGGCGGAACTACCATTACGGCGACGGGTTGCGATTCGGGTTCGACCGTGGTCCGGACGAGATGGGGCATCGGCTTTCCGATTGGCTGCTGTCGAATCCCGCCTTTCTTTCGCCGTCCTGGCCTTACGACATCGCCCTGTTGTACGGCGCGCAGTGGGACAACGCTCCGGTCAATGAAGCGATGGTGACCAACGTCGAAAGCTACAATCGCCGTTTCGCCTTCCCCCGCATCGTCACCGGTCGGCCCGAGGATTTCTTCCGGGAAGTCGAGCGCCGCTACACCCTCAAGATTCCGGTGCGCCGCGGCGACACCGGTCTCTACTGGGAGGACGGGGCCGCCTCGACCGCGGCAGAGCTGGCGACGTTTCGGGGGGCCCAGCTCATGGCCCGGGCCGCGGAGCTCGCGGCGCTCTGGGACGAGCGGGTCGAGCCGGCGGACGACACGCGCGCCGATCGGATCGCCGATCGGGCGGAGGCGCGGCGCCAGATGTGGCGCGACCTGCTGCTCTTCGGCGAGCACACCTGGGGAGCCGCGGAAAGCGTGTCCGACCCCGACTCCCGCCAGACGGTCGAGCAATGGGCCTACAAACGGCGCTTCGTCGACGGCGCCGCGGCCGCGGCGCAAGCCGAGCTGGACGGGGCGCTCACGCGCATCGGCCGGCGCACGGCGACGGGACCGGGCCGCGTCGTGTTCAATGGGGCCAACTGGCCGCGCACCGCGGTCGTGCGGATTCCCGGCGGCGCAGGCGTGGCGTTGTCGTACGGCGATCAGGCACTGCCTGCCGTCGACCTTCCCGCTGGCGACGCCCTCGTCCTTCTCCGCGACGTCCCCGCCCTGGGCTACCTCGCCCTGCGGGCGGTGCCGCGCCCCCCCGCTCCCGCCGTCGATGACGGCGAGGCCCTCGAAGCATCGGCCGGCGGGTTTCACGTGCGCCTCGACCCTGCGACGGGGGCGATCGCGTCGCTCGTCGGGTCCGACGCGAAGGAGCGGGTCAAGGTGTCGAGCTGGTCGGGGCTCAATCAGCTGCTGCATGTGACCGGCGGGGAGCGCAGCGCCCTCTGGACCAGCCCCGACCGCGACACGCTCCACACCCCTCCGACCCTCGACGTCGCCGCCGCTACTCGCTCGGCATCGCGCCGCACCCGGCTGCCGGGAATCGGCGTGCGGCTCGACGTCACCCGGGCGTTGCGCGGCTGCTCGCGTGTCACGTCCTCGGTGACGCTGTACGACGAGCTGCCGTGGATCGATATCGAGAACCGCATCACCAAAGTCGCCATGCTCGACAAGGAGGCGGTGTATGCGGCCTTCCCCTTCGCCTTCGCGCAGCCCACGGTGGAGGTCGAGGTCCCGTGCGGACGCATGACGGTGGATCGCGACCAGCAGCCGGCGAGCTGCCGCGACTGGTACTGCCATGCCCATTGGGTCTGGCTGCACGACGCGGCGGACGGTGTGCTGTGGAGCGCCCCCGATGCTCCGCTCTTTACGTTGAACGGCGTGGTCCTTGGCGCCTGGCGCCGCTCGATCGTTCCCGACGGCACGCTGTTCTCGTACGTGATGAACAACTACTGGCACACGAACTACGCCGCCCGGCAATCGGGTGAGGTCGTGTTCCGCTACCGGCTGTCGCTGCTCGGGCCGGGAGACCCGGCCGAGCCGGTGCGACGCGGCTGGGAGGCGTGCGATCCGCTGTACGTGAGTCCTCCGTACACCAACTCCTCCCCGGGTCCCCTCATCGGGAAGGACAGCGCGCTGGCCATTCCCGATCGCGGCGTCCTCGTCGTCGGGGCGAAGCCGGCGGATGACGGCGACGGCGCGATCGTCAAGCTGCTCGAGATCCGCGGCGCGGCGCGGAGCGTGGGGATCTGGCCCGCCGCCTACGGTTTTCAGCTCGCGCGGCGCACCAATCTGGCGGAGATGAACGGCGACGCGCTCACGGTGAGCGGCGACCACTCGGCGAGTCTCGACCTCAGGGCGTGGGGGATCGCGGCGGCGCGGCTCTTTACACCGCGAGAGAGCGCGGGTTAACGTCCGGCCATGCACACCGCCAAACCCGCGACACTGGGCGAGCTGCAGCAGACCGAATGGGCCGCTCCCAGCCGCATCGCGCGCACCGTCAAGGACGAGCTGCGCCAGAACCTGATCTGCCTCCTGGAGAACGGCAGCCCGCTGTTCCCGGGCATCGTCGGCTACGAAGAGACGGTCGTTCCCCAGCTGGTGAACGCCATTCTCTCGCGCCACAACTTCATTCTGCTGGGGCTGCGCGGCCAGGCGAAGAGCCGCATCGTGCGCCAGCTGGTGAGCCTGCTCGACGAAGAGATCCCGATCCTCGCGGGCAGTGAAGTGAACGACGCGCCGTTTGCACCGATCTCGAAGTACGGGCGCCAGCTGGTCGAGGAGCACGGCGACCGTACGCCGATCGCGTGGCTGCCTCGAGACGGGCGCTTCGTGGAGAAGCTCGCCACCCCGGACGTCACGATCGCCGACATCATCGGCGACGTCGATCCGATCAAGGCGGCGCGCGGCGGGCATCTCCTGTCCGACGAGCTCACGATGCACTACGGCCTCTTGCCCCGCGCCAACCGCGGCATCTTTGCCATCAACGAGCTCCCCGATCTCGCCGGCAAGATCCAGGTGGGCTTGTTCAACATCATGCAGGAAGGCGACGTGCAGCTGAAAGGGTACCCGGTGCGGCTCAACCTCGACGTCGCGCTCGTCTTCACCGCCAACCCCGAGGACTACACGGCGCGCGGCAAGATCATCACGCCGCTGAAGGACCGCATCGGATCCGAGATCGCCACGCATTATCCGCACACCGTCGAGCTGGGCGCGGCGATCACCCAGCAGGAAGCGTGGATCACGCGCGATACGCGGCCGATCCGGGTCCCCGACTTCATCACCGAGCTGGTCGAGCGCATCGCCTTCGAGGCGCGCACCGACAAACGCGTCGACAAGAAGAGCGGCGTGTCGCAGCGCCTGCCGATCAGCACGCTTGAAAACGTCGTGTCGAGCGCCGAGCGGCGCGTCATCGTCACCAAGGAGAAGACGGTCGTGCCGCGCGTCTCCGACGTCTACGCCGCGCTGCCGGCGATCACGGGTAAGCTCGAGCTGGAGTACGAAGGCGAGCTGCAAGGCGCCGACACCGTCGCCCAGGATCTCATCAAGCGGGCCGCCGGCGAGACGTTCGAGGCACGCGTCGGCGGCGCCAACGTCGACGACATCGTCCATTGGTTCGACGAAGGCGGCGCCCTCAAGATCTCCCCCGACGAGCGCTCCGAGACCCTGCTCAAGGGATTCAGCGTCGTGCCCGGCCTGCTCGACCTGGTCGACCGGGTGGGGCTCGCCGGCAAGAAGGATCCGGCGCACATCGTGGCCGCCTGCGAGCTGGTGCTCGAGGGGCTGGTGGCGGCGCGCCGCATCTCCCGCTCCGAGGATCTGGGATACACGCGGGTTCGGCCGGAGCCGAAGAATCCGGGCTACGGGAAACCGGGACCGGGAGCCGGCCCGAATCTCTTCGCATAGGCGTCGTCGGTAATCCGTCCACGTCTCCCTCGAGGCCCTCACGAAGCAGTGGATCGAGGTGCTGCACGACATGAAGACGTCGAATAACGTGATCGTGTTTGTCCCCACGGAGGGCGGGTTACCCGTGCTGAACATCGGGGACCTGAGGGAGAATTTGCAGCAACACTGAAAGGCGCTGTCAGCTATCACCGTCAGCCCTGGCTGACAGCTGACGGCTGAAAGCGCAGTTTTATTTCTATGGCCCCTCCCCTCATCACCATCACCCGCCAGTACGCCTCCGGTGGCAGCGACATCGCGCAGCTCGTCGCCAAGGAGCTCGGGTGGACGGTGATCGACAACGAGTTCGTGGATGAGGTGGCGCACCGGGCGGGGCTGCCGCGGGCCGAGGTGGCGCAGCGGGAGGAGCGGGCGCCAGGACTGCTCGAGCGGCTGGCGCGCACGCTCGCCGCGGCGTCGCCGGAGCTGTTCATCACGGAGGCGGCGGTTTCCGAGGCCGAGCGGGACGAGGCGGCGATTCACAAGATGAGCGAACGGATCATTCACGAGGCGGCGAACGAGGGTCGCGCGGTCGTGGTGGGTCGGGGGGCGCAGGCGATTTTGGCGCACCGGCCCGACGCGCTGCACGTCTACGTCGTCGCCTCGAAGCCGTGGCGGAAGCAGCTGGCGATTGAGAAGCTCGGCGTCGATCCCGCGGCTGTGGACAGGGTGCTCGAAGAGACGGACAAAGGACGAGACCAGTACGTGAAGACGTATTCCGGCCGGGTGCGGCACAACGTGGAAAACTACGATCTCGTGGTGAACGCCGAGCGGCTGGGAATCGAAGGGGCGGCGGCGGCAATCGTCTCGGAGGCACGACGGCGAGGGTGGACTTCATGATCGCGACGTTCCTTGTGGCGGCGCTGCAAGCGACCATGCCAGCCCAGGGTCCTCCGGGGACCGATATCTGGATCGCCGACCTCACGATCCGCGACGGACGCGTGAACGTCAGCAGACCGGTGAACGTCACCGCCAGGCCCGGTTACGACAATCAGCCGGCTGTTCTTCCCGACGGCTCGGGATTCCTGTACACGCGCATTGGTGCCGATGGGCAGGCCGATATCTGGCGTTACGATTTCGCCACGCGCGCGGCGCGCGCCGTCACCACGACGCGGGAGAGCGAGTACTCGCCGACGTTCATGACACAGTCGCGGGGCATCTCGGTCGTGCGCGTCGAGCTGGACTCGACGCAGCGCTTGTGGCGACTCGATCCCGACGGCGGGCACCCCGCCCTGTTGTTCGAAAAGATCAAGCCGGTCGGCTATCACGCCTGGGCCGGCGACAGCGCGCTCGCGATGTTCGTACTTGGCAATCCCAACGCCCTGGTGCTCGCTCGGCTCGGCACGGAGAAGGCCGATACGGTCGCCCGCAACGTCGGGCGAGCGCTGCAGCCGATTCCCGGTCGCCGCGCCGTGAGCTTCGTGCAGATCGTGGATTCGACCGAATCGTGGCTAACGGAACTGAACGCCGACAGCGGCACGGTGCATCGTCTCGTGCGGCTGCCGCGCGGCGCCGAATTCCACGTCTGGGCTCCGGGCGGCCTAGTGTTGGTGTCGGACGGGACGACGCTGTACCAATGGGACTCCCATGGCACAGCGTCGTGGCTCCCCGTCGCCGATCTCGGCGCGCTCGGCCTGAAGGGCGTTACACGGCTGGCGTTGAGCGCCGCGGGCGACCGGCTGGCGATCGTCGCCAAAGACCCTTCTCCCTAAAACCAACTCCCCGACCCATGAAGCATAGGATCGGGGAGCTGTGCCTTCACCGTTCTGCAGTCAACATTCTGCACTTAGCATTTCACTTCGCCGGCGTCAGCACGATGTTTCGGAACTCCACCGGGCCTTCCGAGCCCTGCAGCATCAGCGGCCCCGGCGTCCCTTCCTTACTGTCGAGCGCCCCACCGGTCGGACCCGCGATCTCGCGATTGCAGATCACCGTCTTTCCATTCGCCACGACGGTCACCATCCGCCCCACGAACGTGATGTCGTAGAACTGCCAGACATCGGGTGCACGCGCCGTGATCTCCGTCGGCGCCAGCAATCCATAGACACCGCTGAACCGATCGTCCGCCGGATCGAGGCCGTAGTCGTCCTGGATCTGCACCTCGTAACGCCCCCGCAGGTAGACACCGCTGTTGCTCCCCTTCGGGTAGCGGAATTCGACATGCAGCTTGAAGTCTCCGAACGTGCGCTCCGTCATCACGTCCATCCCGCGGCGCTGGTTCTGCAGGATGCCGTTCTTCACGACCCACTGGTTCGTGTCGTTCGCCCCGCCCCCGACCGCCTTCCACCCGCCGAAGTCGTTGAGATGCAGCAGCCGGATCGGCGTGCCCCACACCGGTGGCTTGTCGCGATGCAGCGACGGCGCGCGGTCGGCGCTCCAGTCGTAACTCTTCCCGTCCGGGAACGTCATGCTCCCGACCAGCCGCTCACCATCGAGATGCCCGTGTACGGCGAGCTCCCCATCCCCGGGCTCCCATTGCCCCGGAATGGAGAACCGCATCGAGTCGCCGTCCGCATCGATGCGCCCGATCGGGCGCGCGCTGCCCGAAACACCCGTCATCCGCCCGACGAGCGCCGCGCGCCCCGACAACCAGATCTCGAGCCACGACATGCGCTCGCCGCCCGGAGTTTGAATCGTGATGTCCCACCGCCCTTGCAGCTTGGGCGACGGCGGAGTGGCGCGGCCGCCGGTAGACGCCGCGACAACGGTGAGCGCGAGCAGGTAAGCGGGGAGTCGCATGGTCTATGCTCCGGTGAATGGTTGGCGCAATTGAGAGTCGCTCAAGACGCTCGCAGCTCGGGCACGCGCCACGCGGCGATCGCGACCGCCGCCGCACAGACGAGCCCACCGGCCCCCACCGCCCACGGCGCGCCGAATCGTTCCGCGAACGCCCCTGCCTGGAACGCGCCGAGCGGCGAGAGTCCCACGAACACAAATGAATAGAACCCCATCAGGCGTCCCCGCAAATGATCGGGGACGATCGTCTGAATCATGGTGTTGGTGAGCGCGTTGTTCACGATCATCGCGCAGCCGGCGAGGGCCAAAAGCCCGAGCGACACGGCGAACACCCGTGACAACGCGAACAACACAATCAGGACCCCGAATGACGTCCCTCCCGTCACCATCAACCGGCCTCTGCCGGTCAGCCGCCGGCTGTTGACGGCGATCGCCAGGGCGCCGAGCATCGCGCCGGCGCCCACGGCGGCGGTCAGCGCGCCATAGCCCCCTGCCTGCACGTGCAGCACATCGCGCGCGAATACCGGCATCATCACGAGAAAGGGAAACCCGAAGATGCTGAGCACGGAGGTGAGCACCACCAGCGTTTGGACGCGGCGTTCGCTCGCGAGAAAGCCGAGGATTTCACGAAACCCACCCCACGCCGAGCCCGTGGCCGGCTTCGGGACGAACGGCGGCAGCCGCATCGCCAGGAGGCCGCCGATCACGGCGACATAACTCAACCCGTTCAGGAGGAAGCACACGCCCACCCCCGCGATGCCGATCAGCGCCCCCGCGACCGCCGGCCCCACCACCCGGGCCGCATTGAATATCGACGAGTTCAGCGCGATGGCGTTCATCAGGTCGTCCTTCCCGACGATCTCCACGATGAACGCCTGCCGGGTCGGGATGTCAAACGCGTTGACGATGCCGAGCAGGGTGGCCAACACCATGACATGCCACACCGCCACCTTGTGGATGAGCACGAGCGTCGCCAGGGCGAAGGCCAGGAGCATCGAGAGCGTCTGCGTGATGACGATGGTACGACGCTTGTCGACGCGATCGGCGATGATGCCGGCGTACAGCGTGAACGCCAGGACGCCGAGCGACCCGAGCGCGGAAACGAGTCCGACGTAGAAGGGTGAGTTGGTGAGCGTCAGAACAAGCCACCCCTGCGCCACCGACTGCATCCAGGTGCCGACGACCGAGATGCCCTGACCGAAAAAGAAGAGCCGGAAGTTGCGGTGGGCGAGCGCCCCTAATCCGATTTGCCGCGCGGCTTCCGTCACGCCACGGAAAGTAGCATCTTCGCGAGCGTGACCGCGTCAGCATTTCTCAAGCTCTATGCCGTAACGGCGCCGCTCCTCTTCGCTATCGACCTCGCCTGGCTCGGCTTCGTCGCCAAGAACTTCTACCGGACACGACTCGGCGACCTGATGCGTCCCGATCCGCGCTGGGGCGCCGCGATCCTCTTCTATCTCTTGTATGTCGCCGCGCTGCTGGTATTTGCCGTCGTCCCCGGCCTCGAGCGCGCCTCCCTCGCTCGAGCGGCCGGCTTGGGCGCCGGACTCGGATTCATCTGTTACTGCACGTACGACCTGACGAACCTCGCCCTGGCGAAAGGCTTCCCCACCATTGTTGCGATCGTGGACATCGCCTGGGGCACCGTCCTCGGCGCCGCCGTGAGCGCGGCGGCCTTCGAGCTGGCAGGTGTCGTAACCTGACGTTGCGGCGGCGCGCGGAGCCCGCGAGATTGCGATAGATGCGCTCGACGACCTACGCGAAGTACCTCCCCGAGCTGGCCGACACGATCAACCTCCAGGGCCTGCTCGATCAGCTCGCCGACTTCCTGCTGCAGTCGGGGTTCGCGGGCGGCCCCTACTCGCACCCCTTCTGGGGCGAATTCGGCGGCGACGATCCCGACCGCTCGCTCGACGCGCTGCGCCAGGCGATCCTGCAGGCGCTCATGGACTCGGGACAGCTCACCCCCGAGATGCTGAAGCTGCTGCGGGGCGAGTCGACCGGCGATGCGCAACAGGATGCGGAGCTCGAGCGCCAGCTGGGCGAGCTGCTCGACAAGATCGTGCAGCGCCTCATGGACGAGGGATACCTGAACGTCGCCGAGGCGCCCAAAATGCCCGCCGGGCAGCAGCCGCTCTTCGGTCCGGGCGGGATGGCGCGCGAGGCGGCGCAGCAGGTGCAGTTCTCCCTCACCGAGAAGGGCATCGACTTCCTCGGCTACAAGACGCTCAAGCACCTGCTCGGCAGCATCGGGAAGTCGAGCTTCGGAGCGCACGAGACGGAGCACCTCGCCACCGGGATCGAAGCCGAGGCGGCGAGCAAGCTCTACGAGTTCGGGGATACGCTCAACCTCGACGTGAACGCCACCCTCTCCTCGGCGATCGAGCGCGAAGGACTCGGCGTGCCGCTCAACCTCGAGTACGAGGATCTGCGGGTGCATCAGGCGGAGTACCGCTCGTCATCGGCGACGGTACTGATGCTGGACTGCTCGCACTCGATGATCCTGTACGGCGAAGACCGCTTCACCCCCGCGAAGAAAGTCGCGCTCGCGCTGACGCACCTGATCCGCACCCAGTTCCCCGGCGACAGCCTGCGCGTCGTGCTGTTCCACGACACCGCCGAAGAGATTCCGCTCGCCCGGTTGGCGCACGCCCAGGTCGGCCCGTATCACACCAACACCGCCGAGGGGCTCAAGCTGGCGCGCCGCATCCTGCTGGCGCAGCGCAAGGACATGCGTCAGATCATCATGATCACCGACGGCAAGCCGTCGGCGCTGACGCTCCCCGACGGGCGGATCTACGTCAATTCGATGGGACTCGATCCGCAGATCCTGAAGCAGACCTATCGCGAGGTCGCCGAGTGCCGCCGCGGCGGCATTCTGATCAATACGTTCATGCTGGCACGCGACCGCAGCCTGGTCGAGTTCGTGAAGACCGTCAGTGCGATCTGCCGCGGCAAAGCGTACTTCACGAACACGATGACCCTGGGGCAGTTCATCCTCATGGACTTCATGCGGAGGAAGACGCGACGTGTCTCGTAGCTTGCGCTTGGGCCTGGCCCTCGTCCTCGCTGCCGCTTCCGCCGCGCCCGCTCAGGCGCGGTTTTCTATTTCCTTTCCCGCGGCGGCGCATCCCGAGCCGATCACCGGGAGAGTGTTTCTCTTTCTGAGTCACGACTCGGCGCCCGAGCCCCGCATCGGGGTTCATCCGTTCGAGCGCGGCATCCCGCTATTCGGCATGGACGTCACGTCGCTGAAGCCCGGGGACACCGCGACGATCGGGGATACCACACTCGGGTTCCCGTTCACCAGCCTGAAGGACGTTCCCGTCGGCGACTATTACGTGCAGGCGCTGGTGAACGTCTACACCGAGGTGCATCGCTCCGACGGCCACACCTTGTGGGTGCACTGGGATCAATGGGAAGGCCAGCAGTTCAACACGTCGCCCGGCAACCTCTATTCGAATGTCGTGAAGGTCCACCTCGATCCGGCGGCACCGCTCACGATATCGCTCTCGCTCACGAAGACCATTCCGCCGCGGGCTCTTCCGGCCGACTCGAAGTGGGTCAAGCGCATCCGCATCCAGAGCGATCTCCTCACGAAGTTCTGGGGACACCCAGTCTTCCTCGGCGCCGTCGTACTGTTGCCGAAGGACTACGACGCGCACCCCACCGTGCGCTATCCCGTCATCTTCGAGCAGGGACACTTCAGCCTCGACGCGCCGCTCGGGTTCACCGAAGACACGACTCCGTGGCCCGCGAACATTCGCGACGCGATGAAGAATTACAACCTCGAGACCAGCCCCGAGCTGTATCGTTCCTGGGCGGGGCCGAGCTTCCCCCGCTTCATCGCCGTCACGTTCCAGCATCCGACGCCGTACTTCGACGACTCCTACGCCGTCAACTCGGCGAACAACGGGCCGTACGGCGACGCCATTATGACGGAGTTGATTCCCTATCTCGAGTCGCACTTCCGCACGATCGCGCAGCCGTATGCGCGCATCCTGACCGGCGGCTCGACTGGCGGCTGGGAGTCGCTCGCGCTGCAGGTCTACCATCCCGACTTCTTCGGCGGCACCTGGACGCTCTACCCCGACCCCGTCGACTTCCATCACTACGACATGGTGAACGCCTACGACGACTCGAGCGCGTTCGTGTACCAGAGCATGGGCGGCCTGTTTCTCCAGCCGTCCACGGAATGGCGGCATCCAGAGCGCATCCTGATGCGCGGCACCGACGGGCAGCCGTACATCTCCGAGCGGCAGTACAGCCAGTGGGAAGAGGTGCTGGGCAGCCACGGCCGCTCCGCCGATCAGCTCGAAGCCTGGGAGTCGGTGTACGGGCCGGTGGGCGACGATGGGTACCCCAAGCCGCTGTGGAACAAGCGCACCGGCCACATCGATCACGACGTGGCGCTGTACATGCGCGATCACGGCTATGACCTGCGCTACTACCTGGCGCAGAACTGGGCAAAGATCGGCCACCAGCTCGTGGGGAAGATCCACGTT
>DASSIL010000291.1:0-2640 GCA_035691925.1 Gemmatimonadales bacterium
GATCGACCGCATCGTTCAGCTGCACACCCTGGGGCCGCAAGGCGCGGTGTGGAGCGTTTCGTATCCCGACCTCCAGGACTGGCGGGCGTTCAGTCACGAAGGACGGTCATTCGCCGGCATCGCCGGTGACAACATCATCCAGGCGAGTGTTCGGAGTGAGGCAGCCGGCCAGGCCGAGCGCGCGTTCGGGATGCTGGTGACGGCGAACTACTTCGACGTCCTCGGCGTCCGACCGGGGCTCGGTCGCGGGTTTCTCCCCGCCGAAGACAGCGTGCCCGGCGCGCACCCTGTGGTGATCCTGTCGGACCGCTACTGGCGCCGGCGCTTCGCCGGCGATTCCGGCATCGTGGGACGCACGGTCCTGTTCAACGGGAAGCCGTTCACCATCGTCGGCGTCGCCCCGCCGCGATTCGGCGGGAACTTCGTCGGGTTGGCCTTCGATTTCTGGGCCCCGTTCACGATGCAGGCCGCATTGAGCGGCGGACGGGATCGCCTGAGCGCTCGCGACAACATGTGGATCGATGGATTCGCCAGGCTCCGGCCGGGTGCGACCATCGACGACGCCCGCTCTGAAATCCGCACCATCGAAGCCCGGCTGGCGAGCAGCTACCAGGAAGACCGCCAGCTCTCGGCGACCGCCGATGGGTTCGGCTCGGCGCCCCCGGTCGTCTGGTTTCGTCCCGCGTTTCTCGCCCTCCTCGGGATCACCGCCGTCGTGTTGCTGGTCGCCTGTGCCAATGTGGCCAACCTGTTGCTTACGCGGGCGGCGGGCCGGGTGAAGGAAATGGGCATTCGCGTGGCCCTCGGCGCGCGGCGCGGGAGGATCGTGCGGCAGCTTCTGATGGAGAGCGCCGTCATGGCGGCCGGGGGCGGCGCACTCGGCCTCGCCATCGCCTTCTGGACCAAGGGCCTCTTCGCCCGGTTCGTCCCCAATGCCGCCCCGGTCCCCATCTCGCTCGAGCTTCCGGTGGGTTGGCGCGTGCTGGCCTTCGCCGCCGCCATGACGACGGCGACGGTCGTGCTGTTCGGTCTCGTGCCGGCGCTGCGCGCCTCGCGCCCCGACCTGGTGGCTGCTTTGAAGAGTGGGACGGCGGGTCGCGGGACGAGTCGCTCGAGACTGCGGACCGGACTGGCCGTCGCCCAGGTCGCGCTTTCGATGGTCGCGCTCGTCGCCGCCGGGCTGTTCGCCCGCAGCCTGCGCTACGCCCAAAGCCTCGATCGCGGCTACACCGATCCGGCCCACGTGCTCCTCGTCGGCACCGACATGGCGCTCGCCAGCTACACTCCCGAACGCGCGCTTCCCTTCTACGAGCAGATGGTCGAGCGTCTGAAGGCCCTGCCTGGAGTCCGCAGCGCGAGCGTCGTGGCCAACGTCCCACTGGGCTTCGGCGGCCACTCCTCCGACGCCGCCTCGATCGAGGGGTACACCCCGCAGGCCGGCGAGAACATGTCGATTCCGTTGAATGGCACCGGCCCCGGCTACTTCACGACCATGGGGACTCGCATCCTCGCCGGCCGCGAATTCACCACCGCGGATCGCGCTGACGGAGCCCCGGTCGTGATCGTGAATCAGGCGTTCGCCGACCGCTACTGGCCGGGGCTCGACCCCGTCGGCCGTCACGTCGGGATCGCCGGGGCGACCCGGACCGTCGTGGGTGTCGTAGCGACGGGGAAGTATTGGCACATCGACGAGCCGCTGACCCCGTTCGTGTTCATCCCGTTGACGCAACTCTATGCCAGCGGAGTGGCGTTCGTGGTGCGCACCACGGTACCGGCGCTGTCCCTCGCGGAGCCCGCGCGCCGGGTCTTCCAGGCCGCCGACCCCGGCGTTCTGTTCCTCGATCCGCAGACCCTCGAGGAGTTCACTGGCGCCGCGGTGTTCGTGCAGCGCGCAGTGGCATGGCTGCTCGGGGCGCTCGGCTGCCTCGCGCTCGTGCTCGCCGCAATGGGGATCTACGGCGTCATGTCCTACGGGGTGGCCCAGCGCACCCGCGAGCTCGGCATTCGCTCCGCGCTCGGTGCCGGGCGTCGTGACATCACCGCGTTGATCCTCGGCCAGGGCCTGCGCCTGACGCTCGCCGGACTCGCCGCCGGCGTGGCGGCCGCGCTCGGGGTCGCCCAGCTCCTGCGCCATCAACTCATCGGCATCCAGCCGACCGACCCGCTCACGCTCGTCACCATCAGCGCGTTGCTCGGGGCCGTCGCGCTGGTCGCGAGTTACGTCCCGGCACGGCGAGCGGTGGCCGTGGACGCCATGACGGCGATCCGGCATGAATAGGACGACGACGTGATCCAGCTCCGGAACCTCGAGAAGGCCTATCCCCAGGGCGGTGGCAAGGTCTTCGTCCTGCGTCAGGTCTCGCTCGACCTGAAACAAGGCGAGTTCGTCACGATCATGGGCCCCTCGGGCGCCGGAAAATCGACGCTGCTCGCGATCCTCGGCATGCTCGACGGGGAGTGGACCGGCGAATACACGCTGCTCGAGCACGCGGTCCACAAGCTCAAGCCCAGAGACCGCGTCGCACTGCACAAGCAGTACGTCGGCTTCGTGTTCCAGCAGTACCACCTGCTCGATGACCTCACCGTCGCCGAGAATCTCGACATCCCGCTGTCGTACCGGGACATCAAGAAGGGGGAGCG
>DASSIL010000292.1:0-8876 GCA_035691925.1 Gemmatimonadales bacterium
GCGGTGATCGAGGCGCTCAAGGACGAGCACGCCCGGCTCGAAGCCGAGATGGCGAGTCGCATGGCGGAGCTCGAGGATCGGGTCGATTTCGTGGAGCGCCGCCTGGTGCAGGGGCGCCCGCCGACGAACCTGCCGCCGCACAAGGAGCGGACACCCGTCTAGCCGTCGAGAGGGGATCATGACGATGGGACAGCTGCGACGCGCGGCAATCTGGACGGTGGCGATCGAGCTGCCGTTGGCGGCACTCGCCCTGCTGTCCACCATCCCGGCGCTCTACCGCACGGTGCCGCTGGTGCTGACCGCCCACCTTCCCGGCATCGCGTTGCTCGACACGCTCGACTTGTGCTGTGGCATCCACCATCCCAGCTTCGAGCCGCCGATGCTGTTGAGCGTCGCCATTCTCGCACTGGCGAACGCGGTGGTCGTCTTTCTCGTCGTCTGGGTCGTCATGCTCGTGTGGGGGCGCGTCCGGGGCGGCACGGCTCCGGCGCAGCCGTGACCGAGGCCGCGCGGCAGCTAGCCGACCTCCTGCGGGAAGCGGGGAACGAGCATCATCGCGCCTTCGCCGCGACGAACGGTGCGGATCCCGAGTGGCCGACGTGGTACGCCGAGTTCCTGGTGCCGCGTCTTCGGGGAGTACTCGGGCGGTCGCTCCCGGCCGCGGAGCTCGCCCGGCGGCTGCGGGAGCTGCACGGCGAGCACGAGCGGACGAGCAGCAGCGTGCCCTGGCCGGAGTTCTATGCCCGGAGCCTTTTGACTTTACGAAATCCTGGCAATTGAGCCGTCCGGAATCCGTGCAGCGGTTTCAGATTGAAGTGTCGTGCTGCTTGTTTCACCTCGGTGCGAGGCGCAGCTTTAGAGATTCGTGAACCTCGCGCAGTCAGGAGAGTCCCGTCCCATGAAACCATTGCGTCTTCCGGCGGCCGTGGCAGTGGCGGCGCTGGCGCTCGGCATGCCCGGGCGCGTCCCCGCCCAAGGCCGGGTGGATACCGCCGGCGGGCACTACCCCCCGTTCACGCAGAACGACGTCCACTTCATGTCGGGGATGATCTACCACCACGCCCAGGCGGTGATGATGGCCACCTGGGCGCCCACGCACGACGCCAGCCCGTCGCTGCGCGCGCTGTGTGAGCGGATCGTGGTGGGCCAGACCGACGAGATCAACCTGATGCAACGCTGGCTGCGCGACCGCCGTCAGACCGTACCGGATCCCAAAGCGGCGCAGACGATGATGCCGGGGATGGCGGGCATGGGCGGTATGGATTCGTCGATGATCATGCCCGGAATGCTCACCGCGGAGCAGCTGGCGGAGCTGGACAAGGCGCGGGGTCCCGACTTCGATCGGCTGTTCCTGCAGTTCATGATCCAGCACCACCGCGGCGCCATCACGATGGTCAATCAGCTGTTCGGGACGGGGTCGGGGGAGGAGGAGGTCGTCTTCAAGTTCGCGTCGGACGTGTACGCCGACCAGACGACCGAGATCGATCGCATGCAGCGCATGCTCGCTGCGATGCTGTTCGGCGTGCACGGCCAATGAATCGTCCACCAGTCGTCATCCACTCACAGGAAACCACCATGGGATTCGCAGTCCGCTCTCGCCACGCGCTGCGCGCGCTGTCGCTCGCGATCGGCCTCACCGCGTGCGCCTCGTCGGGCGGCAACAACATGTCGACGGTCGCCCCCAGCCCCGATCCACGGGTCGGCCTCAAAGCGGGCGTCGACAACGCCGCACAGGCGTTCTGGAACCTGAAGCTGGTGTCGAACACGCCGGCGTCGGAGAAATTCAAGGGCGTCACCAACTCCGACCTCGCGTTCACCGGCCCCTACGCCATCCAAGGCAACTACAACGGCTACCAGGTCTGGGACATCACGAACCCCGCGAAGCCGGCCCTGAAGATCGGGTATCTCTGCCCGGCGTCGCAGAGCGACGTGTCGGTGTTCCGGAACCTGCTCTTCGTTTCGGGTGAGGGGCAGAGCGGACGGCTCGACTGCGGCACCGGCGGTGTGCACGACTCCGTGAGCCACGAGCGGCTGCGCGGCATCCGCATCTTCGACATCACCGACATCACCAATCCGAAGTACATCGCCAACGTCCAGACCTGCCGCGGCTCGCACACCCACACCGTCGTGGTCGATCCGAGCGACAGCGCGAACGTCTACGTCTACATCTCGGGATCGGCGGGCGTCCGCTCGCCCAGCGAGCTGGCGGGGTGCTCGAAGCTCGCCCCCGACCAGGACTCGACCTCGGCGCTGTTCCGCATCGAGGTCATCAAGGTGCCGTTGGCGCACCCCGAGCAAGCGGCCATCGTGAGCTCGCCCCGTATTTTCCAGGGGCTGACCGAGGCGCCGACGCACGGTGAACCGGCGGCGGATATCGCCGCCGCGGCCCAGGCGGCCGCCGCAGCGCGCGCCAAGGGCGGGTACACCGCGACGATCCGGGGGCAGGAGATCATCGTGGGGCCGGGATTCATCAATCCGATGCTCGACAGCGTCGTCAAGGCGCGTCAAGGCTCGGGACCCCCGACGGCGGCCGACAGCACGGCGTTGCGCAATGCGCTGCAGGGGATCGTGGATGCCCTGGTGGGCGCGCCGCCTCCGGGGACGGCGAACGGCATCCGCCCCGGGCCGAACCAGTGCCATGACATCACCGTCTATCCGTCGATCCGGCGCGCGGGCGGCGCCTGCGGCGGCTACGGGCTGCTGCTCGATCTCAGCGATCCGGCGCACCCCACGCGGCTCGGCGCCGTGGCGGATTCGAATTTCTCTTACTGGCACTCGGCGACGTTCAACAACGACGGGACGAAACTGCTCTTTTCCGATGAATGGGGTGGTGGTGGTGGGCCGAAGTGCCGGGCGACCGATCGCCACGAGTGGGGCGCGGACGCGATTTTCACGATCGTGAACGACACGCTGCGGTTCCAGAGCTACTACAAGATGACGGCGCCGCAGACCCAGTACGAAAACTGCGTGGCGCACAACGGCTCGTTGATCCCGATCCCCGGCCGGGACGTCATGGTCCAGGCCTGGTACCAGGGCGGCATCTCGGTGTTCGACTGGACCGATGCGGCCCATCCGAAGGAGATCGCCTTCTTCGACCGCGGTCCGATGGATTCCACCAAGTTGGTCGGCGCCGGCTCCTGGTCGGCCTACTGGTACAACGGCGTCATCGTCAGCTCCGAGATCGCGCGCGGGCTCGACATCCTGGAGCTCCGGCCGAGCGGGTTCATCTCGCAGAACGAGATCGACGCGGCCAAGTCGGTGCATCTCGCCTACTTCAATACGCAGGACCAGCCGAAGTTCGTCTGGGCGCCGAGCTTCGTCCTGGCGCGCGCCTACTGCGATCAGCTGGCGCGCTCCAATGGTCTGGCGCCCGACTCGCTGAGCGCCGTACGGCGCGACCTCGGCCGCGCCGAGAAGCTCTCGGGTCAGGCGCGGAAGGATGCGCTGACGGCATTGGCATCCCGCTTGACCACCGAGGCGGCGACGTCGAGCGATCAATGGAAAGTGAAGCTGCTCGCCGGGACGGTGACGGATCTCGCGGCCGGGGGACAATAGGTCGCCGTCCACCGTCACCGTGAGGCCGGGCGTCGCGAGCGACGCCGCCGCGCTGGCTGAGCTCGCGGCGGCGACGTTTCGCGACGCCTTTGGCTCCGAGAACGACGACGCCGACCTGGCGTTGCATCTCGCGCGGTCGTACGGCCTCGCCCAGCAGACGGCGGAGCTGAGGCACCCCGCTATCACGACGCTGCTCGCGTACGCCGCTGGGGATCTCGCCGGGTACGCGCAGTTGCGCCAAGGTCTGCCGCCGGCCTGCGTCGTCGCGGCTCGGCCGATCGAGTTGTGGCGGTTCTACGTTGCCCGCTCCTGGCACGGACGCGGGGTGGCGCAGGAGCTGATGGCCGCGGCACGCGACGCGGCCAGGAGCCGCGGCGCCGCATCCCTGTGGCTCGGCGTGTGGGAGCGCAATCCGCGCGCCCAGGCGTTCTATCGCAAGAGCGGGTTTGTCGATGTCGGCTCGCAGCAGTTCCTCGTAGGCACCGATGCTCAAACCGATCGCGTCATGGAGCTGACGTTATGAATCCCCCTCGCGCACTCGTCCGCTCGTTTCTCGCGCTCTACGCCACCCTCGGGGTCGTGATCCTCGTGCAGAGCGTCCAGACGGTCCTGGCGGCACGCGCCGGGGCAATGCACGGTCCCGATCGCCTGCACGCCCTGGTCCTCGGCGGTGTCGAAGCGGTGGCGGCCGTGGCGTTTCTCGTCCCCCGGGCGATGCAGGCCGGGGCGGTGGCGCTGCTGGCGATCTTCGCGCTGGCATTCGGGTTGCACCTGCTCCAGGGGAGCCCCAATCTAGGGCTGTTGGTGTACGGCGCCGGGGTGTTGTTCGTCCGCGTGCACGGCGTGGCGGGGTATCACTGGGCCTAGTCGTATTATCTTGGAGTGGTTCGCGACGCTGACCCTTAACATGAGGACGGGAGACCCATGTCGAAAAGCGAAGACGAGCGACTTGCCAAGCTGGTGCGCAAGAACGTCGCCAAGGCGGAGGCGGCGAAGAAGAAAGTGCAGCGCAACTACGACAGCACCCTGCGATCCGAGACCACCGAGGAGGACCTGGAGCGCCGCGATTTCTTTTCGGAGATGAAGAAGCGCGAGTTCTAGCTCTCAGGGCAGCACAACAATCGGATCTTTGTGAAATATCCCCGTTCCGATGATGCAGCAGCGCGGAAACGGGACATCCCCCTCTCTGGTCACGATCACGCCCAGGCCGCGCGCGCCCGGCGGCACGCGAAACACCCGCTCGGTATTGACCGACGCACCCGGCCCCAGGGCCACGTCGAATGGCGGCTGGTCGGGAGCCGGGTCAGGATCGTAGCGTCGCCCCGTGGAATCCCGCAGATACACGACGACGAACCGTTCGCGCTGCGTGACACGCCGTGCCCTGCTGGAGAGACGAAACGTGACGGCGATCGCACGGTCGCCGCGGGGTGTGGTCCCCTGGACGGCAATGCACCAATCGTCGGAGCATTGCGGCTCGCCCACGGTGCGCGTGGCGCGCGGCGTGACCAGCGAGACAATGGCCACGAGCGCCATGTAGCCGACTGCGGCGAGCGCAGAGGTGCGGAGCCGGCGCGAGGCGGTGGCGTGGTTGCCGCGCAGCGCGGCCCCGAGGGCGGAGACCAGGACGGCGGCGGCGCCGAGCAGCAGCACGATGAAGAGCAGGTCGAACCACGTCACGGTGTCTCCCACAATACAAAGTACTTGACAATACAGAGTAAATGCCGCGTCGTCCAGTGCGGCCGGTCGAGCGGCGCGTATAATTGGATCGGTGCCCGACATCTACAGCGATTTTCCGATCCACGTCCCGGCCGCCGACGTGTTTCGCGCGGTCAGCACCCCAGGCGGGCTCGACCGGTGGTGGACCAAGCGCTCAGCCGGAGCGCCCACACTCGGCGCGGAGTACGAGCTGTGGTTCGGACCGGAGTACGACTGGCGCGCCCGGGTGACCGCGTGCGCCGCCCCGGCGCGATTCGAGCTGGAGATCACGCGCGCGGGAGAAGACTGGCTCGGCACGCGGGTGGGATTCGACATCGCGGGGCAGGGCGACGTGAGCTTGGTGCGGTTTCATCACACCGGGTGGCCCCAATCGAACGAGCACTATCGCGTGTCGTGTTACTGCTGGCCCATGTATCTGCGCATTCTGCGGCGGTACCTGGAGCACGGCGAGACGGTCCCATACGAGCAGCGGCTCGAGGTGTAAGGGAAGCGGAAGCGTACTCTGAGAAGCAGCACAACTACGGAGCGGCCTGTGACTGAGCAGTTTGATCGTCAGTGGCGATCGCTCGCCCACTCGGCGCTGCGGATCGCCGCAGGACTCACCTATTTCTCGCACGGTGCCCAGAAGCTGCTGGGGTGGTTCGGGGGATTCGGCCCGACCGGCGGCCACGCCGATCTCATGACGCGGTGGGGAGTTGCCGGCACGATCGAGACGATCGGCGGGACACTGCTCGTGCTGGGACTGTTTACCCGCCCGGTCGCGTTCATCACTTCGGGAGAGATGGCCGTCACCTACTTCTGGATGCATTGGGGCTCGAGTGGCAGCCCGATTTGGTGGCAGAACCACGGCGAGCTGCCGCTGCTCTACTGCTTCATCTGGTTCCTGTTCGCGGCATGGGGGCCGGGGGACTTCAGTCTCGACGCGAAGCTCCGGAACCGGAAATCTCCCCCGTAGCCGCACGCACGGTAACCCCGGGCCTGGGCCCAGGGTTCAGGCGGACATCTGCCGACGTGACTCAATGAACGCCGAACCCCGGGCGCAAGCCCGGGGTTCGATGCAGGGGGGTGTCCGAGATCATGGCGTCAGGTCGTCGTCACCGCTCGATCGTGAGACCGTCCTCCACCATCACCACACCCGGAATCTCCCGTACCGCACGATCGATCGACTCGCGGTCGGCCAGCGAAGCGACGCGGCCGTGGAGCGAGACGGTCCCGCCGTGCGTCTCGACCCGGACGTGCTGCGCCCGCAGGCGGCGGATGGCGGCGACCACTTGCGGTTGCAGGTTGCCGGTGACGAACATCGGGCGCACCGCGATCTCGTTGCGCAGGGCGGTGATGCCGATCAGCGGCTCGACCGCCTGCTCGGCGGCCGTCCGTTGATGCTCCCGGTCGACCTCCCCGCGCAGCGTGACGCGCCCTTCGCGGACACTCACGAGGATCCGATCGGGAGGGATGGTCGTGTCCCAGCCGAGGACGCGCTGTACCTCCTCGGCGATGATGTGATCGGCGCGGCGCTCGAGGGGCAGGATCTCCACCCGAATGGAGTTCACCAGTCGCGCGGCACCGGGGACCCGGCTCGCCGCCCGTCCCGCCGTCGCCTTCTGCGGGTAGCGCCGCACCGCGCCGATCAGTGTCACCTCGCGGCCCGTCACGTACACCGCCAGGTCGGCCAGGCAGCCCTCGAGTGCGGGTTCTGCCCGCAGCTCGTCCCAGACGTCGTGTTGCAGCTCAGCGGCCAGCACATCGGCTTCATCTTCGGCGCGCCACAACTCGATGGCGGAGCCACCACCCGGGTCGATCATAGTTGCCTCCCTGCGGCTGTCCCGGCCTACACCACCCCCTGGGCAGCATGTGACGCCGACTCTGATGACACCGTGAAACCGGCGAGAAGGGAGCTTCAGCTCTGCGCGCCCGCTGGGATCACGTTTGCGCGGCGTCTGGCTACGTATCCCAGCGTCGCCAGGGCGACCACCCCACCCGTGAGCAGCCACGCCGTCGCCGTGGCGCGCGCCAGCAGAAAGGCGAGCAGCCCCGCCGCGACCCAGGGCACTACGCTTCCCACCGGCATCCGGAATGCTTGATCCGATCCGATGTTCAACTGCCGCAGCCGCCAAGCCGCCACGGAGCAGGCGAGATAGACGAGCAGGATCGCCACATCGGCCACGATCGCCAGTTTCACATACGTACCGGTAAGTGCGATGGCGCACACGACGACCGCCTGAACCGCGATCGCCACATGCGGTGTGTGGTGGCCGGGGTGCACGGCGGCGAGCGGTTTGGGGAGGAAGCCGTCGGCGGCCAGGGCGTAGAGCGTCCGCGGCGTCGAGAGCATGGCCGCCGCCATGAAGCCGAACGTCGATACGATCGTCCCGATCAGGATCAGTCGCGCTCCGGCGGGTCCTGCGAACTGCCGGGCGGCAACGGCGAGCGGTGCCTTGGCGTTTTCCGGCGAGCCCAGGGCGACGCCGAGTAGCCCCTGGGCGACCATCTGGACGGCGATGTAGAGCAGCGCGATGCCGAGGAGCCCGAGCGCAATCGCGCGGGGAACGGTGCGCTGCGGGGCCACGACCTCGCCTGAGACCTGCAACGCCGATTCCATTCCGAAGAACGCGAACATCAGGAGCAATCCCGCCGACCCCACCTGGCCGAGCGGCGGCACCGCCCCGATCGCGAGATTAGCGGAGGACACGTGCGGCAACCCCAGGATCACGAACGCCACGAGGGGCACCAGCTTGGCGAAGATCGTGATGCCGCTGAGTCGCGAGCCCAGTGCGGCGCCGCGCATGTTGACGAGCGTGAGCGAGCCCACGAGCAGCACGACGATCACCACTCTCCAAGCGAACCCGGCGAGCGCCGGGATCAGGACCGCAACCGAGTCGGCGAATACGGTGGCCACGGCTCCCATCGCCAGCGTGATGCCGAGCCACAGCAGCACGCCGCAGAGGTAGCCGATGTAGGGGCCGAAGGCCGTCTCGACGTAGGCGTACGGCCCGCCGCTCTGCGGCACCCGGCTCCCCGCCTCGGCGAAGCACAGCGCGACGAGGGCGATGGCTACGGCGCAGACGAGGTAGGCGAGGGGCGCGGCGGAGCCGAGCAGCCCCGCGGCGTGAGCGGGGAGGACGAAGATCCCGGCGCCGACGGTGATATTGAAGATGGCGGCGGCGAGACCGCGGACGCCGATGACACGCTGCAGGGAGGGTTGGCTGGACTGGGACATGGCGCGCATCAAGTTGTAGGCGCATCATGTGTCCTGCCACCCCGGGGTTAACGAAGCCGAACGTTCGGAGGGCTGAGATGAAGGCCGCTCGTCTGCACCAGCGCGGTGGTCCCGACCAGCTCGTCTACGAGGACGCCCCCACACCGGTCCCCGGTCCCGGGGATGCCCTCGTGCGCGTGCACGCCTGCGCGATCACCCGGGACGAGCTGACGTGGGGAACGACCTATACCAATCAGCAGGGAGAGGAGCGCCTCCCGACGATCCCCGGGCACGAGATCTCGGGCGTGGTGGAGGCTCTTGCCACGGGCACGAGTGGGCCCGCGGCCGGCACTGCGGTGTACGGTCTCACCGACTTCCGTCGGGATGGCGGAGCCGCGGAGTACGTGCT
>DASSIL010000293.1:0-4997 GCA_035691925.1 Gemmatimonadales bacterium
GAGTTCTGGGTGTGGGAGGACAACAAGCGGACGGCGAAGGCGAACGGGGCCGCGATCCTGTTCGACTTCGGGTCGGTGTTCGAGGACGCCCTGGCGTTCGTGCCGGAGACCCTGAAGGTCAGCGGCCCCGACACCACGTACTACGGCGTGCGCGTGGCGGGACGAGGCCGCCTCGACTCGGAGCGCGATCCCGTCACCCACGCCTGGAACGCCGCGATCAACGACGAGGGGATCCTGAGCGACCGCATCACGGACGGGATCGTGGACGCGACAGGGGCGGTCGACACACTCATCGATACCCTGCCGCTGTGCAGCGCGACCGTGAACGGCCAGATCGTGAGCCGCTTCTTCGGCGATCCGCGCTCGCGCTGCGGCCGCCACAACGGCGCGATCGACACGGAGGATCAGGACGGAGACGGCCAGCTCGACGTCGTGGTGGGCGCCAAGACGCGGGAAGACTTCGTGCGCTACGTCTTCCCGATCGGCGACGACCGTTTCTACGTGCGCGACGGCGGGATGGTGCCCGCGCCCGCCAACGCGGGCGGCGGGGCCTCGGGGTGGCGCCTGTATCGCATTCCGTTCCACAGCGACACCCTGCAGGTCGGCGCCCCCAACCTGCGTCAGGTCGAGGCGTTGCGCGTCACCATCCTCGCCCCGGAAACGGCGCCGCCGGGGCAGCCCGATCCCCAGATCTTTTTCGGTCTCTCCCGCGTGCAGCTCGTCGGCGCGACATGGCTGAAGCGCGCCGATACCCCCATCGGCGGGCTGGGGGGCGACCACGGAACGGGACTCGGCACCGTCACGGCCTCGGTCGTGAGCACGCAGAACCGCGACCTCGGCTACACGCCGCCGCCGGGAGTCGTGAATCAGGGGTCGCGCCAGGATACGCCGATCCAGCTCGGTGTGACGCAGGTGAACGAGCAGTCGCTGCGCATCCTCGCGACCGGCCTTGGGGTGGGACAGCGCGCCGAAGCGTTCACGCGGTTCGGGTCCGAGGGCGACAAGAATTTCCTGGGGTACCGCCAGCTGCGCGTGTGGGCGCGCGGGCGCGGGCCGGGGTGGGAGGACGGCGATCTCGAGTTCTACCTCAAGCTCGGCAAGGACGTCGACAACTTCTATCTGTACCACACCGCGGCGCGCACCTCCTCGTGGGAGCCGGAGGTGGTGATGACGCTGGACCGGTGGATTTCGCTGCGTGCGCGGATCCAGCAGGCGTGGCTCGCGGGCGACGTGCCGCACGTGTATCCCGGCTGCCCGGACAGCACCGTCGTGCCCAACGACACCGCCTACGTCATGTGCGACGGACCCTACATTGCGCACGTGAAGGACCCGGGCGTGTCGCCCCCCAATCTGGCGGCGGTGCAGGAGGTGGCGGCGGGGGTCCTGCGCGTCCGGTCGACGACGTTCATCGACCAGGCCGAGGTCTGGGTGGACGACATCCGGCTCTCCGATGTGGTGCAGACCGCGGGGACCGCCGCCGCGCTCGACGTCGCGCTCACGGCGTCGAACCTCGCCGACGTCACGATCGACGTGTCGCGCCGCGACGGTAACTTCCGCCAGCTCGGCGAGGCGCCTTCGTACCAGACCACGAACGGGTTCAACCTCGCCAGCACGCTGCACCTCGAGCGCTTCCTGCCCGCGTCGTGGGGCCTCGCCGCGCCGCTCGTGGTGGCCTACACCGGTGCCACGAGTGAGCCGCTGTTCCTGACGGGGACGGATCTCCCGGGGGACGCGCTGGCGGGGCTCAGGACCCCGCGCTCGACCGCCAGGAGTTACACCTTCTCGCTGCGGCGCAGCCGCCGCTCACGGCACGGCGTCACGCACTGGCTCGCCGACCCGCTGTCGTTCACGGCGACGTACTTCAAGGGAGACGATCGCTCGAATCTCGATGAGGCGACGTCACGGGCCTGGTCCGGCTCCGTGGATTACGCGCTCCAGCCCGGGGCCACCACGATCCCCGCGGCGCCCCGCTTTCTCGTGAACCTGGTGCGCAAGCTTCCGGCGTTCATCGGGAAGAGCGCCTTCGCCGACGGGCTGGAGCATTCGCGGTTGCGGCTCTCCCCCACCTCGATCCGGCTGCGCTCGACGTTGTCGGGGAGCTCGGCGTCGCGCTCCGTCTTCCGCGTCCCGGTGGCCGACTCGGGCGATCGGCACATCATCCCGGCGCTGTCGCTGAGCCGCGCGTGGCGCAACACCGCCTCGCTCGGCCTCGGGCCCCTCCCGGGGTTGTCGCTGCAGGCGGACCTGGCGTCGCAGCGCGATCTGCGCGACTACGGCGACGCGACGACCATCGCCCGCGTCGCGGGGCTGGCCCGCCGCTCGCTGCTCGGCGTCGACGTCGGATTCGAGTCGCAGCGCACGATCGGAACGTTCTCGGGATTGACGCCGAACATCGTCCCCTGGCTGCGGCCGCGCGCCGCGTTCGCGACCAGCTTCATCCTCATCCGGGATCCGAATGGGCGCACACCGATTCGCGACGTGGGCGACAGCGCCGGCGCCTTTCACCTGCCCACCTCCTACAGCAACAGCCAGCACGCCGAGCTCGGCACCCAGGTCGACCTGGGCCGATTAGGGCGCGGCCTCTTCGGGGATTCGGCGCGGGTCACCCGCTGGTTGCGCAAGGTGACGCTGATCGACGTCGCCTACAGCCGCGACCGGACGTCGACGTTCAGCGGCGTCGCGGCGACACCGACGCTCGGCTATCAGCTCGCCGTGGTGGGGCTCGGCGGATTCCTGAGCCAGAATGGCGCGCTGGCGACCTCGGCGACGAACACCGCTACGACGCGGGCCACGACCACGCTGGGGCTGCCGTTGGGATTGCGGCTCACAGGACTGTACCAACGGACCAACGGCCAGACGCTGATTCTGCGGCTGACGGAGCTGGTGCCGATCACCACGTCGACGCGCGAATGGCCGTCCGGGACGCTCAGCTGGACGGTCTCGCCGTCGCGCTCGAGCCTCGGGCGGATTCTGTCGGGGCTCACCGCGCAGCTGTCGGTGCGTCATCACGACGTCAGCAACACGCAATCGAGCTTCGCCGGGGACATCGGCGCCGGGCTCGCGACATCGACCAGCAAGGATCACAGCATCTCGCCCAGCGTCACCGCCTCCTGGGCGAAGGGGGTGTTGACGTCGTTCGACGCGACGCGGCTGGTGACTGATCAGGTCACCGCCGGGAACACCTTCCGGACGACGCACAACCAGCGCAACGCCAGCGTATCTTTCGCGTGGCGGCCGCCGCCCGCGATCCTCAAGCTGAAGACGTCAATCCGGACGACGGCGCGGTATTCCTACGCGCTCAACGCCACTTGCCTCCAGTCGGCGAGCCAGGGCCGGTGCCTCGCGTACGTCGACAGCCGCCACAGCGAGGGCCAGTTGACGCTCGATACGAGCTTCCCCCCCACGCTCAGCGCGGGGTTGCAGGTGGCCTACGACCTGGACGACGAGCGGCAGATCAACCGCAAGGTCTCGCAGCTCACGCTGACGGCGTTCGTGCAGCTCAACACCAACGTGGGACAGATCCGATGAGCCGGCGATTCTGGGGGTTCGGGGGAATGATGGCAGGAGTCGTCGGTGCGGCCGCGCTCGCCTGCGGCGCGCGGGCGAAGCCCCCGGCCCGCGAGTTCGATGGCGCCAAGGCGTTCACCTACCTGCAACAGCAGGTGCAGTACGGCTTTCGCGTTCCGGGAACGGCGCCGCACGAGCAGACCGGTGACTGGATTCTGGCGCAGCTCAAGACCCGCGCCGATACCGTCTGGGTGCAGGACATCGAGCACCGCATGGCGTCGGGGAAGACCGTGCACCTGCGGAACTTCCTCGCCCGCTTCCGGCCGCAGGCGGCGGAGCGGATTCTGTATCTCGCCCACTGGGACACGCGCCCCACGGCCGACCAGGCGAGCGACAGCGCCGATCGCAAGAAACCCGTCCTCGGGGCGTCGGATGGGGCGTCGGGGGTAGCGGTGCTGCTGGGTGTCGCGGACGCGCTGAAGGCGAGGCCGGCCACGGTCGGGGTCGACCTGCTCTTCGTCGACGGGGAGGACTACGGCAATTTCGCCGACTCCAACGACGTGCTCATCGGGTCGCGCTGGTTCGCGGCGCACCAGCCGAGCGGGTATCCGCCGCTCTTCGGGGTGCTGTTCGACATGGTGGGAGACAAGAATCTCGATATCAACGTGGAAGGGAACAGCCAGGCGGTGGCGCCCGAAGTCGTGGACCGCGTGTGGAAGACGGCGAGCGCGCTGGGGTACGGCGACACGTTCATCCCGCAGGTGCGCTTCACGCTGATCGACGACCACGTCTCGCTGCAGAAGGCGGGCATCCACGCGATCGACGTCGTCGACTTCAATTATCCATACTGGCACACGACGCAGGACACGCTCGACAAAGTGAGCGCCAATTCGCTGCAAATCGTCGGCGACGTTGCGATGGCGCTGGTACGGGAAGCGGGACAGTGAGTCGGCTGTCGGCCAGTCTTTTTGATGCCTGCCGCGCGTTTTCGATCCCGCTGCGAAAGTGACTGGTGTTACTGTCGGTCGGTGGACGACAAGCGCGCCGCCCTCCTGCTCGCCGGCCTGGCACTTGCCGGAGCGACCGTTCGGTTTGTGCTGTCGCCTGCGCCGTCCAAGGCACCGGGTGACGTTCGACTCACGTTCAGCGACACCGCGTCCTCGTCGGCATTGCAGGAGGCTGCTCGCCGGGCGGCGCAGTTGTCGCGCCCCCTCGCTCCCGGAGAAAAGATCGACGTGGACCACGCCGATGTGATCGATCTCACACGCCTGCCGCGAGTCGGTCCGGCGCTCGCTCAGCGCATCGTCGCCTGGCGTGAGCAGCACGGCGCGTTCCGCAACGTGGGGCGACTGGACAGCGTGGCGGGAATCGGGCCCAAACTGTTGGACGCCTTACGACCTTACGTCACATTTTCGGGTGCTGCGCCTTGACACATCGAGGTCGCCAAGTAGTTTAGTTCATTCTAATTCAACGAGTTGCATACGACGACC
>DASSIL010000294.1:0-3551 GCA_035691925.1 Gemmatimonadales bacterium
GCCGATCTCGAAGGAGAGAGCGCCACCAACCTCTCGTCGATCCGTGCGACATGGGCCAGCGGCAACGCAGGAGCGGTGGGAATGGAGATCCGGGCGGGGAACGGAGCGCCCCCGGTCTTCGACCTCACCGTCGATCACATCTACGTCACGCAGGCGGCGCAGACGCTGAACGATTCGGAGGCACTCATCGCGGGCCGTCCCGCTCTGGTGCGGGTGTTCGTGAGGGCGACGCTCAACTCGGCGTCTGTCCCGTCGGTGCGACTCAGTTTCAACAACGGCAGCACGTTGCTCTCGAGCGTCAACATCGCGGGGACGGTTCCGGCGCCGACGGTTCTCAATGAAGGCGATCTCTCCACCACCTGGAATTACAGCGTGCCGGGGAGTCTGGTGCAGTCCGGCATTTCGATCACGGCCGAGGTCGACCCCGATCAGCTCATCACCGAGGGGAACGAAGGGAACAACACGCTCACGTTCGTCGAGCCGGTGCGGACGACCGCGCCGCAGAGTTATCGCTTCGTGCCGATCAAGCAGACCGGCAACGGGCTCACCGGCAACGTCACGAGCGCCAACCTGTCGACGTACGGCGATACGGCGTACCGGCTCTTCCCGATCACCCAGCCCGCGCTCAGCCTGCATGCGACCTACACGACGTCCACTAATGTCGACGCCAACACCGACGCCGTGTGGACTCAGATCCTGAGCGAGATCGACGCACTACGCGTGGCGGAGAATTCTCCGGCGACCTACGTCGGCGTCGTGCGCATCACCTACACCGTGGGCATCACCGGGATCGGCTACATCGGCCGGCCGACGGCCGTGGTCTATGACGACCAGACGTGGCGCGGCGTAACGGTGGCGCACGAGCTCGGGCACACCTACAACCGCCAGCACGCCCCGGGCTGCGGCGCCGGCTCACCCGACAAGAACTATCCCTATGCCGGCGGCATCGACGGCGTGTACGGCACCGATGTCTTCTCGAGTCCGGCGCTGCTCTATGCGCCGACGATCCACGACATCATGGGGTATTGCGACGACAACTGGATCAGTGACTACACCTACAACGGCATCCTCAACTACATCGCGACCAGCAACCTGATGGCGGCGGCGCTGCCGGCGCAGCACTCGATTCTGGTGTGGGGATCGATCGTGAACGGACTGCCGTACCTCGAACCGGCGTTCGTCCTGACCACGCAGCCCGCGGCGCCGAGCGCCGTGGGGTCGTATCGGGTGCAGGGGCTCGACAAGGATGGGGCTGTGCTCTTCACCCAGGCGTTCGAGCCGACCGCCGTCGCCGACGTGCGCATTGGCGAGGCCAGTACGTTCGCGTTCGCACTGCCCTTGTCCGACGCGACGCAAAGCCAGCTCGTATCGCTGCGGCTCGTGGGTCGTGGCGCGCAATTCCTGCGGGCGATGACGGCGGCGGGTCCACAGGGTGTGGCCCCGGTGCCGGCGCAGGGCGCGGTGCAGTCGTGGCAGGGCAACCGGGCGACGATTACGTGGGATACGAGCGCGGCACCGCTCGTGATGGTGCGCGATGTGGCGAGCGGTCAGGTCCTGTCGATCGGCCGGGGCGGCAGGGTCGAGGTGGAGACGCGTGGCGGGGAGCTGGATCTGCTGATGTCCAACGGTGTCGCGAGCACCGTGCAACGCCTGAAGCCTACTCGCTGACCTACCTGGATCCGAGCGACCGCGCCAGAATCCCGAACCCACCACCCTGACCCTTGCGGCGCGGGATGCCCCGGTAGATCCAAATCAGCGCGATCCACGTGAGCCAGCTGATCCGCTCCGGCCAGGACATCGCCCGAAACATCAACCAGAGCTGCGAGACCGCGGCCGTCGACGGCGCGGCATCCCCCTGTGCCAGCGCCACCGGCCGGGCGATGACGTGACTGCCCGAAAATCCGTGGGCTCCCTCGTGCGTCAGGTTCCAGACACAGGTGACTTTGCCCCACCCGTGATTGTCGCTCGCGCCCGTGACGAGGAGGTCGTGACCCCGGGCAAGCGTGATCACCGCTTGCCGCTCTGGCGTAGAGAACGCCAGCGCTTTCGGGGCGCAATTGACGATCTCGAACCCATCGACGCCGCCCGCCACGAATTGGTCGAGGTCGGCCCAGTGGTGTTCGCGGTACTCGGGAAGCGACGCGACGGCCAGCGCCCCCTGGCTGTGCATCGCGGCAAACAGACCCACCATTCCCGGCGTGTCGTGTGAGTACGGGGCAAGGTCGATCTGCGTGACGGTGCCGAGCGCGACGACGTGCTGCTGGTATACGCTCCACTCGACCCCGGGAAGCAGCGGGATCGGCCCGTCGTCGTTGGAGCCGACGAACGGCGTATTGTGATCGGTGACGTACGCCGCCTGGAACCCCTGGTCGGCGTGCCATTCGCCCAGCCGTTCGAGCGTCCAGCCATGGCGCCCGTCGTGGGAGCGCTCCGTATGTGAGTGAAAGTCGATGACCGCCAGCCCGCTCTGTGTCAGCGACGTGACGAGACTGGGGACAGGCCGCGGCAGCAACACGGCGGCGGCCGCGACGCCCAGCGGGACCAGGACACCCAGCGTAGTCCGCAGCACCCGCCGGACCCGCGTGCCGGGGAGCAGCGCGCCGAGTCCTCCCAGCACCACCACCCAGCAGACGAGAAACCAGACCGCGCGCGACATACTCATGAACGTCACGGCGTCGAGCAGATCGGAAATCGGGGCGAGCACCACGTACAGTGCCGGGCGCGACAGGTCGGCGTCGCCCGCGGGGGCGCCGGTGACGGCGTCGACGACGGAGGGGAGCGGGGCGAACGCGCCGGCGATCACCAGAATCGTCAAGGTGAAGGCTAGCGGGTGGCGACGCAGGAAGTTCACCTCTAGAATCCGGGCATGACGGTGGCACACAAACTATCGGTTTTTCGAGCCAGCGTGTGATCCCGCCGGCCGCTTTCGTCGCGCTCGCCGCCATCCCCGTGGTGATCGTCGGCGCCTTCCTCCTTACCGAGCGCCGCCGGCGCGACGCGCTGCAGCAGTACACCGAGCAGCGCGGCTACCAGTTCGAGCGCAGGCGGCCCGGCGTTCCGCAGGAGCTCGCGGAAGTATTCCCGATCTTCAGGCGCGGCCACCGGCGCAGTTGGGGCAGCACGATTACGGGGCAGGTCGGCGGCAAGCCGTTCACGGCGTTCGAGTACGTGTACGTGACGGGCGGCGGCAACTCCAGCCACCGCCATGCACTCGCCATGATGCTGTGGGAAGCGCCGGACGTGAACCTGCCACGCTTCTCGCTCGCACCCGAAGGGTTCTGGGCTCGCGTGGCGCAGCGCTTCGGCAAGCAGGATTTTGACTTCGAGGGAGACGAGGAGTTCTCCCGGGGGTACGAGCTGCAGGGCGACGACGAGGCCAGCGTCCGGGCGCTGTTCACGCCCGCTCGGCGAGCCTATCTCAGCGCTGCCGGGCCAGACGGACAGGTTCAGCGCCATCACCTCGTCGCCGCCGGGAGTCGACTGCTCTGGTGGCGCAGGGGCCGGCTTCCCGTGCCGGATGAGATGGATCAGTTCCTCGCCGATGGCGACCG
>DASSIL010000295.1:0-4034 GCA_035691925.1 Gemmatimonadales bacterium
ATGTCCTCCGCCGCAGCCGCGACCCCGCACGCGCTGAGCGGCGGGAAGCTCACGATCGTTCCAATCGACTCGATCGACAACATCATACCGGCCGGCGGGCTCATCTCCAACGTGACCGATCTCGCCAAATGGATGATCGTGCGGCTCGATTCGGGGCGGATCGGGGGTGCGGGCGGTACGACGCTCTTCAGCGTCGCGCAGGCCAGGGAAATGTGGTCCCCCCAAACCATTCTGCCGATCGGTACTGCCCCGGGAGTGCTGCGCGGTCTGCGGCCGAACTTCGCCGCGTACGGGCTCGGCTGGGTGCTGCACGACTATCGCGGGCACAAGATCGTGACCCACGACGGCGGGCTTGCAGGAATGACGTCACGCACCGTCCTCGTTCCCGATCAGCGCCTAGGAATCGTCATGCTGACCAACGCCGAAGAGCCGGTCTACGCGCCGCTGGAATACGAGCTGCTCGACTTCTACTTCGGCGCACCGCGCACCGACTGGATCACTCCCTACCACACGGTCATCGCGCAGGGCGAGGCCCGGGCCGACTCGGCGATGCGCGCCGCCGCGGCCGGGCGCGATACCACCTCCAGGCCGCCGCTGCCGCTCGCGCGCTACGCCGGGCGCTACGTCGACCCGATGTACGGCGACGCGACGATCGCTCTGGAAGGCGATCATCTGGTGCTGCGGTTCTCCCACTCACCGCCGTTCGTGGGCGATCTGACACACTGGCAATACGGCACCTTCGTGGCGCACTGGCGCGCCGCGCACATCGAGGACGCGTACGTGACGTTCGCGCTGCACCCCGACGGCACGATCGATCACTTCACGATGGCAGCGGTGAACCCGCTCGCCGATTTCAGCTTTGACTATCAGGATCTGCGATTCGAGCCGGCGCCGGCAGGTCCGTAGGCTTGGGGATTGTCTTGGGGCGCGACGCCGCGGATGGGGCGTTGGGACGCGTTGGACGCGGGGGCGCTCGACGCCGGACCAAGGTTTCGGATCAATTGCCGGCCTTCAGTGACAATGTCCGGGCCGTGCGGCCCCCGCGTCCTCGCGTCCCGAGCCCCATCCCCGGCGTCGCTCATTTCGCTCCGTACAAGACCCCACGTCTCTCGGGCCCGATCCACGCCACGATTGCACACAGCACGAATACCGTGCCCGCCGTGACCGACATCGCCCAGGCGTAACCGGTCCTGGCCGCCAGCGCGGCACCGAGGTAGGGCATTAACCCGGCGATCGCCGCCCCGCACTGGTAGGCGAACCCGGGGAGGACACCGCGCACGGCGTCGGGGGAGAGCTCGGTGATGTGGGCGGGAATCACGCCCCACGCGCCCTGGACCATCACCTGCATGAGATAGGCGCCGACGTACAGCAGCGTTTCGTTCGGCGCGAAGGCCCAGAGCGGGATGAGCAGTAGCGCCCCCGCCAGCGCGGCGACGATCATGCGCCGCCGTCCAATGCGATCGGAGTAGTGCCCACATACGAGGCCGCCCGTCAGCGCACCGGCCATCGACACCGCAGTGATCCCGACGACCGTCAGCGTCTGGAAGCCCCAGTCCCGCTTCAGGAGAGTCGGGTAGAGGTCCTGCGTGCCGTGGGAGACGCCGTTCATCAGCGCCATGAGCAGGGTGATGTACAGGAACGTCTTCCAGTTCGCCGCGAGGACTCGACCGAGGTCCTTCCAGGACCCTGCTCGAGAGCGTTGCCACACCTCTGATTCTGAGACCTTGGAGCGGACATACAGTGCCAGCAGAGCCGGGAGTCCACCGATGAAGAACAGCGGTCGCCACCCCCAGCGGGGGAAGACCAGGAGATAGCACACCGCAGCGAGCAGGTAGCCCGCTGCGTACCCCTGCTGCAGCAGGCCGGACATGATGCCACGCCTTCCCACCGGCACTTTTTCCATTACGAGCGACGCGCCCACCCCCCATTCGGCCCCCATCCCGATGCCGAACAGCGCCCGCAGCACGCAGAACGTCGTGTAATTCGGCGCGAGTCCCGACAGCACCTCGACAATCGAATAGAACACGAGGTCGATCATCAGGGGCAGCCGCCGGCCGTAGCGGTCGGCAATGAGACCAAAAATGAATGCCCCCACGGGCCTGAAGCCGAGGGTGAGCAACAGGGTGAATGCAATCTCCTTGTCGCTCTTGCCGAACGTCGCTCCGATCGCCGTCAGCGTCATGACGACGAGGAAGAAATCGAATGCGTCGAGCGTCCACCCCAGAAATCCGGCGACGACGGCGGGACGATGGTCGGATTGTGGCATCGGCGCCGAAAGATGAGGCCACCGGAAGGCGCTCGCTAGCGTGAGCGGGCCAGCAGCTCCCGGAGACGGGCGGCAAACGAACGGCTCGAGAGCAGCTTGCCGCCGTTCCGCAAGTGAATCACGTAGCTGCCCTTGAGGTAGGGTTCGAGCGACGTGATGGCCGCGAGGCTCACCAGAGCGTCCCGCCGGATCCGGATGAAACGCCTGCTCCCGAGGCGCCGCTCCAGCCGTTCCAGCGTATGGCGCACGGCATGTGTCGCGGCGCCGACGTGCAACGTGACGTAGTTCCCGGTCGCCTCGATCCAGTCGATCGTATCGACGTTCACGAACGAGATACGGCCATCGTGCTTGACGGCGATCTGCTCCAGGGCCGTGTCGCGGCTTACGTCCTCGATCAGCGCCGTGAGCTTCGTGCTCGCAATCCGCGTCCTGGCCCGGTCGAGCGCCGTGCGAAACCGGTCTGGATCGATGGGCTTCAGGAGATAATCGACGGCGTGCGTTTCGAACGCCCGCAGCGCGTGCGCATCGTACGCCGTCACGAAGATGACCGGCGGCATCGCGTCGCCGCCGATGTGCTCGATCACCTCGAAGCCGCCGAGGCCGGGCATCTGCACGTCGAGGAAGACGAGATCGGGGCCATGGTCTCCGATCGCCGTGATCGTTTCGATGCCGTTGGCGCACTCGGCCACGACCTCGATGTCGGGCCGGGTCGCGAGCAGCTGACGGATGCCGGTGCGGGCCAGCTCCTCGTCGTCCGCAATCAGGACGCGCATGCGGTTCTCACGGAGGGCCGGCGGCGGCCGGCGTCGCGCGTCGCAGCGGGATGTGGATCTGTACCGCGGCACCGCCGGTCGGGATCGGTGCCAACTCGAACCGGTGGCTCGCCCCGTACAGCCGCGTGAGGCGGGCGCGTGTATTGGCGAGGCCGATACCTTCGGGCCCGTTGTGATCGGACGGGGGACCGGCGCCGCTATCGCGCACCTCCAGGTACAGCGTGCCGTTGGTGGCGCGCGAGCGGATCGTCACCTTGCCGCCCGCCGGGTTCGGCTCGATGCCGTGGCGCACCGCGTTCTCGACGAGCGGCTGCAGCACCAGGGTGGGGACGAGGGCGTCGAGCGTTCCCTGATCCACCTCCCGCGCGATCGCGAGGCGGGCACCGAAGCGGATCTGCTGGATTTCGAGATACGGCTCGAGCTGGGCCAACTCCTGGCGCAGCGAGACCTCATGCGGCGCGGCGCGATCGAGCGTGAAGCGCAGCAGCTCGCTCAGCTTGAGGAGCACGCGGCTCGCCCGCGCCGGATCGGCGGTCGTCAACACGGTGGCGGAGTTCAGCGCGTTGAACAGGAAGTGCGGCTGGAGCTGGGTGCGCAGCGCGTCGAGCTGTGCTCGGGCCAGCTCGTCGGTGAGGCGGGTGGCGAGCCGCCGGTAGAGCACCGCCTGGTAGACGCCGACGATCACCCAGTAATACAACGACCCCGTGAAACTCCCCCACACGATGCCGGGGCCCTTGGCGGCAAACCAGGAGCCGGCTGTCCCCGCCGGGAGAACGCCCACCAGGTCGATGATCGCCAGGTGCGTCGCATAGGTGGTGGTGATCTGTAGCGGGGCGATCAGCAGCATGGCGACGAGGTGCGGGACGAGCGAGCGCCGGGCCATGCCGCGGTCGAAGGGCCAGCGCCGTACCATGCGCAAGACGATCTGCGCGAACAGCGCCCAGACCGACCAGTACACGAGCTCGTGGAACACATCCCACTGCAGATCGATCGGA
>DASSIL010000296.1:0-20331 GCA_035691925.1 Gemmatimonadales bacterium
CTCGAATCAGGGCGAGATCTTCTATTCGGTCGTGCCCGATCCGAACGGCACGTTCAGTTGCGGACACACGGTCGCCGATGTGGGGTTCGCGGTCCCGTCGGTGTTCCTGCACGAGCTGCAGCATCTGATCAGCTTCTCGCACCACGTCGTGGTGGGTGGCGGGCCGGAGGAGGCGAGCTGGCTGGACGAAGGGCAGAGCATCGCGGCGGAGGAGCTCGGCTCGCTGTATTACGAGAATCGCTGCCCGCCGCCGTCGTGCCGTACGGATCCGGCGCAGCTGTTCCCGGACTCTGCCCAAGGGTTCGTACAGTCGTTCCTGTACGACTCGTGTCAGTTCGGACTGCTCCCCGACACAGCGAGCATCACGCTCGAATCCGACGACCAGCCCGGCGACTCGTGGCGCGGCGGGGCGTGGCTGCTGGTGCGCTGGCTCGTCGACCAGGGGGGGACAGGTGTGTACCGGAAGCTCGAGCTCGGACCGGCGGGCGGTGTGGCCGATATCGAGCAGGCGACCGGCCAGCCCTTCGCGACGCTGTTCGCCGATTTCGGTCTTGCCCTCTATACCGACAGTCTGCCCGGTCTCCCGCGCACGACCGCCCCAGCCGCGGATCGTTTCACGACGCGGAACCTGCGGCAGTTGTGGGCGAGGTTGTTCTCGACGTCCGGGCCGAGTACCAACATCCCCCGTCCGATGCCGGTGGCGCTCTTTCCCGTGACCAACGACACATCGACCGCGGTGCTCTACCCGGGAACAGTGACGTATTTCCGTCTCGACACACCCGCGAGCTCGGCGGCGGTGTCGGTCCGCTTTGCGGCGCCTGGTGGCCAGTCGTTTCCGGCGACGCTCACTCCGCAGATGGCGGTGTTCCGCCTGCCGTCTGGACAATAAGTCGCACAGCGGCAACGCTCCTTCGTCGTAACCGAGCATCACAACCAGATTACTCTTCGCCCCGAGTCGCGTGGCTCGAGGTGCCGGACCCTGGCACCCGTTTTGCGGAGTTCTTCAGGCGCACTATCTTCGCCGCCCTGTCCGTTCCGACCCCTGGAGGCGCGGTGATTCGTCTCGTCCACGGATTCTATGCGATGGTGTGGGTAGCGTTGGTGCTCGACGTGGGATCCCCGAGCTTCAACCTTTCGATGCCGCAGTGGGGGGCCACGGAAGCGGTGGTGATGATCGCCCTGCTGCTCACGGCCTCGGTCGCCCTGGGCGTCGTCGTGCACACCATTTCGCGCGGCGTGTTTCACCGCACGAAGGAGCGCTGGGCAACCGAGGTGTTGCTGAGCTCGACGGTGCAGCAGCGATTCACGGCCTTTGGCGACGTGGAGACGTTTCCCGGAGGGCCCAGTTATGCCGAGGTCCTCAAGGCGACAGGCCCCGACCGGGTCCGCAAGGCGGGGGGCTTCCTGCAGGCGCTCGAGCATCAGCTGCTCGCCCGGGCGCCGGAGGTGTGGCGGGGGATCCAGGGGAGCCGCGAGCAATACCGGCTGGCGCGCGGGTTCATCCTGACTTCGGCCGCCTTCGCTCCGGTGCTGCCGCTGTGGGAACCGGTGCGCGCGCTCGATAGCGCCGGAACGATCGGCCCGTTGCCCATCATCCGCACGCAATTGTTTCTGCTGAGCGTGCTGGCTGCCGCCATCTGCTACGTCGCATTCCGTGAACGCACATTCCGGTACTCGGCGGCCACGCTGCTCGCCTACGCGACGGTCGAAGGACAACGGATGAAGGGAGGCGCCCGGTGACACGCCCGGGCACCGCGGGGTGGACCTTCATCGAGGTGCTCATCGTCCTGGTCATCATGTCGCTCTTGGCCACGATCATCATTCCGCGTTTCACCAACACGCGCGACAAAGCGCTCGTCGCGACGATGCAGACGGATCTGCGCAATCTGCTGGCCCAGGAGGAGATTTGGAAACTGGACAGCGGGGCCTACACCAAGAACCTCCCACCGTCGGTGTGGAGTCCGTCGCCCGGGGTGAGCGCGCCGGTGATCACACTCACGGGGGATGGCTGGACGGCTTCCCTCAGTCACGTGTCGAGCCTCAGGACCTGCGCGATCTTCGTGGGATCGACGTCGCTGGCGCCGGCCTCGAAGGAAGGCGTGCCGGGCTGCACGCCGTAAGCCGGTCGAGGTGCGCCAAGGTATTCGTCCTGGTGGATGCCGGTGCTGTTTCCGTCGCCATAGGCGGTCGCCTCGCGCACAACGAAATGCCAGACAGCCCGGGAGCCGTCTGGCATTCGTCACTTCCGCTACTCTAGGTCCTCTTCAACGGCGTCGGCAATGGCGACGTGCTCCGCGCCCCCGACATACGTGAGCACCGCCTCGCTCCAGCCGTCGATGTGGGTCCATGCCCCGTACCCGATGCCGTGCTCGTACGGCGCCACGTTCACGACATAGCCCGGCCCCTGCGGCGCCGAGAGCGCCTGGTGGCTCTGCTCGTCCGTGATGATGATGATCCGATCGTAGCCTTCCCGATCGGCCAGCTGCTTGGCCGTCTCGGTATTCGTCCCGCCCCCCGGCCCCTGCGCCAGCGCATCGCGCAGGGCGAAGCCGCGCCGGGCCGGCACGACGGCCGCGGTCGTACCGAACACGATGACGACGACGTCCTCGCACTGCTCACGCGCGAGCATGGCGAGCGCGGCAGCGGCTTCGAAGCGGTCCAGCTCCGAGCGCCGCGACACCGGCGCGCCGGTCATCGAGCCCGAGTGGTCGACCACGAGTGCGGTGCGGCCCTTGAGCTTCGGCAGCTCGGCGGCTGCCCGGAACATCGCCTGCTCGAGCTCGGGCTCGAGCTGCGGCGCGTACCGCGCCGCCGCCAGAAAGCGAAACGGCAGGATGCGCGCCACGTTCATCGTCGCGAGCGACTCCCGGATGAGCGTGCGGTCCACCCCGACGGCGAGCATGTTCCGCAGGTTCCGGAGCAATGCCAGCGCGCCGAGCTTGCGCTCCGCCAGGAGGCGCATCCAGGTCTCCCGCTTGTCGGACCCGGCCGAAAGGGCCACTTCCCAGGTGTTGGGCGCCGCCAGCTCGCCTTCGGCGAGCGCCTTCCAGGTGGCCGCCTGCTCCGCGTCCTTGGGCTTCGGGTGGACGAGGAACATCACGTCCCGCAGCGTCACGACCATGCCGCGCCGGTCGTACTTGGCGAGCTGATAGGCGTCGAACTTGGTGAAGGCCGCCGCCAGCCCGCGCTTCACCGCCGCCGCGATCGGCTGGCGACCACCCGCCCAGTAGAGCGCCAGGAACTCGGCCAGCTCGTCGGGACGCTGGATGACGCGGGCGAGCGTCGCCGCCACCTGCGGGTTGCGGGCGCGCGCCAGTACGCGGCACAGCCACAGCGGCGCGTGGCGCAGCTTCAGCTGCTCCCGGGCTTCGATCGCGAGCGCAGCCACCGCGTCCGGCGGCACTTCGTGCGCGAGGCGGCCGATGCGCTCAGCGATATGTTCTCCGGCCTCGTAGAACGTGTCCTCCCACAGCAGGCACGCGAGCACACTGCGCCGCAGCGTCTCGAGCACACTGAGACGCGCCGCGGCGGCGCCTTCATGGGTACGGGGCACGCGCTTCTTCCGGTTGAACAGGGCCATGATGTCTGCTCCTCTCTAGAACTCAACCCATGATGCGGGGAACACTCGGCTGCGGCCGGGGAGGTTCGAACTCCCCACCCTTTCGGGCCGTTTCCTAGACGAAGTAACCGACAGTCTTTCACCACCGCATCACATCTTCAGTGCCGGCGAGGGAACGAGCGGTTAACCACAACGAACACCACTCGCCGGTCCATTCTTCAGGGTGCCCGCGGGGGAAAACAATCGACTCCGGATTCTCTCTCGTTTTGAACGAAGTAGCCGAAGTCTTCACCACCCGCGGACACGCTGTTCACAGCCAAAAACACTTCGCCCCGCCTGCGATGTCGCTGTGCAGGCGGGGCGTGAACTCCCGATGGGAGCCGTGGCGGATCGGCCTTAGGGCCGCATCCTCCACCCCGGACTGCACGGCAACGTGACGTCAGGGCGCCGTGGCGCTTGTCTGACGGGCATCCGTCTCGCTAGGGGTGCGCCGGCGGAGGCGCACGTCCCTAATCCGGCGCCGTAAAGCGCCGTGCGACGTGACGGTATGTGCAATATCCCGGCGAACATTTCCGTTTCGACTCCACGCGAAGGCGATGGACGATTCTCGAGCGCGCGAAACCTATGTCGCCGGCCTCGAGAGTCAAGGGAACGGCGGTCCCGGTTGGTGCACGAGAGACCCGGTTTGCGATCTTGTCCTACATCAGAACACCGGCCCGTTGGCGGGATGCGCAGCCGAACGCGATAATAGGCGACCGCCTCAAGAGGTGTGTGTGCGCCTGCCGTCTGAATGGTTCAAGGAAGTTCGCGCGGGGCTGACCGAGCTGCGCGCCGACCTGGTCAAGTTCTTCCGCATCCTCCTCGGCGACATCACGTGGACCCCGCCCACCTGGGTGCAGTCGCTCCAGACAGGCGCCGCCGGGTTGCGCACGCGCGCCCGCGCCAATCCACAGGCATTCAGGCGCAACATCCTGATCGGAACCTCGAGTGTGCTGGTGCTGGTGATCGGCATGCAGCTGTGGCGGCACCGGCCGCGGCCCGTCACCACCGCCTTCGAGATTACGGCCCCGCCCGCCACCGACCTCACCGCGGACACGGTGAGGCCCCACCCGCTGCGGGTCCAATTCGAGTCATCGGTGGCGCCACTCAAGACTGTGGGCACGGTGATCCATGCGGGGGTGGAGCTGTCGCCCAAGCTGGCCGGGACCTGGCGCTGGGTGAACGACCGCGAGCTCGATTTCCTCCCGTCGGAAGACTGGCCAGTGGGCCAGAACTACACCGTGTCGCTCGCCAGGAGCGGGCTCGTGGCCACCACGGTACGGCTCGACTCCTATCACTTTGATTTTGGTACCGCGCCGTTCTCGGCGTCGATCGCATCGGCGGAATTCTACCAAGACCCGATCGATCCCAATCTGAAGCGCGTGGTCGTGAAGGTCAGCTTCAGTCATCCAGTCGACACGTCCTCGCTCTCCAAGCAGGTCTCCCTGCGAATGGAAGGGCAGGGCGGCGGTTTCCTGTCGGGACTCCGTTCGCTCCCCTTCACTGTCGTCGCGGACAAGCAGCGACTGACCGCGTCGATTCTCTCCGACCGGTTGCCGATTCCCGAGAAGCCGGCCCAGATGCGGGTAACCCTGGACGCCGGGATCCGGTCGAGCCGCGGGGGCCCTGGGACCGATCAAAAACTCGAGCAACGAGTCTTCATCCCGAGCCTTTTCAGTCTCGCGGTCACCGGCAACCAACTCACGATCGTACGCGACGAGCGCGACGAGCCGGGGCAGGTCCTGGTTCTCTCCACGTCGGCAGACGTCGGCGAGACGGACTTCCAGCAGCGGGTCAGTGCGTGGGTCCTGCCGCTGTACGACCCTGCCACGCCCCCCGACCAGCGTGTGCGACCGCAGGTGTGGAATCGACCGGAGATCATCGGACCGGAGATTCTCAAAGCATCGACGCCGCTTACGCTGACGCCGGTCCCCGCCGAGCGCGAATACACCTCCACTCTCGCGTTCCGCTATGACGCCGAGCCTGGGCGCTACGTGTACGTTCGCGTCACCAAGGGCTTGCGGTCGTTCGGCGGGTACCTGTTGGGGGAGACCTGGGACGGCACCGCGCTGGTCCCCCCGTTCCCCAAGGAAGTGAAGATCCTGGGCTCGGGGTCGCTTCTCAGCCTGAGCGGGGATCGTAAGGTCTCGCTCTACAGTCGCGACGAGCCGGCCCTGCTCGTCGAAGTCGGCCGCGTCCTCCCTACGCAGCTGCAGAACCTCGTGACACAGACGCGTCTCGTCTTCGGCGCGACGGAATTCACCAACGACAACTTCGACGCCTCGAATCTGACGGCCCGTCACGCCGATACGATTCCGATCCCGGCGCTCGGGCCCGGCAAGGCGCACTACCAGCCGTACGATCTGGGCCGCTATCTCTCCACCGGCGCCGCACCGAAAGGACTCTTCCTGCTGTCGGTCCAGGGCTATGACTCGACGACCAAGCGGACCCTGCCGCCCGCCGATCGCCGCCTCATCCTGCTGACGGATCTCGGCCTGCTCGCCAAGCAGGGTGCGGACGGGGCTCAGGACGTGTTCGTGCAATCGCTGCGCACCGGCCTGCCGGTCGCCGGGGTCACGGTGGATGTGGTCGGAAAAAATGGCCTGACCATCCTCTCCGGCGAGTCGGACGGCGAGGGGCATGTGCACTTTCCTAGTCTCAAAGCCTTCGAGCGCGAGCAGACGCCGGTGCTCTATTCGGCACACCGAGGAGATGACCTCGCCTTTCTCCCGATGGACCGGTTCGATCGCGCGCTCGATCTCTCGCGCTTCGACGTCGGTGGTGTCTCCAATGCGCTGCAGGCGGAACAGCTCTCCGCCTACCTCTTCTCCGATCGCGGCGTGTATCGCCCGGGAGAGGAATTCCACGTCGGCGTGATCGTGAAGCCCGCCAACTGGTCGACGCCGCTCGCCGGGATTCCGCTCGAGGCGACGATCGCCGATGCCCGCGGGCTCGAGGTGAAGCGCGAGCGACTCCGGCTCTCCGCGCAGGGGTTCGAAGAGATCGGCTACGCGCTCTCGGAGTCCGCGCCTACCGGGTCGTGGACGATCTCGCTCTACATCGTGAAGGACAACAAGGCCGACGCCCTGCTCGGAACCACGACCGTCCAGGTGCGCGAGTTTCAACCCGACCGGATGAAGATGACGGTGCGTCTGTCGGCGGAGGCAATCAACGGGTGGGTTGCACCGGACAGCCTGAGCGCGCGGGTAAGCCTCCACAATCTGTTCGGCACCGCAGCCGCCGGCCGCCAGGTGACGGCGACCCTGCAGCTGACACCGGGCTTCCCGTCGCTCCCGGGACTCGAGGATTACCACTTCACCGACCCGCAACAGGCGAAAGAGACTTTCTCGGAAGATCTGCCGCCGGTGACGACGGACGCTCAGGGGGACGCGGAGTTTCCGCTGGGGCTGGAGCGGTTCGCGCGGGCGACCTACCGGTTGCGCCTCATCGCGCAAGGGTACGAAGCCGAAGGTGGCCGCAGTGTGACGGCCGAGGCGGGCGTCATCGCGTCGAATCAGCAGCTGCTCGTCGGCTTCAAGGCCGACGGTGACCTGCACTACTTGCACGAGAATTCCGAGCGTGCAGTGCAATTCGTGGCCGTGGGACCGAACGGAAAGAAGCGTGCGGCGCGCGGCCTGCAGCTGGCCCGCGTACGGGTCAATTTCGTCTCCGTCCTCGCGCGCCAGTACGACGGAACGTACAAGTACCAGTCAGTCGAGAAGGAGCAGGAGATGGGCGCGACGCCGCTGGCGATCCCGGACAGCGGGCTGACCGTCCCAGTGCCGACCGCCCAGCCCGGCGACTACGCCCTGCTGGTGAAGGATTCCGCCAAGACCACGCTGGCCCGCGTGGACTACACCGTGGCGGGAGCCGCCAACGTCACCCGCTCGCTCGAGCGGAACGCCGAGCTGCAGCTGACGCTCGACAAGGCAGACTACGCGCCCGGCGAGACGATCGAGCTGCAGGTACGAGCGCCGTACACCGGCGCGGGGCTCATCACGATCGAGCGCGACCGCGTCTACTCCTGGAAGTGGTTTCAGACCTCGACGACGAGCTCCGTGCAGCGCATTCCACTTCCCGCGGGGCTGGAAGGCAACGGCTACGTCTCCGTGTCCTTCGTGCGAGACGTGAACTCCGACGAAGTGTTCGCGAGCCCCTTGAGCTACGGCGTCGCGCCCTTTTCCGTGAGCCTCGCCCAGCGGCGCGCCGTCGTGACGCTGGACGCGCCGTCCCTCGTCAAGCCCGGCGATCCCTTCCGCGTGCGTTATCGGACCGACCGCCCGTCGCGCATCGTGCTGTTCGCCGTGGATGAGGGAATTCTCCAGGTCGCGGGCTATCGCACTCCTGATCCGCTCGGATTCTTCTTCCAGAAGCGCGCGCTCGCCGTGCGGACGACGCAGGTGCTGGACCTCATCCTCCCCGAATTCGCCCGCCTGATGGCCGCGGCGCCCGGCGGCGACCAAGAGAGCAAGCTCGGTCGCAACCTGAACCCGTTCAAACGCAAAGGGGAAAAGCCGGTGGCCGTTTGGTCCGGCGTACGTGACGCCGGACCGGGGGGCGGCGAGTTCGCGTTCGCCATGCCGGACTACTTCAACGGCACGATCCGCGTCATGGCCGTGACGGTGAACACCGATGCTGTCGGCGTCGCCGAGGCCACGAGCATCGTGCGCGGCGACCTCATTCTCACCCCCAATGTTCCGGTGATGGTCGCGCCGGGAGACACATTCGAAGTCAGCGTTGGTGTCGCCAACAACATCGCCAGCTCGGGGAAAGGGGCGACCGTCCAGGTCGGGCTGCAGGCTTCGCCGCTGGTCGAGGTGCTGGGTGCCGCGAGCGCGTCGCTTCCCGTCGATGCGATGGGCGAGAGCGCGACGACGTTCCGCGTGCGCGCCCGGTCCAACCTCGGCGCCGCCGACCTCGTCTTCACCGCTCGCCTCGGCGCCGGCGTGGCGCGCATCACGCAGCATCTCAGCGTTCGGCCTGCCGTGCCGTATCGCACGACGCTGGCGGCGGGCAGCGTGCGCGGCGGCAGCGCGTCGGCCCCCGTGGATCGGGATCTGTCTCCGGAGCTGCGCACCGTTCGCGCCGGCGTGTCCGTCCTGCCGCTGGGACTGGCCCACGGGCTCGTCGCGTACCTCGACAAATATCCGTACGATTGCACCGAGCAGCTGGTCAGTCAGGGCGTGCCGGCGATGGTGCTGGTCCGGCGTCCGGAGTTCGGGATCAACCCGAGCAAGGCGACAATGGTTTTCCAGAGCGTTCTGGATATGCTGCGCTCGCGGCAGAACGAGGAGGGAGCCTACGGACTCTGGGCCGCCAATACGCACGTCGACGACTTCGTGTCGGTGTACGGCCAACACTTTCTGATCGAAGCGAAGGAGCGGGGGTATGCGGTGCCGCAGGAGGTGCTGTTCCAGGGGGCGCGCTACCTCCAACATCTCGCAGGCACTGAAGGAACGAGCCTCGCCGACGAGCGCACCCGCGCGTACGCGATCTATCTGCTCACGCGGCAGGGAATGGTGGCGACGGGCTACGCGACGTCGCTGCAGCATCGCGTCGAGTCCAACTACCCGGACAAGTGGAAGCAAGACCTCACCGGTGCGTTCCTCGCGGCGACGTACCGTCTGCTCCGCCAGGAGAACCTCGCGAACTCGCTCATCGCGACAAGCCGGTTCGGAGAGCTGCGTCCCCCCGACTACGAGAGCTACGACGACGGTCTGACACACGATGCCGTGCTGCTCTACCTCATTGCCCGGCATTTCCCGGAGCGACTCGGCGGGATCAAGGGCGCGGCGATCGATGCGATCGCGGCACCGATCGCGCATGGATCGTATAACACCCTGTCGAGCGCCTACGCGATTCTCGCGTTCGATGCGTATGCCGGCGCCGCAGGCCCGGTGGCCGCCGGCCGGTTCACCATCACCGAGTCGCTCAAGGACGGATCACGCCGGGTGCTGCCGCTGCCGCCGGCGACGTTTCCGGAGGTGGACGTGTCGCTCGACGCGACGCAGGTCGCGTTCGGCAACGACGCCGCGGTCCCCGCGTTCTACCTCCTGCGTCAGGCGGGATTCGACCGCGTCCCGCCGCCGCATGCGCTCTCGCAGGGTCTCGAGGTGCTACGCGTGTATACCGACCAGAACGGCAAGCCGGTGACACAAGTCGGACTGGGCGACGAGCTCCAAGTGCACCTGCGGTTTCGCGCGCTTGGCAACCGGCCGATCACGAGCGTTGCGCTCGTCGATCTCCTCCCCGGGGGTTTCGAAGTGGTCGAGAACGGCGGAGCCCAGGCGTCGCGTGTGCCGAGCGCACCGGGCAATGAGGGGAGCGAGGACGAGGGCAGCAACCAGTCCGAGGGCGGAGCTGCAGCGTGGACTCCTTCGTTCGGCGCCGCCGTGGGGTCGTGGACTCCGGAGTTCGCCGAGGTGCGCGAAGACCGCGTCAATGTGTACGGCACCGCCGATGCATCGATTCGCGAGTTTGTCTACACAGTGAAGGCGACGGCGGTCGGCTCGTTCACCGTGCCGCCGGCCTACGGCGAAGGGATGTACGATCGCACGATCCGCGCATGGTCGGAGCCGGGCCGGATCGTGGTGGCGCGCCCGAAATGAAGACGCAATGGTCGCGGCGCTGCGCGATCGGCGCGGTCTGCTCCGCGGCGGCGTTCTGGGCCGCCCCGCGAGTCGTTCCGCACCGGCCGCTGCGGGATCGGTTTGCCGCCTCCGACGCGGTGTACGACGCCGACGGCCGCCTGCTGCGGCTCACGCTCTCGAGCGATGGAGTCTACCGCGTCTGGGTTCCACTGGATCGGATCTCGCCGTTGTTGACCCAGGCGACGCTGTTGCAGGAGGACCGGCATTTCTGGATCCATCCCGGTGTCAACCCGATCGCCCTGGTGCGCGGGGGGTGGCGCACCTACGTGGTGCGATCGCGGCGCGAGGGTGGCTCGACGATCACGATGCAGCTCGCGCGGATCCTGTTCGGGGTGCGCTCCTCGACCGTCTCGGGGAAGGTGATCCAGATCGCGCGGGCGCTGGAGCTCGAGTTGTGCTACACGAAGCGCGAGATCCTGGAGGCGTATCTCAACGTCGCGCCCTATGGCGGCAACGTCGAAGGCGCAGCGGCGGCGAGTCTCATCTACTTCGGCAAGGATCCGGTCCGCCTCACGTTACCCGAGGCGCTCACGCTGGCGGTGCTGCCGCAGAACCCGACACAACGCACTCCCACACGACGGCCGGAAGCCGCAGCCGGGTTGCGCGACGCGCGAGCGGTGCTGTACGCGCGCTGGCGGGCGACGCATCAGCCGGGCGACGGGGAAGCCGACCTGGTGCAGCTGCCGATCCGCACGAGCGCGCCGGTGCAGCTGCCCTTCGCGGCACCGCACTTCGTGGATGCCGTGTTGCGTGATCGCGCGGGCGGTGCGGAAATTCACACGACACTCGACCGCCACCTGCAGAGCGTGCTGGAGCGCGAAATCCGGGGCTACGTCGCGAGCGAGGCGCGGATCGGGGTGCACAACGCGGCGGCGATGCTGGTGGATGCCCGGACGATGGACGTGAAGGCGCTGGTGGGGTCGGCGAACTTCTTCGACAACGCGATCGCGGGACAGGTGAACGGCACCGCGGCGAAGCGGTCTCCCGGCTCGACGCTCAAGCCATTCATTTATGCCCTCGGCGTGGATCAGGGTGTCCTGCAGCCGATGACGGTGCTCAAGGACGCGCCCGCGGCGTTCGGCGCCTACAGTCCGGAGAATTTCGACGGCCGCTTCGCCGGCCCACTGACGGCGAGGGAGGCACTGCTCCGCAGCCGCAACGTGCCCGCCGTGTACGTCGCTTCGCATCTTTCGAAGCCCGACCTCTACGACTTCCTCGAGATAGCCGGCGTGTCCGGCTTGCGCTCGCGTGAGTATTACGGGTTGGCTCTGGTGCTGGGCGGCGGCGAGCTGACGATGGAGGAGCTGGTCACCCTGTACGGTGCCCTCGCCAATGATGGTGTCGTGCGCCCCGTGCGGTATCGGCAGGACCAGGCGGTCGCGCCTGGCGTGCGGCTGCTCAGCCCCGAAGCGAGTTACGTCATCCGCGACATGCTGAAGGACACCCCCCGGCCGGAGACGCCCGCTGCGGCAACACCCGGGCACCTCGCGGTCTACTGGAAAACGGGGACGTCGTACGGTTTCCGGGACGCGTGGACCGTCGGGATCTTCGGTCCCTACATCCTCGCGGTGTGGGTCGGCAACTTCGACGGGGAGGGGAATCCGGCGTTCGTCGGCATCCAGATTGCGGCGCCACTCTTCTTTCGTATCGTGGACGCGACCGAGGCGGAGCAGCCGTCGCTCGCCGAGCCGGTTCGGAGCATGCCGGCGAACCTGACCACGGTCGCCGTGTGCGCGGCTTCGGGCGACCTGCCGAATGCCGACTGCCCGCGGACGGTGCCAACCTGGTTCATTCCCGGCAAGTCACCGATTCGGGTGAGCACCCTGCACCAGGCGCTCCTCATCGACGATCGCACGGGGCTGCGCGCATGCCCTCCCTACACGAGCGGTGCAACGCACCGCGTGGTCTATGAGATGTGGAGCTCCGACATGCTGAAGCTGTTCCAGACGGCGGGCCTGCCGCGTCGCACCCCGCCTCCCTTTGACGCACGTTGCGCGGCGCATCCGGAGGAGTCGCCCGCGGTGGCACCGCCGCAAATCACATCGCCCCTGAACGGTGTGGTCTATTCGTTGCGGGCGAGGCGGCTCGACCGGGAGTCGATCCAACTGCGAGCTACCGCCAGTGCGGGGGTGCAGGCGGTGTACTGGTTCGTGGGGCAGGAGTTCCTGGGGAAGTCCGCACCGGGAGCGAGCCTTGCGTGGCAGCCCGGTGCCCCGGGCGCGTTCGTCGTGCGCGCCGTGGACGATCAAGGTCAGTCGGATGCGCGGTCGGTCGACGTGGCGGTGGTTCCGTGAGCGTGGTCGTTGGGTCGAACGAACGAGGCCCCCGTCATCGCGGGGGCCTCGTCGCACCGGCTCAGATTCGATCGTCTGCGGTCTAGTTCCGCGGCCGCGCGGTCGGGGGCAGGACGCCGTTCAGCCGCAGGTAGTTCGCTTCCTGGCTGTAGTGATCGGCCCAATCGCCCACCGTGATCAGGATGGCGGCAGCCTGCGAGAAGGGATTGGGACCGAACAGCTGGATCGGCTGGGAGAGCTTCGAGTCGTCCAGTTTCGCCAACGCCGTCTCGCAGAAGCCGAACGTTTCCTTCAGCCGCGCGACGAGCTGCTCCTTGGCCGTTGTGGTATCGACCGCGGTCCGCTTGGGCACCGGAATGCCCGTGAGCTTGCCACACAGTTCGTCGTTGCCCTCGTTGGCGAGGTGGACCTGGATCTCCGCGAAGCTCATCTGCTGCGGTGTGGGGCGATAGCTGTACTTCTCCGCCGGCATCGCTTCGGCGGCCGCCACCAGAATGCGGGCATAGCGCTGCTCCTGGGCACGGAATGCATCGGCGACCGGACTGGTCGACGAGGCGGCGGCAGCGGCCTGCGCGGCCGCCGTGCCGGGGAGCACGGCGACAGCGAGCAGGAGAGCATAGGCACGGGGCTGCATCACATGACTCCGAAAAGTAGGGAACTGGATTCTGTCCTCGAATCGCAGGGAGCGCCAGTCAGGGCCTCCACAACCGGCACCGCGCTGACAGAACCGTAACATCACCGCGTTCTTCGATTGGTGTTCGGGGGTTTGACCCTACGGCTGACTCGAGCCATTGACCGGCAGGTCGCTCACCCTCTAGGCTGTTCGAATGCTGATCCTGAAGCTGCTCCAGTCCCTGGTGAAGGCACTGCACAGCGAGGGAACGCCGGGCCAGGTGGCGGCCGGCATCGCGCTCGGCTCCATACTCGGCCTCACCCCGCTGTTGAGCCTGCACAACCTGTTCATCGTTGCGCTGATCTTCCTGCTCAACGTGTCGCTGCCGGGTGCGGCGCTGGGATGGGCGCTCGCCACGCCGCTCGGGTTCGCTCTCGACCCGGCCTTCGATGCATTCGGCCGGTGGCTGCTGCTCGACATCCCTGCGCTCACCCCGCTGTGGACGGCGCTCGCCAACGCGCCGGTCGTTCCGCTCAGCAACTTCAACAACAGCGTGGTCCTCGGCAGCCTCGTGGCCGCCCTGCTGCTGTTCACTCCGATCTATTTCGGCAGCCGATCTGGCGTGCGCCGCTACCGCGAGACGCTGGGAGAACGCGTCAAGCAGAGCGCGCTGTACCGCGCCATCACTGCGTCCAAGTTGTACAACCTCTACCGGTTGTTCCGGCCCAATGCCTGAGACGCCAGCCGCCGCTCGCCCATCCCGCTTCCGCTGGCGCGCGATCATCCCACTCGCGCTGTTTCTCGTCCTGGTGGTCGTGGGTTGGCTGGTCTTCGCCGACCGGCTGGGCCGGATCGCCGTTGAGCGAGGGGGCACGGCGGTGCTCGGGGCGCGGGTCGAAGTACGGTCGCTGCACATCGCGTTGACGCGCGGCCGCGTGACCATCTCCGGGCTCGTCGCCGCGAGTCCATTCGACTCGCTGAAGAACCTGCTGCAGGCCGATCAGCTCGATGCGGCGCTCGAGCTTGGGCCGCTGCTCGAGAAGAAGCTCGCGATCGACCGGCTGGCGGCGACCGGGCTGCGGTTCGGCACGGTGCGATCGACCAGCGGCTTCGTCCCCTCACACGGGGCGAGCGCCTCCTCGCGCATCATGGCCAACGTCCGGGCCTGGGCGGCGCAGCCGGCCCTGCAAGTGCCGCTGCTGCGGCTCGCCACCGGCACGCTCAGCATCGACAGTCTCGACCCCCGCAAGCTGCAGACCGTCCAGGCGGCCGAGTCACTCGCAACGCGGGCCGACTCGAACGCCCACGCCTGGCAGAACCGGCTCGGCGCGTTGAACGTCCAGTCGACCGTCGATTCCGCTGCGGCGTTCGCCCGGCGACTCCAGGGCGCCAAGCCCACCGATCTCGCCTTGATTCGCGACGCCCGGCGCACCATCGACGGCGTGAAGCAGGCTCGCGATCGCGTCGTGTCGCTGGAGAAGGACGTGCAAGCCGGCGTGGGCTCGCTCGATCAGGGGCTCGCCGCGTTGAACGCCGCACGGCAGCGCGACTATACGTTCGCCAGGAGTTTGGTGCGTCTGCCGCCGATCGACGCCAGCGCCATCGCGTGGGTGCTGTTCGGCCCCGAGGCCGTAGCCAAGTTCCAGCGCGCACTCTACTACACGCAGCTGGCCCGCGAATACATGCCGGCCGGACTCATGCCGCGCGCCGAGCCCGCGGCGACACGCCGCAAGGGCGTCTCGGTGCAGTTTCCCCGCGAACACGAGCTGCCGGGATTCCTGCTGCGTGATGCCGAAGTGTCCCTGCTGCTCGGTCCCGACACCGCACCGCGGCGCTATGCCGGCCGGCTGCAAGGACTGACGAGCGCCCCGGCGTTGTACGGCCGGCCGACGACCTTCCAGTTGAAGTCGCCCACCGTGTCCGCGGATGCGCTGTTCGACCACGTGCATGACACTCCCCGGGACGCGATCGGCGGGACGATCCAGGACGTCAGCATCCCCGACATCCGCCTCCCGGGATTGCCGATTCGCGTCACCCCCGGCAGGGGAGACCTGACGCTGGGGTTTGCGTTGTACGGCGATTCGCTGCGTGGACGCTGGCAGGTACTGGCGCCCCGGGCGGCCTGGCAGCGCGACAGCGGCAGCGCGGGAGGTCCCGCGGCGGATCTCGTGTGGCAGGTCGTTTCCCACATCGATCGTCTGGACCTGATCGCGGAGCTGGACGGCACGCTGAGCCAACCGCAGCTGCATGTGCGGTCCAATCTCGACGCGGCGGTGGCGGACGGGCTGCGCGCCGCGATCGGCGACAAGGTCGCCGTCGCCGCAGCCACGGTCCGGGCCCGGGTCGACCGGTTCGCGGATTCGAGCATCGCGCCGGTGCAGGCCAAGGTGACACAGGTGAAAACGGCGGCCACCAATCAGGTCGCCCAGGCGCGGCGGGCGATCGAAGGAGCGCAGCAGCAGCTCGAGCAACAGTTGAAGAAGGTCACGGGGGGAATTCACCTGCCCTGATTCTTCACCCACGCCTCACCCTCACGTCACACAAGTCCGGCCATCCTTCGTGCCAAAGCGGCAAGGAGGGCCCGATGACAACGCTGCGGATCCGGGACGTGTCGCTGTACGTGAAGGTCGTGGGGCACGGACACCCGCTGCTGCTGATGCACGGCGGCCCGGGCCTCGACCACACGACGCTGTCGTCCCTCGAGCCATTGGCCGATCGGTTCACGTTGATCTACTACGATCACCGCTGCAACGGGCGCTCGAGCGGGGCGGTCGGCTCGATGACCTGGGACAATCTGACTGCGGATGCCGAGGCGCTGCGTCAGATGCTCGGCTTTCAGGAATGGGCCGTGCTCGGCCATTCCTTCGGCGGCCATGTCGCGCTGGAATACGCCCTGCGTTATCCCGAGCATCTCTCACACCTGTTGTTGCTGGACACCGCTGCCGACGCCTGGTGGGTGCAGCACAATGCCCCGGAGATTCTCGCGAAGCGCGGCTACCGGGACGCCGCCGTCCGCGGGGCGCGCCGTTTCTACACCGGTCAACTGACGCCGCGCGAGGTTCTGCCGACCATCTGGAAGTTCGCCGGCGCCTACTACTACCACCTCAGTTTGCCGGGTCTGCTCTCGACCTTCCGCATCAAGCGCCGCCCCGAAGCCCATGTGTTCGCCTTTGGGCAGCTGCTCACCGGGTGGACGGTTATGGATCGTCTGTGGGAAATCGATGTGCCGACGCTGGTGCTCGCGGGACGCCACGACTTCCTGTTCCCGCCCGAGCATCAGGCGATCCTGGCCGATCGACTGCCGTACTCGCGGCTCGAGATCATCGAGCGTGCCGGTCACAATGCTCATGACGAGCAGGCGGCGAGGGTGCTGGAGACGGTGCGACAGTTCCTCGCGACCGCGCACCGGGTGGATCGGCTGGCGACGGTTCGCTGATGCCCCGCATGGCCCGCACCCTGAGATTGCTGCGCGACGCGGCGCAGTTTGCCGGCGTGATTCTGGGTGGAGTACTGTCCCGGAGGTCGGTGCGCCCGCGCGGCGACGAAGCGCGCCGCCCCCTGCCCGGTGATGACTTCATCCCCGCGGCGAAGGCACGCTGGACCAACGGGATCACGATTCGAGCGACCCCACCCGACGTCTGGCCCTGGCTCGCACAAATGGGGTGTCGTCGTGGGGGGTGGTACAGCTATGACGCGCTCGACAACGGGGGAGCACCGAGCGCCGCCCGGATCGTCCCGTCATGGCAGAGCGTGACCGTGGGCGACGTCTTCCCGTGGACACCGATCGCCCGTGACGGCTTCATCGTCCGGGCCGTCGACCCGGCACGGTCGCTGGTGCTGGGCGGCGGCGACCCACGATCTCGCTATTCCGTTACGTGGTCATTCGTGCTCGAGCCGATCGACGCCACGCGTACTCGACTCGTGACCCGCGCAAGCGGCGACTACTCCCGCCGCAGCACCGGTCTGTTCCTGAAAGTCGTCTGGCACCCGGTGCACTTCGCCATGCAGCGGCGGCAGCTGCGCAACCTGAAGTGTCGTGTCGAAGCGAATACGGCAGGGAGGAACAATGGCTGAGGGCCGGTTCACGCTGCGAACGATCCTGCTCACGTGCGGGATCCTGGCGTCGCTGCTGTATGCCGCCATGAACGTCTTCATCCCAATGGGGTGGCCCGGGTACAGCTCGGCGTCACAAACGATCAGTGAGCTGTCGGCGATCGGCGCGCCCACGCGGCCCCTCTGGTTCGCACTGGGCGTCCTCTATACGCTGCTCATCGCCGCTTTCGGCTGGGGCATCTGGAGGGCGACACGGGGGCAGCGCCGGCTGCGCCTGGCGGGGGCTCTGCTCGTCTGCAGCGGACTCTTCGGCCTCTTCTGGCCGCCGATGCATTTGCGCGGTACATCGTTCTCCCTGACCGACACCCTCCATATCGTATGGACCGCGGTGACTCTGCTCATCACGCTGGTCGTGATGGTGCTCGCTGCCATGGCGTTCGGGCAGCGGTTCCGCCTGTTCACCTTTGCCATCCTGGCGATCTGGCTCGTGTGCGGGACGCTCACCGGCCTCGATGGCCCCCGGGTGGCGGCGAATCTTCCCACGCCGTGGGTCGGCGTGTGGGAGCGCATCAACGCCGGCGCCTACCTGGTCTGGCTCGTGGTGTTCGCCGTCGCGCTGATCCGTCGCACCGCCACCACCGAATCGCGTCAGGGGGTGAGGACGACAGCAGGGGTACTGACATGAAGACGACCGCTCAGGTAAATGGGCTGGTTGCCCCGGGCTTCGAAGAAGTGCGGGCCGAGTTCGAGCGCAATTTCGCCGAACGGGGCGAGATCGGTGCCGCCGTCGCGGCGTACTGGCGCGGCGAGAAGGTCGTCGATCTGTGGGGCGGGCGCCGCACCCCCACGGGAGAGGAGCCATGGAACGAGGACACCATGGTGGTCGTCAATTCGACCACCAAGGGTCTGGCGGCGATGACCCTGGCCGTCGCCAACGCGCGCGGCTGGCTCGACTACGATGCGCCGGTCGCACGCTACTGGCCGGAATTCGCGCAGAACGGCAAGGCGACGGTCACGGTGCGCCAACTGCTCGGGCACGAGGCGGGCCTCGTCCTGCTCGACGAGCCGCTGACGCTCGAGGACCTGCGCGACCTCGACGGCGTCGCCCGTTTGCTCGCCAGGCAAACCCCGGCGTGGCCGCCGGGAACGCGTCATGGCTACCACACGATGACAGTCGGGCTGTACATGCAGGAGCTGATCCGCCGGGTCGATCCCGCGCATCGCACGCTGGGGCGTTTTTTCCACGACGAAATTGCGCTGCCGCTGGGTCTCGATTTCTATATCGGGCTCCCGCGCGATCTCCCGCGCGAGCGGCTCGCCGTGGTCAAGCCGCTCTCCATATGGCGGGGTCTCCGAGCGCTGTTCTACACTCCGCCCGCCGTGACCCTCCGGATGATTCGTCCCGGGTCCCTGCTGCGCCGGTCCTTCGTGGGCATGGCGGTGGATCCGAACGACCCCCGCTACTTCGAAGTGGAAGTGCCCGCCGGCAACGGTGTGGGCACCGCGCGGGCGATCGCACGCGCTTACTCCGCTTTTGCCGAAGGCGGGACGGAAATCGGGATCACGCCGGTGACTTTCGGCCGGCTCTTCACGCCCCCCGCGACCACGCGCAGTAACGACGTGGTGCTGGGCGTGCCGTCCTACTTCTCGCTCGGCTTCCTGCGGCCGGGACCCGAGGTGTGGTTCGGCTCGAGCCCGCGCGCGTTCGGCGCACCCGGGGCGGGCGGCTCGTTTGCCTTCGCCGACCCCGATGCGCACCTCGGGTACGCGTATGTAATGAACAAGCTGGACTTCTACCTCCAGGACGACCCGCGCGAGAAAGCGCTGCGGGAGGCGATCTACCGCGCGATCGCCCGCGCGCCGGATTCCGTCACTACATCGCGTCATGCCGGGGCCGCTCGACCGTAAGCCCTGAGGGTCCGCGTGACGCGCTGCATGATGATCAACAGACTGCCCACCCCGCTCGCATCGGCCCGGCTGGACGGTCTGAATCATCGATGAAGACGCTCGCGTCGCACCCGGATCGATAACCCCAGAAAGCGTCCGAAGCGCTGGGCCGCGCGCCGCACCAGGCCGTGCTCGTGCGTCGTCAGCGGCACGTGCAGCAGCAGCAGGACCTCCACCGTCTTGCCCACCGTCCGCCGCCAGCCGCCGACGATCTGACCATCGACGACCACGACGTGCCCGATCAGTCCATCCACGCGGTGGCGGGGCCGGGCCTCGAGTAACCGCTCGGTGACCGCGCTGCGATCGCGAAAGCCGACGACAAACTCGTCGTAGTTCGGCAGCAGGTGGGCCATGCGGCTCGCGCGCACCGGCCGTTCCTTCGAACCGTGCCAATACGTGCGCCCGTCGATGTCGGCGTGTCGCAACGACCGCCCGGCGATCGCCACGCCGCGGGCTGCGTCCGCGACCGTCAGCCCCGACCACCATGCGAAGTCTTGCAGCGTCGCGGGTCCGCGCGTCGTGAAGTAGCGGCGGGTCAGATCCTGCAACGCCGCGTCACGGTCGCGTGGCGGCGTCCCGGGAACGCGCTCGTCGAACAGCATGTAGGTGAGTTCGGCGCCACGGCGCGGCCCGCTGATGATGACCCGGTCGAGCTCCGCCCGCATCAGCACCTGCCCGAGGTGTTGCCCTGTCGCCAGGCGCACCCCGGCACGCCGCAACAGGACCCCGAGCTCCGCGCGCGTGTGCTGCACGCCGCCCTGCAGCGCCCGCGCGAGCACGCGGTTGCTCTTGCGAAATACGGGCGCCGCGAGCTCGAGGAATCGCTCGTGATAGGCCTGGCTGGCGCGGATGCGGGGCGCGGTGAGCTCGAGCAGCCAGCGTGCGTCTTCCGGGAGGACGAAGTGCCAGGTGGGCCGGAGCACATGCGTGCGGAGAATGGCCCCGCGCGCGAACGCACGCTCCAGGTCGGCGTCGGTGAGCCCGCTGGTGCGCTGCGCGAGCGCCCACTTGGCGCCGCCGTAGTCTTGCGATTGTACGGCGCCGAGTGCGCGCACGACGTCGGTTGCCCGGCGGAAGGTCGGAGCGGGGAGCAGCTGATTGGCGAGGCGCCGGCGGGCGATTGGGTTCAATCTTGACGCCATGAGTGGTCGGTGCTCAAATAGTTGAATGGCGACG
>DASSIL010000297.1:0-9729 GCA_035691925.1 Gemmatimonadales bacterium
CGCGTCACAGCTGTCGGGTCCGGGCTCGCGAACGCGGTCCAGATCGCGGCCCGCGACGCATCGTGGCGGCTGCCCCTCCAGGTGACGGAGCGGACCGCGACGGCGCTGACTGCGACCGCCCGGGTTGCCTCTGATCTCCCAGCCTTCGAGCTGCAGGTTGGCGACCCGTCGACCGGCGACGTGGGGGTGGCGCCGCTCGATGCCGACACTGCGTCGGTGCTTTCGGTTCAGCCCGCGTGCGTGGATTTCATGAAGGAGATCAACATCCTCACCCACGAGCAGATCCAGCCCAAGGACTTCGCGATCGTGGCCTCGCGGGACTCGTTCCACGTCTTCTACATCCGGCACGACATGAACGTGACCAACGAGGACGACAACGAGAAGACTATCGGCCACAAGCGCTCACGCAACCTGAACGACTGGTTCCCGACCGAGAACACGATGACGGCCGTTCAGGTGCGGCCCGGCCAGTGGGACAACTTTCACGTGTGGGCGCCGACGATCATCAAGAAGCCAAACGACATCAACTACTATATGCTGTACACCGGCGTCGATCGGGACGTCCAGAATCATCAGATCCAGCGCATCGGCGTCGCGACGTCCGTCGACCTCAACATCTGGGCGCAGGATACGACATGGGTGTACTCACCCGACCATGCACCGAGCTGGGCCGAGCCGGACTCCACCAGCTTCCCCGGACAGCAGTTTCGGGATCCATTCGTGATGGCGGCCGTGGATACGCCCGGCACCTATCTGCTGTTCGTAGCGGGCGGCAGTCACGCCCGCAAGCCCCGGATGGTGGTCGGAGTGGCACGCTCGTACGGAGACCTTCGACTCTGGAGCGATCGAGGCGCCCTCTGGAACACCGACTCGCTTTACAGCGGCGCAGCGTTCATCGAATCCCCGCATGCGTTGAAGGACCCCAGCGGGCGTTGGTCGCTCTACTACACGGGGTACAACCCGGTCGACCGTGCGGCGATTGCGCAGGGCGACAGCACGACCTTTGGCAGGGATAGCGCGTTCGTGACCCTGCAGGCCGACCTCAACAGCCCCAGCAGCCCGATCGATCCGGATACAACCCAATGGAGCGCTCCTGACACGCTCTACAGGGCGCTGGGCGGTGACCAGACCCTGCAATTCTGGCACGGCTCCGAGTACCTCAACTGGGCGCCCGGCTACGAGTACCTTGCGGCCTATGACGACAACCAGCACGCGGTGGACATCTCCGAGATCTCATGGCGGGGGAGCCACACCTACGTCCTCACAGACTCCTGCCCCCCGGCTGTGGCCCTGGGGATCGGCCCGACGGGTGTCGGACCCGAGTTTGCTTTGCGCTTGGTTGGCGCACGGCCGTCGCGCGTGCCGGTTGGTTTGGCGGTTGAAGTTTCGACGACGATGCGCGTGGTCGTCGCGATCTACGACATCCTCGGCAGACGTGTGCGCACGCTGCTGGATGCAACTGTCACTCCCGGGCGCCGCGAACTCCACTGGGACGGCTGCGCGACCGGAGGCAACGTGGTTGGAAGCGGTATCTACTTCGCTCGCATTACATCGCCCTATGGCCAGCGCGTCACACGCGTCATTACACTGCGATGATCGGATTCGTAGCTCATGGGGCACGGTACGGCGCCGCGCCGCTACCAAGTCAGTGGGCGTTAGGCTGGGGCACTCGATCGCGTTGCCCGCTGGTCGCCCTCGCAGCATTGGCGCTTGTTACTCGACTGGCGGTCGCCCAAGTGCCCGACGCAAACCTGTGGGGGACCGACGGGACGGTCTCGGCAATTGCTCGATCCGGGAATACGCTCTATATCGCCGGATCGTTGGGCGCGCTTGGTCCCAATACCGGCGGCGGCGTTCCACTCAGCTCGAGGACGGCAACACCAGAACTCCCATATCCCAAGGTTACCGGTTACGTGTATACGAGTGTTGCGGACGGGAATGGCGGGTGGTTCATCGGCGGTGATTTCACGGCCGTAGGCGGCCTGCCGCGTTCCAGCCTCGCCCATATCCTCCGGGACGGCAGCGTTAGTGCATGGGCTCCCTCTCAGGATGACCACAATGTCAACAGCCTGGTCGTCTCGGGGGGGACACTCTATGTTGCGGGCTTCTTCCATTCCATGGACGGTCAGCCACGGCAAGACCTCGCTGCTTTCGACGTGGTGAGCGGGGCGCTTCTGCCGTGGAACCCCGACGCGGACGGATCACTGGATGTGAGGCCCGTAGTGAGGGCGCTCGCCGTGCGTGGGGATACCGTCTTTGTAGCCGGCGACTTCACCCAGGTCGGCGGACTGCCCCGTGCTGGCTTGGCTGCGGTGAGCGGAAGGACCGGGCTCGTCCTCGGCTGGTACCCAGGGGCGGCCAATAGCGAGATTTTGGTGTTGGCGTTGCTGGGAAACAGCCTCTATGTGGGAGGTTACTTCACTCAGCTTGCCGGGCAGACCCGCAATAGGGCTGCGGCCGTGGATATATCCACGGCCGCGCTCCTGCCATGGAACCCAAACGTCACGGGCCCAGATGACCCCTACGTCGGTTCGCCGCGGGTCTGGGCCCTGGCGACCCGGCAGAGCGCGATCTATCTCGGCGGCCAGTTTCTGGGCGTGGGTGGCCAGCCACGAAATGCCCTCGCGGCGGTCGACGCGGACACGGGCCGCGTGCTGGCTTGGAACCCGACTCCCCGGCACCCATATTCCTACCCTTACCCCTACGTCCGGTCGCTGGCTGTTGAGGTAGACACGGTGTTTGTGGGTGGAAATTTCGAGACGATAGGTGGTGCCGCTCGCGTCAGCCTCGCCGCCGTCGACGCCAATACCAGCGCCGCCACGGGCTGGAACCCGAGGCCTGACTACGATCACGATGCCGTCGCGCTGGCCGTGAGCTCGGGTGTGGTGTACGCGGGCGGGACCTTTGTGACGATGGGCCCCTGGCAGCCGCGTGGGTGCTTCGCTGCGATCGACCTGACCACCGGGACGCTCAAGGACTGGGATCCCCACGACAACGGAATAGGGGCGACCGGAGTCCTCGTGAGCGGCGGGAAGGTCTATGTCACAGGGGACTTCACGTTCATCGGTGGGCAGCCACGAATCGGAATCGCTGCGCTCGATACACTGACGGGGGCGGCACTGCCATGGAATCCAGGCACCGACAATTGGATCGACGCCATGGCCATGGTTGGCGGAAGGCTCTACGTCGGCGGGCAATTCTCGAACGTCGGCGGGATGCCCCGCTTTCGTGCAGCGGCACTGGATACGGCGACGGGCATCGCAACAGAGTGGAGTGCGAACGTGGACGACGACGTGACCGCTATCGCCGCGAGCGGCGGGACGCTGTACCTGGGTGGGTGGTTTCGTCATGTTGGCGGCGAGCCCCGTGCGTCTTTGGCGGCCGTGGATGCGGCAACGGGATCGGTTCAGCCGTGGAGAGCAGACTGCGATGGCATACCGAGTGCGTTGATCGTGGACGACTCCACCGTGTTCGTGGGCGGGGAGTACATCACCACCGTCAACGGACAGCCCCGGACCGACCTGGCCGCGCTCGACGCGGCAACCGGAGCGGTCAAGTCGTGGGACGCGCACCTTTCGGGATCCGTCGTCAACCCCACTCCCGCCGTCGGAGCGCTGGCACTCTCCGGCCACACACTGTACGTGGGCGGTGACTTCTACTCGATCGGTGGCCAGGTGCGGCCGTGTCTGGCGGCAGTCGACGACAGCCTGGGTGTAGCAAGTGGCTGGGCGCCCCGGTCGGACTTTCTGGTGAGGTCCCTGATGGTGAGCGGGAGCACGCTCTACGTTGGGGGACACTTCGGGGCCATGAGTCTCCTGCCTTGTCACGGCCTCGCGGCACTCTCGATTCCCGTCGATCCGACTCCCCCACCGGCGCCCTTCGCGTTGGCGCAGAACTTCCCGAATCCGGCGAGCGACGGGACGACGTTTCGGTTCACGCTTCCGGCAGCGCTTGTTGCGAAGCTCTCGATCTACGACATCCAGGGCCGCCGCGTGGCGACGCCCGTCCAACGTGAGGTGCTACAGGCCGGAGAGCACGACATCCCCGTTCCGTTGGGCGCACTTCGACCGGGGCTCTACCTCTACCGCCTCGAAGCACAGGGCATGACGGCCACGCGGAAGATGCTGATCGTCCGGTGACGATGAGCGCAGCACGCGCTCGGACCATCGCAGTCGTCCTCTGACACCGGCCACCATCTTTCGGTAGGGTTCCCGCATGAGGCTCGCTTCCGCGCTTGCGGCGCCTGCTTCCCCGCGCCGCGGTTGGCGCACGTTCGTGGTGCTGTGGGCCACGCAATCGTGCTCGCTGGTGGGAACGCAGGTGACGTTCTTCGCGCTCAACATCTGGCTGGCGCAGGGGCTCTACCCCGATCCGGCGCAGAAGAAGGCGCTGGCGCTGGCGCTGTCGGCCAACGGCTTCGCATACGCGCTGCCGACCGTGACCGGGGCGCTGCTGGGCGGCGTGGCGGCGGACCGGCACGACCGGCGCCGCATCATGCAGCTCGCCAACTTCGCCAACGCGGTCGTGGCGTTCGCGATCGTGGCGCTGCTGGCATCGGGCCGCATGACGCTTCCGCTGCTGCTGCCGTTGACGGCGCTCTACGCGCTGTGCGGCGCGTTCCACGCGTCGTCGTTCGACACCTCGTACGCGATGCTGGTCCCGCGCGAGCGGCTGCCGCGCGCCAACGGCATGATGCAGTCGGTGTGGGCGCTGTCCGCGCTGCTGGCGCCCGGCATCGCGGCGGGGCTGGTGGGCGTGTTTGGCACGCACGCGCGCGCCGCGGGCCCGGGTGCGCCGGCCGCACTCGGGCGCGGCGCCGCGCTGGCGGTGGTGGTGGATGCGGCCACGTTCGTGATCGCCGGGCTCGTGCTGACGCGGCTCACGCTGCCCAGGGTCGAGCGCGCGCCGCAGACCGAAAGCGCGCGGCCGGGCCTCGCGGCCGATCTGCGCGAGGGCTGGGCGTTCGTATTCGCGCACCGGCCACTGCTGATGCTGCTGGGCGCGTTCGCGCTCGCCAACCTGGTGTTCGCATCGCTGGGCGTGTTCCAGCCGCTGCTGGTCAAGTTCCGCTACGCCACGGACGCCGCCGCGCACGGCTTCAGCTTCGAGGCGGCGCTGGCGTGGCTCGCCACCGTGGGCGCGGCCGGCGGCGTGGCGGGCGGCGTGATCGTGAGCGCGTGGGGCGGGCTCGAGCGGCGCCGCGTGTATGGCGTGCTGGCGCCGATGGCGATCTCGGCCGCGATGCTGATCGGCGTCGGGCTGGCGCGCGCGCTGTTCGTGGCCGCCGGCGCGCTGGCGATGGCCGAGGGCATGATCCCGTTCGTCAACGCGCACTCGCTCGCCATCTGGCAGGCGCGCACGCCCCTGGCGCTGCAGGGACGCGTGTTCGCGGTGCGGCGGCTGATCGCGCAGTTCACGTTCCCGCTCGGCACGCTGCTGGCGGGCTCGCTCGCCGCCTCGCTCGATCCGGGCGTGGCGCTGGCGGTGCTGGGCGTCGCGCTGGCGCTGGGGGCCGGCGGGCTCGCGCTGCACCCCGCCATGCGGCACATCGAGCCGGAGTCGGCGTGAGCGCGCCGCGATTCGAGCCGCTGGATCCCGCGCGCGAAGCAGATTGGGCCGCGCTGCTCGCCGAACCCGACGTCGCGGCGCAGTTCGAAGCTCTGGACAGCCCCGGGGGCCGCGCGAACCTGTTCGCGGATCCGTTCGCGGACCCGGCGCTGCGCTGGCTCGCCGTCGTGGACGGCCGGCCGGTCGGGTTCTCGATCGGGTACGTGATCCCCGGCGTGGACGAGCGCTGGGCGTTCGTGCGCATCGGCGTGGCGGGCGCGCATCGTCGGCGCGGGGTGGCGCGCGCGCTGCACGCGTGGATGGTCGATCGCCTGCGCGCCGCGCCCTTGTTCGCGGACGTGCGCACGTTGGCGACCGGCCTGTGGCACCCGAGCCCGCCCGCCCAGGGCCTCGCGGCCGCGCTCGGCTACACGCACGAGCGCTGGTACTGGCGCATGACGCACGCGGACGACGCGCCCGCGCCCGCATGGCCGGACGGGATCACGCTCACGACCTACGTCCACGACGAGGCCACACTGCTCGCGCTGCACGACACGGCGCTCGAATCGTTCGCGGACCACCATCGACACATCCATCAAGGGCTCGAGGAGTCGCGCCGCCTGGTCGCGATGCCGGGGTTCCGCCCGGACGGCACCGGGCTGGCGTGGCGAGACGGACGCTGCGTGGGGTTCTGCCGCTGCACGTGCGAAAACGGGCGCGGCGAGATCGCGGCACTCGGCGTGATCCGCGCGGCGCGCGGCATCGGGCTCGGTCGCGCGTTGCTGCGATGGGGCACGCGCTGGCTCGCATCGCAGCCGGTGAACCGCATCCAGCTGCTGGTCGACGGTGAGAACGACGCCGCCCTCCGGCTGTATCGCTCGGAGGGCTGGCAGGTGCTGCAGACGCGCGAGATGTTGTCGCGGCCGATGCCGTAGGGGCCCGGTCGCGAGGCCCTGGCGCCTTCCCTGGCGCCGTCGTGGGTGCGCGGCTATCCGACCCAGCGCGCCTTGAAGCCGCGCGCGTCCACGTGCACGAACGGACCGTGCGCGCGCGTCGGGCCGTAGGTGCCGAGACCGCCCGCCACGGGCGTGTACGGCGGCTGCTCTGGCGAGGCCTCGACGATGCCGGCCAGGTACACGGCGTCCTTCCAGTCGTGGCGGCCGTCGTGGTTCAGGTCGTCCATGATCCCGTCGTGATCGGTGTCCACGAAGATGTCGGAGGCGTCGCCGAACGTGTGGCGCGACAGATTCACGTTGCCGAGCCCGGCGTTGTAGACGCGGGTGCGGAATCCGCTCATCACCGTGAACGCCGGCGTGTCGATGCCGCGCGCGTTCACCGCCTGCAGCGCGGTCTCGAGCTTGACGAACAGTGCCGGCCGCAGCGCCACGAACTTGGGCCACTCGGCGCCGCCCTGCTTGCACGCGAACTGCCCGAGCGTGAAGTGCGGCGACACCGGCGTGGCGGCGTCCTCGGAGTCCACCTGCATGAAGCCGATCGGCGGGTCGTAGGCCTCGGCGTGCTTCGGCGAGGCGGACGGGTTGGGATAGCGCCCGATGTCGTAGCCGTCCACGATGTTGAGCCCGGGGTGGTAGGGGTGCACCACGAACACGTTGACGGTCACGGGCCCGACCTCGGCCGAGGAACGGAACGCGATCGGATAGAGCCCGGGCGCGCGCGGGGCGGTGAACCGCCACGTGTGGCCGTCGAGCGCCTCGAGCGTGCCGCCGTGCGCCTCGGCCGAGAACGTCGTGCCGGCGGGTGCGTCCATCACCACCACCGGCACCACGGCGCCGGGCGTGACCGGGATGGCCAGCACCTTGTAGCCGACGATGGTGTCACCGAAGTGGAGATCGAACGGGGCGCGGCCGGGATCGAAGCCGTCAGGCAGCAGGTCGGTCGGTGCGGAGGAGGCGGGTGCGGCCGCCACGGAGGGCGCGGATGGCACGACCACGGCGGGCGCGGCGGCGGGGCCGGTGCCGATGCTGGTGAGGAGCGAGAACAACCAGGTGAGCCAGGAGACGGGACTCGAGAAGATCATGGTGGGCGGGGCGCGCGGAAAGGGACCGCGATTCGATGCGCCGCCGCCCGATCACGGGGATCGAGGCCTGCAGGCGCGGGTTTTGAGCCTTGCGCAGCACGGCATCCAGCAGCGAGTCGAGGCTGTACACGTCGCTCCGGAACTCGACCCCCTGATCGTCGACCCACGAGGTCCAGTACAGGATGTAGACGGGCACCGGCTTCGGCAGCGTCACCGGTAGATTGCTGGCGCTGTCCACTGCGGCCTGCAGCGCCGACCGGTCCCAGCGGGAGCCCTGCATCAGCGCCACCGCGAGATCCATCGGACGCTCGACGCGCACGCATCCGTGGCTGAAGTCGCGGTCCTTCGCGTTGAACAGCTGGTTGGCGGGCGTGTCGTGAAGATAGATGTCGAACTGATTCGGGCACATGAATTTCATGTGACCGACGGCGTTGTCGGCCCCGGGGTCCTGGCGCACGGTGTAGGGAAAGTGATCCGGAGCGACCGAGGACCAGTCGACCGACGAGGCGTCGACCTCGCGATCGCCGTCGAACAGCCGCATGTGATTGCGGGTCAGGTACGACGGATCCTTCTGAACCTCGGGAAGAATCTCTTTGGATGCGATCGACGGGGGCACGTTCCACACCGGATTGATCACGAGATATGAAATCTGGTCCGCGAACATCGGGGTGGGCGTGAACTCCTTGCCCACCACCACGCGCATGGCGAGCTCGTCGCGGTTGCCGTCCCGGAGACGCAAGCTGTAGTCGGGAATGTTCACCACGATGTCACGCGGCGGGAACGGCGCGCGCATCCATCGCCAGCGCTCCATGTTGAGCTCGATCTGGCGCACGCGTTGGCCGACCGGCAGATCGAGCTCGGCCAGCTCGGCGCGTCCCACGGTCCCGCTCGGCGGCAGGCCGTGGCGGATCTGGAAGTGCCGGACGGCGGCCGCGAGCGCCGGATCGAACACGTCGCCCGAGCGCGCGCCGGGATCGAGATCGCCGCTCGCCGCCAGGCGCTGCCGCAGCAGGCTGACGCGCGCACCGCGGCTGCCGGGCTTGAGCGGCGCGCCGGCCGGGACCACGGGCCAGCCGCCGGCGTTCTCGACCGCCCGGTACTGCGCCAGCGCCCGCTTCAAATCGGCGTATTCGGCGTGCGGCGGATCCAGCGAGGCGAGCCAGGCGCCGATCCGGTGCTGCTCCACCGCCTGCTCCAGCGGCGCGCGCCAGTCGCGCGCGGAGGGATGCATGTGCCAGTCGGCGGGGAGCTGGCGCGGGTCCATCTGGCCGGTGGTGACGTGGATCGCGTACTTCAGGCACGAGCGCGTGAGCAGCAGATCGTAGGCCGCGAGCTGCGCGGGATCGGGGGCGCCGCCGATCACCGACTGCTTCAGCTTGTCGAGCCCATCCGACACGGCGGCCGCGTCGTATTCGCGCGGATCGAGGCCTTCGTCGCCCGCGTGCGCGAGCACGTCCGCCAGCTCGCGCGCGTTGCCATTGGGTCCGCGCGCATCGCTCCACGCCGGCTCCCACCGGCGCAGGCGGTAGAAGCGCTGCACGATCGGCCCGACGTCGTGGTTGTCCACTGCCGCCGGCTCGGTCGTCGACCGGAACCAGGCCAGGAACCGGCGGTGGCCCACGAACTGCGCGCGGATGTCGTTGCGGATGGCGGGCTCGACCCCGCGCGTGTCCGCGCAGCCGGCGAGCAGCAGGGCCAGCAAAGGAGCGGCGAGCGCGGCGCGAATGTGGTTCGGCATCGAAGACCCCCCGGACGGTGCGGGGCGCAGCGCGTCTACGCCCCCGCCCATCATTCGATGCGGCCGCAGGACGTCGCGCGGCCGGGATGGCGGCGACGTGACGATTCAGCGCGGCGCGCCGAATTCGAAGCGCTGCGTGCACCACACCGCGACCGGCACGCCCGCGCGCTCGGCCGGGAAGAACCGCATCCCGCGCGCGCACGCGATCGCGGCGTCGATCAGCGCGCGATCGGAGCTGCCCCCCGAGCGCCGCACCACGTCCACCTCGCCCGTCTCGGTGACGTGCACGTCGAGATCCACCCACGCGCGCCGCCCTGCGGCGTCCGGCGGCACGCGCAGCACGCCGGGGGTGCGCAGCACCGGCGCCAGCAGCGCCTGGGCGACCGGCGCCGCGGCGCCGGTGTCG
>DASSIL010000298.1:0-5276 GCA_035691925.1 Gemmatimonadales bacterium
CGCGGAAGGGCAGCGGCTGCAGCAGCACGGCGTTCACGACGGTAAAGATCGCGAGATTCGCTCCGATGCCGAGCGCCAGTGTCAGCACGCTAATCGTCACGAACGCGGGGCTTTGCTTCAGCGTCCGCAGCACGTAGCGCAAGTCCTGCAGCAGCCCATCCATACTCGTCCTCCATCCGGCGACGTCGACGGCGTGGTCGAGAACGGCGACTGCCGGTTCCCGTGGACGAATGTGTACGTCGGGAGGTGTGGTGCGTCAAATGCAACTTTAGCACAATGATATTGCTAAGCTCGCACGACGCAGGCGCCGGCGATGGCCGCTGGTCTGAGCACGCCGCCCCAGCTCGCGTAGCCTTGGACGAACCAAGCGAACAAGGCGGTGAAATACGCCTTCGGGTTCAGCAGGAGTGAGGGCGCCCGATGAGTCGGTTGGTTTCGCTGAAATACAGAGCTGCGCCTCTGACGGGAGCGTATCGCAGGCGACGATCCGCCGCTGCCAGCCAGCGGAGCTCGTCGCGATCAACGACGCTTGCGCTCGGCGAAATGGTCTCGCAACTCTTCTTGGAGAAATGTCGCCGCGGGTTCGAGCCGGCCCAAATGGCCGGCTTGCATGAACACGATTGAAGCCTCAATGCTGACGCCGGACCGCGTGACTCGCTCCAGCTGCCGGCGCTTGGGATGCGAGGCGAGAAAGCGCGCGGGGATAAGCCCGAGGCCGATCCCGCTCGCCACGAGAGACACTTGCATGTCGATATTGTTGATCGCGGCGGCGACTTCGAACGGAGAGCCGCGTTGGCGCAACTTCGCCTCGAGCGACTGACGAATAAAGCACCCCGGCGGGTTGAGCACCCAGCGTGCGTCGAGATCGCGATCTTTCGACTTGCTGCTGCGCCGCGCGCGAGGTTGCGGTCCTCTCGCCCTGACCAATACGAGACGTTCTGTAGCCAAAACGCTGCTGGCCACATCGCCGGGCGGCGTGTCGTCAGCCGAGAGGAACGCCAGTGCCACATCGAGTTCGCCGATCCGCACCTGCTCTATGAGCTGCTGCCTGAGACCGGTGCTCAGCACCGGTTGAAGTCGGGTGAAGCGACTCGTCAAGCGCTGGATCGACGCGACGAGGCTCGGTTGCGCGAGCGCATGTGAGAGTCCGATGGAGAAGATTCCGCTTGGCTCGGCGTCCTTCGACCCGGTCGCCTTGAGATCGCCCATGATGCGCAGCATGTGTCGTCCGCCGTCGAGCACCGCGCGGCCTTCGCGCGTAATCCGCCCCGGTTTCACGCGACGATCGAGCAGGGGGGTCTTCAGTGTTGCCTCGAGGCGCTGGATCTGCCGTGTGACCGCCGATGGCGTCAGGAACAGCCGTTCCGCCGCCCGTTGCAACGAACCGGACTCGGCCAGGACGACGAACGTGCGGATCTCATCAAGCATGACAGAGCTCCCAATTGCTAGTGGAGCAATATGATAGTGAAAAGATTGCATTTGACGCAACATGCGGGGAGTCGCATGAGGGCGACAGCCTGGCGAGCTAAGGTGCGACCCCGCGCCACAATGTCTCGCTGCAGTGAAACCAAAGTGTCGTTCGTTGTAGTCATGCCTCGCGGCGTAACTAGTGATTAAGCTGCTAGAGTCGCAGTCTAAGTCTGTGGCTGATCTCAACTCTTGTGAATATGCTGCATAAGAGCTCCCGTACCCCTCGTCCTTCTGGGCTCTAGCGCAGCGCCGCCATCAGCTCGACCCGGGCCGCCCGCCGGGCGGGGAGATAAGGCGAATACCGCGACCAAACTGAGAAGGGCCGCCACCGCCACGAATGTCCCTGGGTCACTCGTTGGCGGCGACGTGGCGGTGTGGTTTGGCGAGCTCGACGAGCCGCACACCGAAGGCCAGCTCGTGGTGCGCGCGCTCGACCCCGAGCTGGTCTGGCTCGCGCACGAGCACGAGCCGTGGCGACCCGGCATCGTCTAAGGCATCACGCCGGCCTGCGTTCTGGTTGTGGGTAGTTGCACATGCATCAGCAGCGCAGCCTCGATTCGTGCTGCCGTGCGACTGGCTCGATTCCGCACGCGGCGGTAGCTTCGTGCTCCACCCCACCGATCGAAAATCGACCTGACCGACGCCACCGCCCGACTGACCGCCGCCCTGCAGGACCGCTATCGCATCGAGCGTGAGCTGGGTGCGGGTGGCATGGCCACCGTGTATCTCGCCCAGGACCTGCGCCACGACCGCAAGGTCGCGATCAAGGTGCTGCGGCCGGAGCTGGCCGCGGTGATCGGCGCCGAGCGATTTCTGCGCGAGATCAAGACCATTGCCAATCTGCAGCATCCGCATATCCTCGGCCTCATCGACTCGGGCGAGGTCGAGGGGACCGCCTACTACGTGATGCCGTTCGTCGAGGGCGAATCGCTCCGCGACCGGCTCATCCGCGAGAAGCAGCTCCCCATCGCAGACGCAGTGCGTCTCGCCGGCGAGATCGCCGCGGCGCTCGATTACGCCCATCGGCACGGCATCATCCATCGCGACATCAAGCCGGAAAACGTGTTGCTGCACGACGATTCGGCACTCGTGGCCGATTTTGGGATCGCCCTCGCCGTGAGTGCTGCGGGTGGGACGCGGATGACCGAGACCGGGATGAGTCTCGGAACGCCCCACTACATGAGTCCCGAGCAGGCGATGGGAGAACGGGAAATTACCGGGCGGAGCGACGTGTACGCGCTGGGAGTCGTGCTCTACGAAATGCTCGTGGGCGAGCCGCCGTTCACCGGACCGACGGCGCAGGCGATCGTCGCGCGCGTCGTCACGGAGCAGCCGCGCTCGCTCACCGCGCAGCGGCACACGATCCCCGCCCACGTCGAGGCGGCGGTGTTGACGGCGCTCGAGAAGCTGCCGGCCGACCGGTGGCCCAGCGCGCCGGACTTTGCGCGGGCGCTGCAAGTCCAGGGTGATGTCGTACGAGCGAGTGCCGCACCGCACCAGCCAGTGCGCCGACCGCTCGTCGGTGTCCTCATCGGCGGTGGACTCGGCCTCGCGTTGCTCGCGGGGTGGGCGCTGGGACGCTCCAAGGCGCCGGCTCCGGTTCCGGTCCGGCGCTGGAGCCTCGTGCTTCCCGATTCGGCGCCGCTCGACTACTTCGCGCCGAGTGTGTTTGGGGAAGGACAGCCCGCGCTCGCCATCTCCAGAAGCGGTGACCGAATCGCCTACGTCGCGCGGCGGGGTGGTACCTGCCTCCTCTACTACCGTCGCCTCGACGAGAGCGTATCGCATCCCCTCGCCGGCACCGAAGGGGCCGCCCAGCCCTTCTTCTCACCCGACGGCGAGTGGATCGGGTTCTTCGCCGGTGGCGAATTGAAAAAGGTGGCACTCGCGGGCGGCGATCCGGTGGTCATCACGCGAGTACGCGCCCCGCGTGGTGGCGAGTGGACGACCGATGGACGGATTGTGTTTGCTGAGCTGGACGCGTTCCCCCTGGCGTCGGTGCCCGCGGCAGGCGGAACGCCCTCGGCAATCCTCCCTGCATCACGGCATCGTCCATTTTGGCCTTCCTTATTGCCGGGGGGAGAGTGGGTGCTGGGCTCGTCGCAGAATCGACGACTGGTGCTCTGGTCACTGAAGAACAGGCGTGGGCTCGCGATCGGGCCCGCTGGCCTCGCGCCGCTCGAATCCGCCGATACCGCGAGCCTCCTCACCGGGAGCTACCCGCGATACGTCCCGAGCGGGCACCTGCTGTATCTCGTGGGGAATACCCTCATGACCCTGCCGTTCGACGCGAAGGGGCTGCGCGTGACGGGCCCGCCCACGCCGGTGATGCAGACGGTCCGGCGCGAGTCGTGGAGTGGAGGAGGGCAGTACGATGTCGCCGCCGACGGCACCCTCCTCTTCGCCAGCGGGAGCGACGCGGGCAGGAGCGTCCCGGTCTGGGTTGATCGGGCCGGCCGAGTACGCGACTCGCTCCCCGTCCCGCCGGGCGACTACTACAACATCTTCGTCTCCGGAACGGGACGACGGGTCGCGCTGTCGAGCTACCAGCCTACCGGGGAGCAGACGCTGTCGATCCTCGACGTGGAGCGTGGACTGCTCCAGGAGGTGAACGTCGGAGCGGCGATGCGGTTCGGCGCGTGGTGGCCGGGTGGCACCGGCGCGGTGATCACGCTCCGTCCGGAGCAGGACGGGGGTTCCGTCTGGCGGATCCCCGTCGACGGGGCCGGCCCGCGTGATAGCCTGTTCGGACGGGGCTGGGTGGTCATGGACGTGTCACCCGATTCCGCTTTCATCACGATTCGAAGTTTCGGAGACACGTCGGGCGCCTTCGTGATGTCGCGTGACGGGAAGACGCGCGATTTCCTCGGCGCCGACGTCTACTGGACAGTGTTCTCGCCGAATGGCCGGTGGGTCGCGATGAGCACCCCGGAGGGGTTGAAGGTGGCAGGGCTGCCCTTCACCGGCCGCACGCAGACAGTGGCGCCGGCAACTGCGGACGAACCGGAGTGGTCGCCTCGTGGTGACGAGCTCTTCTACCGGGAAGGGTCGCGGTGGATGGCGATGACGGTGTCCAAGGCCGGCGGAAGCCTAACCGTCGACAAGCCACGGCTGCTGTTCCAGGGCCGGTATCTGAATGTGCGCGACAAGAGCTACGACGTGGGGCCGGACGGCCGCTTCCTGCTGCTCCTCGGCCCACCGGAAGAAGCCACACGGTATCTCGACGTTGTGACCGGCTTTGCGGGTGAGCTCGGGCGCCTGGCACCGCGGAGCGATCGGTGATGGACCTCAGGGCCAGCCTCGCCGATCGCTACCGCATCGAGCGCGAGCTTGGCCAGGGCGGCATGGCTACGGTGTACCTCGCCCAGGACTTGAAGCACGCTCGCATGGTTGCGGTGAAGGTTCTCAAGCCGGAGCTGGCCGCGGTGCTCGGCGCCGAGCGGTTTCTCGCCGAGATCAAGGTTACCGCCAACCTGCAGCACCCCAACTTGCTGCCACTGTTCGACTCTGGGGAAGCAAATGGCTTTCTGTACTACGTCATGCCCTATGTAGAGGGTGAGACGTTGCGCGCGCGGCTCGAACGCGAGCGGCAGCTCCCGGTGGATGAGACGGTTCGTCTGGTCACACTGCTCGCTAATGCGCTGGATTACGCCCACGCCCGGGGCGTCATCCATCGCGACCTCAAGCCGGAGAACATTCTGCTCCAGGCCGGGCAACCGGTCATCGCGGACTTCGGCATCGCGCTGGCCGTGGCCCAGGCCGGTGGGTCCCGCGTGACGGAGACGGGGCTCTCGCTCGGCACCCCG
>DASSIL010000299.1:0-24048 GCA_035691925.1 Gemmatimonadales bacterium
TCATCACGGCGGCCATCGCGAGTAACCCGGGCGGAACGCCGTCACTATCCAACGCTACCGCCACGACCAACGCCAGCGGCACGGCTAGCTTCAGTGGTCTCGCCATCAACGGACTGGTCGGCTCTTACACCCTGACCTTCAGTGCTTCCGGCCTTACGTCGATTACGTCAGGGACGATCACCCTCTCGGCCGGTGCGGCGGCCAAGTTGGTGATCACGACCCAGCCCTCAAGCTCGGCCCAAGCCGGCATCGCGTTCGCCCAGCAGCCGGCACTTCAGCTCCAGGACGCGAGCGGCAATGCAGTGAGCCAGAGTGGGACAGTCGTTACCGCATCCGTTGCGACCGGCCCCGGCGGTGCCACGCTGTCCAACCCCACCGCCACGACAAACGCCAGCGGCGCGGCCAGTTTTAGTGGGCTCGCGATCAACGGGTTTGTAGGCTCCTACACCTTGAGCTTCGGCGCGTCCGGCCTCACCTCGATCACATCGGGGACGATCACCCTCTCGGCTGGCCCCGCAGCCAAGCTCGTCTTCACGAATCCGCCGACCACGACTACGGCTGGGGCGACGATCAATGGCGGCTCAGGTGGAGTCCAGGTGACCGTTGAGGACCAGTTTGGCAACGTCCAGAGCTCGCCACGGCAAAACATCACGGTCGCGACCAGCGGCGCCACTCTGAACGGGACGCTGACGGTGCGGACCGGCATAGGCACGGGTGTCTCGACTTTCAGCGATCTCAACATCACCAAGACTGGGACCGGATACATCCTCCAGGCGACGGCCGCCGGCTTGACGACCGCGAATTCAACAGGCTTCGACATCACCCCGGCCGCTGCCGACCACCTCGCTTTCACGGTTCAACCAAGCGACGCCGTCAATGGGAACGCGATAACCCCGGCTGTGGAGGTGACGGTGTTCGATCAATTCGGCAATATCGCCAACTTTAACGGAACCATTACACTGACTGTCACGGGCGGCGGCAGCGGTATCACGGGCAACTCGGTCTCGGCCTCGGCAGGAGTTGCCACGTTCAGTAACTTGATATTGGATACTCCGGGGACTTATACCCTGGATGCGGACGGCGGCGGATTAACGACCGTCCAAAGCGGTTCGTTCATTATTTCGTGATGGAGCTGAAGCGACCAGTGCGGTTACCTCGGTGAGCGTTGTTCGATGATTTGCCCCCGTTGTTCCGTCGGCGAAATCTCCGAAGCCACGCAGGAATGCCTGGTCTGCGGCTTCTCGCGCACGGGCGGCGTCGTCGTGGAATCAAACGACTGGAATCAGGTCGACGACCCGATCCTCCCCGCCCTCGAGCGCCAGTTCCAGGTCGAAGGCATGCTGCGCCGCGGCGCCGCCTCCCGCATCTACCTCGCCCGCGATCAGGTCACCGGCCGCCTCTGCTCCCTCAAGGTCCTGCCGCTCTCGGAAGAGCAGCCGGGTCTGATCGAACGCTTCCGCGCCGACGCCCAGCGTGCCGCCGCCCTCGATCACCCGCACATCGTCGCCCTCCACTCCTTCGGCGCCACCGACGAAGCCGTCTGGTACGCCATGGAGTACGTCCAGGGCCGCTCCCTCGGCGACCTGCTGCGGACCGCCGACCGCATGGACCTGAAGACCTGCCTGCGGCTCGTCGAGCAGATCGCGAGCGCCCTTGAGTACGGGCACCGCCGCGGCATCACCCACGGCAACCTGAAGCCGGCGAACGTCCTCGTCGATCCGGAAGGCTGGGCCCGCGTCGCCGACTTCGGCCTCTCCGCCGCCTTCGGCCCGGTGCCGCGCCGCCAGCCCGAGCTGTCGATCGAGGAAAATTTCGGCCACGTGGCACCCGAGCGGTTCGGCAACACGGGGGTCGTCGGTCCGGCATCCGACCAGTACGCCCTCGCCGTGCTCACCTTCGCCTGCCTCGCGCGGCGCCCGCCGTTCGTCGGCGAGACGCTGGACGAGATCATGGTGCACCACCTCGAAGGACCGGTGCCGCTGCTCGCCGAGTCGCGGCCCGATCTCCCCGCCAGCGTGTCGGCAGCGCTGGCGCGCGCCATGAAGCGCGAGCCCCGAGACCGCTTCGCCGGCGTACTCGACCTCGTGACCGCCCTCGCCGGCGTCGCGCTCCCCGAGCAGCCCGCGCTGCCGCTCCCCGTCGCGCGCGCGCCGGAGCCGATCGCGGCCAAACCGACACCGCACCCGCTGCTCAAGCTCATCGAGGCCGAGCGTACAGCCCGCGAGCCCGAGCCGGGCCATCGCGAGCCGCCGCCCGAGCCGGTGGCGGCCGCTGCGGCGACGCCCGCTCCAGCCGCCGAGGTGCCGCCGCCGGAAGTCCGGCCGCCGCTGCTCCTCGTCGATCGCGGGCCCGGCGAGCGCGAATCGCACGACGACCTCGAGGTCGTCGACGAAGACAAGGAAGAAGAGCGCGAGCGCGTCCTCAAGCCCGTGCCCGATGACGAAGAAGACGACGCGACCGAGGAAGCAAAACCGGCGCTGCTCTGGCCCGCGCGCGAGCACACCCCGCCCGACGACCACGCCGCAGCGGCCGCGGCGGCCGCTGCCGCCGCGCTGGCGAGCGAGCACCTGAACGGCGATGACCGCACGCCCCTGCTCTTCCCCGATCAGGCGCAGCCGGTGCGTTCCGGACCGGGCTTCGGAGGGCGAGTGTGGGACATCGCGCGCCGCTGGACCGCGCTGCCCCGCTCGACCCGCATCGGATCGACCGCCGCCGCCGTTCTGCTGCTCGCCTTCGTCTGGTGGCGCGTCGCCAAGGGACGCGAGCCGCAACACGGACCGAATTGGGTCCACAATCCCACCGCCGCTGTCGACTCGCCGGGGAGGACCGTGACGCCGCCGCCGCGCGTCACGACGCCGCGCCACTCAACCGGCAACGCCCCGGGCGCACTGGCGACGCGTCCCCCTCGCAATCCCGGCGGGACCGCGACGCCGCCCGACGGCGCGAAGAGTCCGCAGCGCTCGCCGGCCGCGACGGCCACGGTTGAGCCCGCGCACCTGTTCATCTATTCGACACCCTGGGGCGTGCTCTACGTGGACGACAAACAGATCGGGAACACACCGCAGGCGGACGTCAAGGTCGCGCCGGGCTCCCACAGTATCCGCGTCGTCCGGGATGGGTACGTGTCGTATGAAACGGTCATCGCCATCGAGTCTGGAGAGTCGCTGAAGCTGACCGACATCGTGTTGCAGGAGAAACCCCAGTGACGCGGCTGGTCCGGCTCCGGGCGGCATGGCTCGCCGCCGCGCTCGCCATCGCTCCTGGCGTGTGCCACGCACAGGACTCGACGAGGTCCGTGAGCGCCGCATTGCTCGCCGCGGGAGCGCGACACTACCAGCAGCTGGAATACGACTCCGCGTCGATCACGCTGCGCCGCGCGCTCGCGGTCACCGGCGCCGACACGCTGACCGACGCCAGCCGCACACGCGCGCTCACCTATCTCGGCGCCGCCGAGCTGTTCCGCAACAAGCGCGACTCCGCCTACGCGGTGTTCCGCCGGCTCGTCGCCCACAACCCGCGCGCCCGCCCCGATCCCCTCGTCTTCCCGCCCGAGGTCACGACGATCTATGAATTCGCGCGCGAAGCGACGAAGGTCGTGCGCGTCGAGATCCCGCGCGACACGACGATCCGCATCGGGGCCGATCGCTACCGGGCACGGCTCTTCGCCAGCTCGTTCCACCAGATCATCGTGTCGGTGGAGCGGGAAGACGGCTTCACCGTCAAGACGCTCTATGCCGGTGCGATCAGCGACACGCTGCAGGTCTTCTGGTCGGGCGACGACACGCTGTTCATGGCGAACGATTCGGGGCGGCTCGTCTTCTCGGTGACGTCGCTGACGAATGCCGGCCGCCAGGGCCGCGTCGTGCACATCCCGCTCGACCTCGTGATGGGCCCGCAGGACACGCTCCCGAGCCCGACACCGCTCCCCGACTCGCTCTTCCTCCCCGAGCGCGAGCCCGCGGGTCCCGGGCTGAAGGCGCTGGTGCGCGGGGCGGGCATCGGCTTCGCCGTCGCCGCACTGCCGGGGCTCGTCGCCGGCGGGACATCGCCCTCGGGCAGCCGCTACGCCGTCGCCGGTGGACTGACGATCGCCGGACTCATCGGGTTCTTTCACCACCGCCCGGGGAAGCCGCTCCCGGAGAACATCAGCGCCAACAGCGCGCTGCGTGAAGGCTGGGAGAACCAGGTGCGCACCACCAACGCCGAAAACGTGATTCGCGCCCAGCAGAAACGCCTCGACGTGCACGCCGGGATCCCCGAAGTCATCGGGGGGAACCCATGACGCGGCGCGTCCTCACGGCGCTCGCCGCCGGCGTGCTGGGAGCGGCCCCGCTCGCGGCGCAGCGCGCCCTGTGGTGGAACGCCGAGATCTCAGGTGTCGGGATGCGGCTCAACAGCCAGACCGGCCCGAGCACGCAGAAATGGTCCGGCGCGGCGTTCGGCTTCCAGGGCCAGTTCCTCTATCTCAACCGCATCACGCTCGACCTCGGCTACTGGCAGGGAACGCTCAACGGGGTCGGAACGGGCGACAAGGACGTGGTCGAGGGGTTTGCCCAGCTCGGCGCGCGGCCGATGAACTGGCTCTCGCTGCGCGCCGGCCCGCACGCCTGGACCTACGTCTCCGACGCCGGCACGCAGCGCTGGTTCCTGTGGGAAGGTCGGGCGCGCGCGCAGGGTCAGGTGCTTCCGGCGGTGCAGTCGTATATCGAGGTGTGGAAGGTCTTCTCCGCGAACGTCAACGTCCCGCAGGCATTTCAGACGGGGATGGGCGGCGAAGGCGGGTTGTCGCTGCGCATCCGCGACGTGCCGCTCATTCCCGAGCGGCTTCCCGTGCGGATTCGCCTCGCCTACGGGATCGAGCGCGTGCGGATGAACGGCACGCAGGCCCAGGGCTCCCGAGCCGAGGTGCTCGATCGGCTGACGCTGGGATTGGGCGTCGAAGCGCCCTGACCGCGGAGCATCAGCGATTGGGGACGATGCGGTAGAGAATCTCCCCGTTGCGAATCAGGCCGAACTGCTCCCGCGCTGCCCGCTCCTGCGTGGCGGGATCCGTTTCCAAGGCGCGCGCGACGCGCGTCAGCGAATCGACCTGAGTCCGGAGCGCTTCCACCGAGTCGCGCTCCTGCGCGAGCTGGCTGCGGATCTTCAGCCAATCGATCGTGCTGTACTCACCGGCGAGCACCGCCACCAGGACGAGCACGATCGCGCCCGTGAGCCCCGCCACCATCCGGCGATTCATAATCCGTAGAGGTCCCGGCTTCATAGTCCGTAGAGGTCCCGGCCGGGATAGTGCGCGACATCGCCCAGCGCCTCGTTGATCCGCAGCAGCTGGTTGTACTTGGCGATGCGGTCGGTGCGCGAGCCGGAGCCGGTCTTGATTTGCCCCACGCCCGAGGCGACGGCGAGATCGGCGATGAACGTGTCTTCGGTCTCCCCCGAACGGTGCGAGATGACGGCGCCGTAGCCGTTGGAGCGTGCCAGCTCGATGCACTGCAGTGTTTCCGTGAGCGAGCCGATCTGGTTGACCTTGATCAGGATCGCGTTGGCGACGTCCTCCTCGATCCCGCGCGCCAGCCGCTCGACATTGGTGCAGAACAGATCGTCGCCCACGAGCTGGACCCGGCTGCCGAGCGTCTCGGTGAGCTTCGCCCACCCCGTCCAATCGTCCTCCGCCAGACCGTCCTCGATCGAGACGATGGGATACCGGTCGATCCACGACTTGTAGAGCGCGACCATCTCTTCGGACGACTTGGTCCCTGCCCCGCTCTTCTTGAAGACGTACGACCCGTCCTTGTAGAGCTCGGACGCCGCCGGGTCGAGCGCGATCGCGACATCCTTCCCCGCCTCGAACCCCGCCGCCTCGATCGCGCTCATGATCGCCTCGAGCGCCGCCTCGTCGTTGGGCAGATTGGGCGCGAAGCCGCCTTCGTCGCCCACCGCGGTCGAGAGGTTGCGCTTGGCGAGCACTTTCTTCAACGAGTGGAATACTTCGACGCCGATGCGCAATCCCTCCGGGAACGTCTCGGCGCCGATCGGGACCACCATGAATTCCTGGAAGTCGACGGTGTTGGAGGCGTGCGCCCCGCCGTTCACGATGTTCATCATCGGTACCGGGAGGACGTGCGCCAGCGGCCCGCCGAGATACCGGTACAGCGGCAGCCCCGCGTCTTCGGCGGCGGCGCGCGCCACCGCCAGCGACACGGCGAGGATCGCATTGGCGCCGAGGTGCCCCTTGTTCGGGGTGCCGTCCAGCTCGAGCATGGCGTAGTCGACGGAGATCTGATCCTCCGCGGCGAGCCCTTCGAGCCGCGGTCCGATCGTCTCGTTGACGTTCTTCACCGCCTCCAGCACACCCTTGCCGCCGTAGCGCCGCTGGTCGCCATCGCGCAACTCGACCGCTTCATGTTCTCCGGTCGAGGCGCCGCTCGGCACCGCGGCGCGGCCGCTCGCGCCGCTCGCCAGCGTGACGTCGGCTTCGACCGTCGGGTTGCCCCGGCTGTCCAGGATTTCACGCGCGCGGACCGAGATGATCGTGCTCATGGTGGCGCCAACCTTAAGGGGCGACAGGGCGCGCGTCAACGCGGGCGCGCATCGCGGCGATCGCGTCGTGGGCCCGCTGGCGCAGCGCCTCACGGTCGTGCAGCGTGAGGCCGGTCGTCGGGATCGGCTCCCCGACCTGGATGCGGATCGGCGTGGGCTTCAGGCGCCAGGCGCCCTTGGGAAGAATGCGGAAGGTGTCGTGGACGTAGACCGGGACGAGCGGGACCTGCGCCGCGATCGCCAGGCCGAACGGCGCATTCTTGAACGGCAGGAGCTCACCGGTACGGCTGCGCGTCCCCTCGGGGAAGACGACGGTGGAGGCGCCGTGCGCGTGGATGCGCCGCGCCGCTTCGGCGTAGGCGTCCATGGCGCGGTTGCGATTGCTGCGATCGATCGTGACGTGCCCCGCGGCGAGCATGGCGGGCCCGAGCAGCGGAATCCGGGCCAGCTCCTGCTTCGCCACGAACCGGATCGAGCCCGGCATCCCCGCTGCCAGCGCCCAGATATCGAACATCGACGAGTGGTTCGAGGCGTAGACGACCGGGCCCGCCGGGATGCGTTCGAGACCCTCGATCACGAGCGGTGTCCCCGCGCCGCGCAGAATCCAGCGCGACCAGTCGGAGGTGCCCCAGTCGTAGATCCCCCCCGGATGGTGCGCAACGCGGACCAGCGCGGCCAGCAGCGTGCCGGTCGCGTGAATCACGGTGGAGACGACGAGGACGACGTAGTACCACGCGGTGCGCAGCATCAGGCGGCGAAGTGATCGTACCCCGCGGGCGCCGCCACCTCGACGCCGCGCTCGGTGAATCGCACGCTCCCCGCAGGTCCTTCGACGCAGGCGCCGACCCGGGTGAGCTGCGTCCCGACGAGTCCGGTGAACGCTTGCGCCTGCGTTTCGCCGAACGCCGGGGGCATGGCGACGAGCAGCTCGTATTCCTCGCCGGAGGACGCCGCGATGAGCGGCGCCGCCCCGGGCCAGCAGGGCATCCGCTCGAGCGAGATCTCGATCGCCACGCCGGACGCCGCCGCGAGGTGGCGCGCGTCGGCCGACAATCCATCGGAAAGATCGATCATCGCCCGCGCGCCCTGGCTGGCGAGCCACTGCCCCGCCTGAATGCGCGGCTCCGGCGCGGCGAACCGCTCCAGCACCGCCGGCTCGGGAGCGCGGCCGGAGCGCAGCTCGCGCAGCGCCAGCTCCATGGCGCCCAGCCGCCCCGTCACCCAGAGTCCGTCGCCGGCCTCCGCGCCGCGGCGGCGCACCGGCCGGGGCGCCGTCCCGATGGAGCACACGTCCACGATGAGCAGCGGCGCCTGCGACAGGTCGCCGCCCAGGACCTTGGCGCCGGCGAACGCGGCCGCTTTCCCCACTCCTTCCATGATCTCGGCGGCGTGCTCGGCCGGTGTCTCGAGCGGCAACGCCAGCGACACGAGCAGCCCCGCCGCCCGCGCCCCTTCGGCCGCGAGATCGGACAGCGAAGCCACGGCGGCGCGATAGCCGATCTGCGACCGGGTGAGCCACTCGCGCCGGAAGTGAACGTTCTCGACCGAGATGTCGATGCTCAGCGCGATCGTCGCTTTCTCGGCACGCAACAGCGCGCAATCGTCCCCCAGCGCCTGTCCTGTGGGTCCCAGCTTCGCGAAGATCCCCCGCAAGCGGTCGAACTCCCCGCCACTCCCCAACCGCAGATGTGCACTCACTACCGCTCTCCCACCACGGCGTCGCGCCGCAGACGCACGACCCCGCTGTCGGTTGCCACCCACACCCAGCGCGGCGACGCCTGCACGTCGCGCACCGGCGCCGGGAGATCGCCGGGAATCACGAGCCGCTGATAGACGCCGCGGCCGACATTCCACCAGGCGAGTCCCAACGTCCCGCCCAACCAGACGCCTCCGATGTCGCTTCCTGCCGCGCGCAAAGCTCCCAGCGCGGCGCGCGGCCGTTCCACCGTCCAATGCCCGGCGCCCGGATCGCGCCACGCCACCTCATCCGCGAACACCGCGACGACGGTATCGGATGCCCGCGCCAGCGCCACCACCGGAGCGCGCAACGCCGGCTCGGCCGCAATCTCGGAGTCGACGACGGGTGCCGGCGATCCGGGCGCCAACACCCCCAGTCCCGCGGCGCTCCCCACCCACAGCGTATCCCCCACCGCCAGGAGGCACGACACCGCGACCCCATTGTCGGCGAGCCGCACGATGCGGTCGCCCGCAGTGACGACGGCAAGGCCGCGCGTCGTACCGACCCAGATGCCGTCGGGCGCCACAGCGAGGGCCCGCACGTCATCGGAGGGTAACCCCTCGCTCGACGTCAAGCGGCGGGTCCGGCCGCTTTCCGGGTCCATCGCGTAGAGACCCGCGCCAGTCGCGATCCAGAGCCGATTCCCCGCGGCGAGCACCCGATACACGGGTGCCGCGCCGAAACCGCTCCCTGCCTGCGGCTCTACCGCCGTGGTAGTGGTGAGCTCGTCGGGCAGCCAGGTCACGCCGGCCTTCGCTCCGGCCAGACCGACCCCGGGGCCAGGCCCCTGGGTGGTGGCTGCCCACACGCCGTCCGGGCCGAGGGCCAGGGCGTCGGCACCGCTGCCGATCAGAGTGAATGGTAATGGCTCCCACTGCGCCATCGCCGGATCGATGCGGACCAGCCCCAGGCCGTTCGTTCCGAAATAGAGATCACCGCCGTCCATCGGCCGCGCCGCGGCGGTGAACTGATAGGAGCGCAGCCGCGGGTCGGTCAGGATGAGCGCGCGCAGTGCCTGGGCCATTGGCGCCGTCTGCAGCGCCGCTTGCATGTCGAGCGGGATCACGCGTCGATCCGGAGGCGGCAGCGGTGTTCCCGGAACGGCGAGCAGCGCGCCGCGCGGCAGGAACCGCCATCCCGTCTGGTCGCGCAGGAAGACGCCGCTCGCCGGATCGCGCGCATCGAGCATCAGCCCCGAGACGCCGCCGGTCGCCGGGCCGCCGTCCCAGTGATGCTGATCGACGTCGTAGCGCACCCATCCCTCATCGGTCCCGAGCCAGACGGCGTTCCCCACCGGGTCGGCGAGGGCGAGCCGCACGCGCGCCGCGGGATATCCGTCGAGCGTCGCCACCGGGAGCTGCCAGGCGGAGACGCGACGGTCGTAGATCAGAAGCCCGTGTCGCGACGCGGCGAAGACCACCCAGGGCGACGCGGCAACGGCGTCGATGATCGAGAAATCGGTGATCACAACGCGGTCTTCGGGGCGCCAATTGCGTGACTGGGCGGAAAGGTGGAATGATGGAAAGTTGGAAAGGACGACCAGCCACATTCCAACATTCCAGCCTTCCAACCGTCCACCCTGCCTCACACCGCCTCCGGCGGCTCCAGCACCGTCAGCACCGGGGGCCCGGGAGGCGTGCTGTCGCTCCAGGTGCGCCACACATCCGGGAGCGACGCGAGCACGTCGGCGGGGCGCAGGCTTCGCGCGCTCCAGGCGCGTGCGCCCAGCTCCGCCGCCCGTCCCAGCGCCTGGGCGCCGAGCGCCGCCGCCTCGGGAGCGGCCAGGCCGCGCGCCAGAAACGCCCCAATGAAGCCGGAGAGGACGTCTCCCGATCCGCCGGTCGCGAGGCCCGGGTTGCCGGCGGCGACGACGTGTGCCGGTCCCCGCACGTCGGCGATGACGGTCGGCACGCCCTTGAGCAGCACGCAGCCGTGCAGCTTTTGCGCCGCCTTGGCCACCGCGGCCCAGCGGTCGTTGGCGACGGCGTCGGCGAGCTGATCGCCCGCCAGGGCACGGAACTCACCGAGGTGCGGCGTGAACACGAGCGGGCGCTCGCTGAGGATTTCGAACAGCATGAGCGCATCGGCGTCGACGACGGTCGGGATCGGACGCCGCGCCAGCGCCGCCGCGAGAAACGGCTTGCGCGGGAGATCGCGCCCCAGCCCCGGGCCGATCACGAGCGCGTCGGCCCATTCGAGGGCTTCGGCCACTTCGGGCTCGAGCCCCGGACCGAGCGCCGAACGGACGGTGAGGACATCGGGGAGACTGGCACGCGCAGCGGCGAGCGTCTCTTCAGCCGCAACGAGCTTCACGAGGCCGGCGCCGGCGGCGAGCGCCGACCGGGCGGCGTGCAGCGCCGCCCCGGTCATCCCGGGGGCGCCGCCGACGACGGTGACGCGACCGCGATCGCCCTTGTGCATCGTCGCGGTGAGTCCGGGCAGGCGCGCGCCCGCCCAGGCGTCGGTCACGAGCAGCGGCGTGGTAGGATCGGCCGGCGGGAAGCCGATGTCGACCACGATGATCCGCCCGCACCACTCGCGCGCCAGCAAGTGGCCGCGCCGCGCGCCGCCGAAGGTGATGGTGATCTGCGCGCGCACCGGCCCGTGCGTCTCGCCGCTCGTCAGGTCGAGGCCGGTCGGACCGTCGAGCGCGACGACCGGCAGCGCGCTGGCCACGAGGCGGTCGGCCGCGATCCGGGCATCGCCGCGCAGCGGGCCGGTCGCCCCGGTGCCGAGCAGGGCGTCGACCGCGACGGCAGCCGCGGGCCATGGCTCCTCGCGCGTCAGCTCCGGCACGCCGCTCACCCGCGCCAGCGCCCGGTTGTCGATCGCGTCGTCGGTCTTGGGATCGAGACCGTAGACCCACACCGGTAGGCGTGCGGCGTGCAGCGCCCGCGCCAGCACCCAGCCGTCGCCGCCGTTGTTGCCCGCTCCCGTCAGGACGAGAACACCGCGCTGCGCGGCGTCGGGGAACGCCCGCGCCACCTCGATCGCGGCGGCGCGGCCCGCACTCTCCATCAGCACACGGCTCGGGATGAGGTATTTGCGCCGCGCCGTCGTGTCCCAGGCGGCGGCCTCGGTCGCGGAGAGGACCGGGATCGTGGCCGGGGCCGTCACAGGATCACCACGCCGCCGTAGCCGACGACCCGCGCCTCGTCGCCGGTGACCCAGCCGGAGTGCCGGTAGTCGACCACTTCGGCCTGACTGCTCCCGAGGGCGCGGGCCGCGGCGATCACCGTTGCCGCCGCGGCGCGGCCGCACATCGACACCCGTTCCGCGCGGCAGCGGCGCAGCAGCTCCGCTCCGTCGAGGGCGCGAATGGCACCCAGCACCTGGGCGTCTTTCAGCTCGGTCATCGCAGCCGACTCATAATGGTTGAGGTCGCTCGAAGCGAGGAGCAGTATCGGCTCCTTCCAGCGGCGGACGAGACGGGCCAGCGCGTCGCCCAGGGCCTGCGCATCCTCCCACCCGTCCCAGGCCAACAGCAACGGCACGATGGCGACGTCGGGTCGCCGCAGCTGCAGAAACGGCAGCTCGACCTCGATCGCGTGCTCGTCCTGGTGTGCCGCGCGATCGATCCCGACGAGCGGCGACTCCGCCAGGAGCGCGGCGGCCAGGCCGTCGTCCACCGGCACGTCCCCGAGCGGCGTGGCGAACGCACCCGTCTCCCACAGCGACGCCCCGCCGGGGGCCCGGCAGCGACCGCTGTGGTTGGGACCAACGATCACCACGAGCCGCGGGACGTCGAGCCGCGCGAAGACGTGCGCTGCCGTGACACCCGAATAGACGTACCCGGCATGGGGGGCGATCGCCGCCCGCGCGCTGGCGGCGTGCGCCATCGGCGCGACCGGCCTGAGCAGCGCCCGGACGTCCCGTTCCAACGCCTCCCGCGATCCGGGGTAGAAGCGCCCGCTCACGGCGGGCGGTCGTACCGGACCGGACGCCGCGGCTATTTCAGGCTCTGACCGATTGCCCGGCCGAATGAAATCTCGCCGTTATCGATGCGCACGTTGAACCCGCAATCGGGGCTGCTGCACACCCAGGCTTTGTACGTGATCGGGGCGCCGTCTCGTCCGTAGTCCGACAACGGAATCAGCACTCCCCGCGTGCATTTCTGGCAGGTTGGCCATTCCATCGCATCCATCGATCCACCTCATCTCCGGGCCTACCGCTCAACACCGGGCCAGCGATAGCCGGCACCGAAGGCGGCGCCGAAATCATACACCCCTTCGAAGTCCTCGATTCGGTCGCTGGGCTGTTGCGCGAGGAGACCGGCGTCGATCAGGGCGAACACGATCGTGCCGAAATCCTCGGTGCGTCGCACACCCCAATGTTGCAGAACGGTCGGCGCCAGGAGGCCGAATTGCTCCAGGGCGAAGTCGCGACACGCCCAGGCGAGCTCCGCCCCCGACAGATGGCGGCGCGCGGGGAGGCGCCCTTGCGCGTACTCGAGCGCCGCGAGCACGAACAGAAACGCCCGCTCGTGGTAGCGGCCGTCGCGGGCGCCGATCTTCTGCAGCGCGTCGACCAGGGCGCCGTAGTCGCTCACGGACGCACTCCCGCCGCGACCCGCGGACCGCGTGCGGCGCCACGCGTGCCGCGCCGCACGGCCGGCTCGAGCAGCGCCAGCTCGAGCACTTGATCGATCGTCTCGACGCGCTTGATTTCGAGGTGCCGCAGCACTTCCTCCGGCAGCTCGACCAGGTCTGACCGATTGCGCTCGGGGACCAACACGGTGCGTACCCCCGCGCGCACCGCTGCCGTCAGCTTTTCCCTGAGGCCGCCGACCGGGAGGACGCGTCCGCGCAGCGTCAGCTCCCCCGTCATCGCCAGGTCGTGCCGGGCCGGTCGGCGGCACAACAAGGACGCCAAGGCCGTGGCGATCGTGATCCCCGCCGAGGGCCCGTCCTTGGGGACGGCGCCGGCGGGAACGTGGAGGTGCACGTCGGTCGTGGTGAACAGCGTCGCCGGGATGCCGAGCGCCGCGGCCCGGGCACGCAACAGACTCCACGCCGCCTGCGCCGACTCGCGCATCACGTCGCCCAGCTGGCCGGTGAGGGTGATCTGGCCGCGTCCCGCCATGAGGATCGCTTCGATGAACATGATGTCGCCGCCCGCCGGGGTCCACGCGAGTCCCGTGGCGACGCCGATCTCGGGCGCGCGCCCCGCCACTTCGTTCAGCACCGTCGGCTGGCCGGCAAATTCCTCGAGGTTCTTGGTATTCACTTTGACCGCCGCCCGGCCGTCCTCCACCACGGCGCGCGCGACCTTGCGCAACACACCCTGGATCTCGCGCTCCAGCTGCCGCACCCCCGCCTCGCGCGTGTATTCGCCGATCAGCCGTTCGATCGCGCCGTCCGCCAGCTGCGCCAGCTCCTCGGGGAGTCCGGTCTCCTTCAGCTGCCGCGGCAGGAGGAAGCGCTTGGCGATGGCGAGCTTCTCCCCCGGGGTGTAGCCCGAGAGGCTCAGCACTTCCATGCGGTCGAGCAGCGGCTCGGGGATCTGCGACAGGCTGTTCGCGGTCGCGATGAAGAGCACGCCGGAGAGGTCGAACGGGATCTCGAGGTAGTGATCGACGAACGTGCTGTTCTGCGCTGGGTCGAGCACCTCGAGTAACGCGGCGGTCGGATCGCCGCGCACGTCGGCGCCCATCTTGTCTACCTCGTCGAGCATCAGCACGGGATTGCGCGTCTCGCAGCGCTCCAGCGCGTGCAGGATACGCCCCGGGATCGCCCCCACGTAGGTACGGCGGTGGCCGCGAATCTCCGCCTCGTCGCGCACGCCGCCGACGGAGACGCGGATGAATTTCCGCCCCAGCGCCTGGGCGATGCTCTGGCCCAGGGATGTCTTGCCGACACCCGGGGGCCCGACGAAGCAGAGGATGCTGCCACGGGCGTCGGGGTTGAGCGTGCGCACGGCGAGGTGCTCGAGAATGCGATCCTTGATCGTCACGAGATCGTAGTGATCGCGATCGAGGATCTCGCGCGCCGCCTTGAGGTCGTGATGGTCCGGCGACACACGCTCCCACGGCAGCGCCGCGATCGTCTCGAGATAGGTGCGCACCACGTGGTACTCGGCCGACTGCGGCGACATCTGGCGCAGCCGCTTCATCTCACGGTCGACGACGCGGCGGGCCTCGGCCGAGAGCCCTGCGGCGTCGAGCTTCGCGGCGAGATCCTGCACGTCGTCGTCGGTCGCCTCTTCGCCCAGTTCCTGGCGAATCACCCGCAGCTGCTCGCGCAGCACGTACTCGCGCTGATGCTCGTCGAGCTTGGCCCGAACTTTTTCCTGGATCTGACTCCCGACCTCGAGCACTTCCAGCTCTTCGGCGAGCAGCTCGGCCAGGCGCTCGAGCCGCGGGCGGATTTCTCCGAGCGCCAGCAGCTCGGCCTTGGCGGGAAGGGCGAGGTCCAGGTTCGCGGCGACGAAGTCGGCGAGCTTGCCGGGATCGGTGATGCCCTCGAGCACCTCGTGCAGCTCGTCGGCGAGATAGGGCGCGAGGTCGATCACCCGGCTGAACTGGGCGACGATGTTACGCTTCAGCGCCTCGATGCGCGGGTCTTCGGCGCCGGTCGTGGCGAGCGTCTCGAACTCGGAGGTGAAGTAGCCCGCCTCGGAGGCAGGGGACTGCAGGGTGGCGCGATCGACGCCCTGAATCATCACGCGCATCGTGCCATCCATCAGCTTCAGCATCCGGACCACGAGTCCCAGCGTGCCGACCGCGTAGAGATCCTCCGGCTTCGCCTCCATCACCGGCCCTTCGGGCGGGTCGCGGTTGTCGCTCGGCCGGACGACGCCCAACAGCAGGCGCTTGTCGCCCTGCACCACCACGTCCAGCAGCTGCACCGCGCGCGGATCGGAGATCGACAACGGCAGCACGACGTGGGGATAGACGACCAGCTGCCCCAGCGGAAGGACCGGGAGCCGCTCCACGTCAGGTCACCTTGACGGTGTGCGGCCCGGACATCCGTTGCGGCAGCTTGGTGAGGCGGACCTCGAGAAATCCCTGGTCGTAGGTGGCGCGCAGGCTCGTGGGATCGACGGAGACCGGGAGGCGGAGGCGCCGCTCGAACGGGCCGACCTGCACCTCCATCGCGTGGTAGTGCGGCTTCCCCTCGTGCCGCGCGGCCCGCTCCCCGGCGATGGTGAGGACGCCCTCGGCATACTCCACCGTGAAGTCCTCGGGCTGCACCCCCGCCACGTCCATGTGGACGACGATGTCCTCGGCGGTCTCGTAGACGTCGGTCGGCGGCTTCCACTTGGGGGAGCCGACGAACCCGACGGGGCGTCCATGGGCGACCTCGTTGAAATAGACCTCCAGCTCGTCGGCGAGGTGCACCGGAAACGCGCCGGAGCCTTTGGAGGGGCGGTGGGAGCCGTCAGCCATGGACGACAAGATAACGCTTGATCAGGAGCCCTGCGTCATCGTCTTGAAATCGTCGTCGTCGTCGTCCTCATCCTCGTCTTCTTCCAGATCCTCATCGTCCTCGAAGTCCTCGTCGAGCTCCTCGTCCAGCTCCTCCTCGTCGTCCTCCTCCAACTCCTGATCCTTTTCTTCGTCCGGCGGATGCGTCATCCTCTCCTCCTCGCGGTTGGCGTGGTGCAGCTCAGGCGGTCGCGTGCGCCACCAGGTCCCACAGGCGGGCCGCCGCCGCGTCGTCCTGCCCCTGCGGGGCCGGCGTCGCTTCCTTCCAGCGGTTGAAATACACTCCCGTCGCGCCGGCCACATCCCTGGCCACGGCGAGCCGCACGACGGGAGCCGCTCCCTTGTCGGCGGTGGCCAGCACCAGACGCAGCAGCCAGCGCACCGGGGCCGGCGCCGGCTTCCAGATCCCCGTCCAGATGGCGCCGGGGTGGAGGGCGAGGACCGCAATGGTGGGTTCGCGCCGCGCCAACTCCCGTGTGTACAGCACCTGCGCCAGCTTCGTCTGCGCGTACATGCGCAGCGGCCGGAAGCCCCGGCATAGCTCCAGATCGTCCCACGGGATCCGTCCCGAGCGATGCGCTTCGGAGCTGACGTTCACGATCCGTGGCGCCGTGCCGCGCCGCAGCGCCCCAAGCAGCAGCCGCGTGAGCAGGACGTGACCCAGGAAATTCGTTTGCCACATCCGTTCGTGTCCGTCCCCGGTCATCTGGCGGTGGCGGGTCACGACGCCGGCGTTGTTGACGAGCACGTCGAGCGCCGGGTGCCGCTCGAGGAATGTCGTGACGGCCTGCCGCACGCTGGTGTACGACGTCAGGTCGGCCACCAGCAGCTCGGCCTCGCCTCCGGCGGCAGCGAGCTCCCGGACGACGGCGGCGCCGCGCGCCGGATCGCGCACGGCGACGATCACCCGGCCACGCGTGCGTGCCAGCGCCCGCGCCGTTTCGAGCCCGATGCCGCTGGTCGCGCCGGTGACCAGAATGGTCCGTCCGGCAGCCGACGGCAATGCGTGATCGACTACCGGGCCGCCCTCACCGCCGGCCGGCGGGTGGCGTACAGCGGGAAGGCGTCCGTCAGCTCGCGCACGTCCTGCTTCACGCGCGCCAGCGTCCCGTCATCCTTACGCGTGAGCACGTCGTCGATCAACTCGGCGACGCGCCCCATTTCGGCCTCGCTGAATCCCCGCGTCGTCACCGCCGGCGTGCCGAGGCGGATCCCGCTCGTCACGAACGGCGACTGCGGATCGCCGGGGATCGTGTTCTTGTTCACCGTGATTCCCGCCCGGTCGAGCAGCTGCTCGGCTTCCTTCCCGGTGAGCTGCTTGGGGCGCAGGTCGACGAGCATGAGGTGGGTATCGGTGCCGCCGGAGACGATCGCGTACCCGCGCTCCACCAGCGCGGCGGCGAGCGCCTGGGCGTTCTTGATCACCTGGGCTGCGTATTCCTTGAACTCTGGTTGGCTCGCCTCGCCCAGCGCCACCGCCTTGGCGGCGATGATGTGCTCGAGCGGCCCGCCCTGCGTCCCCGGGAAGACCTGCTTGTCGACGGCTTTGGCTACGTCCGCACGGCAGAGGATCATTCCGCCCCGGGGACCGCGCAGCGTCTTGTGCGTCGTCGTGGTGACGATCTGCGCGTGCGGCACGGGAGAGGGGTGCAGCCCTGCGGCGACGAGGCCGGCGAAATGCGCCATGTCCACCAGGAACGTGGCGCCCACCTCGTCGGCGATGGCGCGCATCGTGGCGAAATCGATGACGCGGGCGTAGGCGCTGCCGCCGGCGATGAGCAGCCGCGGCCGCTCGGCGCGGGCGATGGCCCGTACCTCGTCGTAGTCAATGCGTCCGGTGTCCTCGCGGACCCCGTACTGGACGGCGCGAAAGATCGAGCCGGAAAAATTGACGCTCGCCCCGTGCGTCAGGTGGCCGCCGTGCGGCAGCGCCAGACCGAGCAGGGTCTCCCCCGGCTTCGCCACGGCGAGGTAGGCCGCCATGTTCGCCTGCGCACCGGAATGCGGCTGCACGTTGGCGTGTTCGGCGCCGAACAGCGCCTTGGCGCGGTCGATGGCGAGCTGCTCGATCTCGTCCACGATCTCGCAGCCGCCGTAGTAGCGCTTGCGCGGCAGGCCTTCGGCGTACTTGTTGGTGAGCGCGGTGCCCATCGCTTCGAGCACCGCAACGGAGACGAAGTTCTCGCTGGCAATCAGCTCGAGGCCGTGCTCCTGGCGCGCCACTTCGCGGCGGATCAGGTCGGCGATGATCGGGTCGACCTTGGACAGGGACGCGAGACGGTCGATCACTGGTCGATCTTCTCCACGCGACGCTCGTGCCGGCCGCCCTCGAAGGGGGTGTCGAGCCAGCGGCGCAGGGTGTCGAGACTCTCGGCATCGCTCATGAAGCGCGAGGGCAGCACGAGAATATTGGCGTCGTTGTGCTTGCGCGACAGCTCGGCGATCTCCGGACTCCACACGACGGCCGCGCGCACGTGCGGATAGCGGTTCGCGACGTACCCCATGCCGAGTCCCGTGCCGCAGGTGAGCACGCCGCGCTGCACCTCGCCGCGGCTCACCGCCTCGGCCACCGGCCGCGCGAAGTCGGGGTAGTCGTCCTGCGGGTCCAATGCCTGTGCGCCGACGTCCACCGGGTCGTAGCCCAGGCGCTTGAGCTCGTCGATCAACTTCGCCTTCAGCTCGAACCCGGCGTGATCGGCGCCGACCGGTACGCGCTCAGACAAAGTTCTGCCGCACTTTCGCGACCATCGTGATGCGCTCTTCGGCGAGGCGGTCGGCCGCCAGGTAGCTGGGGATGCGCTCCTCGCGTGCGATGTCGAATACCCGCAGAATCGAGTCGTAGATCTCGCCCGCCTTGTTGCGGGCGCGCTCGAGCGACCAGCCGTGCAGCTCGGCGTTCACGTTGATCAAGCCGCCGCCGTTGATCACGTAGTCGGGGGCGTAGAGGATGCCCTGCGACTCGAGCTCCTGCCCGTGGCGGTCCTCGGCGAGCTGATTGTTCGCCGCCCCGGCGACGATGTCCACCTTGAGCTGGGACAGCGTGTCGTCGTTGATCACCGCCCCGAGGGCGCAGGGCGCGAAGATGTTGGCCTGCTGCGCGTAGATCGCGTCGGTGGCGACCGCCGTCGCCCCGAAGTCCTCGACCACCGACTTGACGCGCTGCGGATCGATGTCGGTGACGATGATCCGTGCGCCGTCTTCGTGCAGCAGCTTGATCAGGGAATAGCCGACGTGCCCGCACCCCTGCACCGCCACCACCTTGCCCGACAGATCGTCCGTGCCGTAGCGCACCTTGGCACAGGCTTTGATGCCGCGATATACGCCGTAGGCCGTCACCGGTGACGGGTCGCCCGACTTCCCGAGCAACCCCGTGACGTGCTCCGTTTCGGCGCGGATGTACTCCATGTCCGCCGTCGAGGTCCCGACGTCCTCGGCGGTGATGTAGCGGCCGCCGAGCGACTCGACGTGGCGGCCGTGCGCCCGGAACACCGCCTCACGCCGCGGGATGCGGTTGTCGCCGATGATGACGCTCTTGCCGCCGCCCAGGTTCAACCCCGCCACGGCCGCCTTGTACGTCATGCCGCGCGCCAGCCGCAGCGCGTCCACCAGCGCTTCCCGATCGTCGTGGTAGTTCCAGAACCGCGTGCCGCCGAGCGCCGGCCCGAGCCGCGTATCGTGGATCGCGATGATGCCGCGATAGCCGCACGCCGGATCGTAATAGAAGCTCACCTGTTCGTGCGTGTGCTCGGCGAGCAGCGAAAACAGGTCGCCGCTCTGGGGCGCGCTCGCGGCCGCCGGGCGGCTAGGCGCCGTAGAGGCCGCGCGCGATGACAATCCGCTGGATTTCACTGGTGCCTTCATAGATCTCGGTGACCTTTGCGTCCCGAAAGAGTTTCTCCACGGGAAAATCCCGCATGTAGCCGTATCCGCCGAACAACTGCACCGCCTGGGTCGTCACCCACATCGCCATCTCGGAAGCGAACAGCTTCGCCATACTCGCGTGCTCCCGCACCGGCTCGCCGCGATCTTTGCGGGCCGCCGCGGCATGGGCCAGCGCGCGGGCGGCCGCGATCCGCGTCGCCATGTCCGCCAGCTTGAACTGCACGCCCTGAAAATCGCGCAGCGGCCGGTCGAACTGGCGCCGCTCGGCGCAATACGCCACGCTGTGCTCCAACGCGCGCCGCGCGATCCCCACCGCCTGCGCCGCGATTCCCAGCCGCCCCGCCTCCAACCCCTCCATCGAATAGACGAACCCCATCCCCACGTCGCCGAGCAGCGCGTCCGCCGGGAGCCGCAAGTCTTCGAGGGCAATGGCCGCCGTGTTGGAGGCGCAGAGCCCCATCTTGTCTTCCGGCTTGCCGGGACGGTAGCCGGGAGTGTCGGTGGGGACAATGAACGTCGAGATCCCCTTGGCGCCGCGGCGCGCTCCCGCGCTGTCGGTGCGCACCATCACCATCATGAGGTCGGCGGTTCCGCCGTTCGTCGCCCACGCCTTGGCACCGTTCAACACCCACCCCGCTCCGTCGGGGACTGCCTGGGCGTGCATCCCCGCGGGGTCGGAGCCGGCGTCGGGCTCGGAGAGCGCGAAGCCGACGAGCAGCTCGCCGCGCGCCAGCGGCTTGAGCCACCGCTCCTTCTGTGCCTCGCTGCCGTGGCGCACCAGCATCGTCGCCGGGATCGCGTTCTGGATCCCCACCGACACGGCGATACCGGCATCGGCCGCGGCAATCTCCTCGAGTGCCAGCAGGTAGGTGATCGTGTCGAAGCCCATGCCGTCGTAGCGCTCCGGCACGGTCATCCCGAGAAACCCCAGTTTGCCGAGCTCGTCCAACACGCGGCGCGGGAACTCCTTGGTGCGATCCCATTCCGCGGCGTGCGGTTCGATATGCTCGCGCGCGAACTCGCGCGCCAACTCCATCACCTGGCGCTGCGTATCGGTCAGCCCTCCCGCCGTGAGGGCGAGGTCAGCGACGGTAGTCATAGAACCCCCGTCCGCTCTTCTTGCCGAGCCGGCCGGCCGCCACCATCCGCGCGAGCAGCGGGCACGGACGATACTTGTCCTCCCCCAGGTCGCGATGCAGCACCTGCAGGATCGCGAGGCAGACGTCGAGCCCGATCAGATCGGCGAGCGCCAGCGGTCCCAGCGGGTGGTTCATTCCCAGCTTCATGACGGTGTCGACCGCCTCCGGCGTCGCGACGCCTTCCATCACGCAAAAGATCGCTTCGTTGATCATCGGCATCAGCACGCGATTCGACACGAAGCCCGGGGAGTCGTTCACCTCGACCGGGGTTTTCCCGAGCGCCCGCGCGATTTCCACCGTGCGCGCCGCCGTTGCATCCGAGGTCTCCACCCCCCGGATCACCTCCACCAGCGGCATCAGCGGCACCGGATTCATGAAATGCATCCCGATCACCTGGCCGGGACGCCCTGTCTGGGCCCCGATCGTCGTGATGGGAATCGAGGAGGTATTGGTGGCAAGGATCGCGCCGGAAGGCGCCGAGCGGTCGAGATCGCGGAAGATGCGGAACTTGGTCTCGGGGTGTTCGGACGCCGCCTCCACGACGAGCTCGGCCTGCCCCGCGCCGTCGAGCACCGTGGAGGTCGTGAGCCGGCCGAGCGTCGCGTCCTTCTGCTCCGCCGAGAGCCCGCCCTTCTTGACCTGGCGGTCGAGGTTCGTCCCGATCGTCGCCACCGCCTTGTCGAGCTGGTCTCCCGACACGTCGACGAGCAGCGTGTCCCAGCCATGCTGGGCGAAGACGTGGGCGATGCCGTTCCCCATCGTGCCGGCGCCCACCACGGTGACGCGACTCACGTCGTCGCTGCCTGGGCCAGCCAGTCGGCGGGGCGGCGGATGCCGCGGCCCAGCACCAGTGCGCTGCCGAGCAGGAAGACGATGGTGCCGATGAGGCCGCCCTCCGGGCCGAAACGACCGCCGTCGAGCCACATGTGGGCACCGGGGGTGTAGGCGCCCGGCATGTTGAAGACGATGCCGCTGACGGGCGCGTCGAATACCAGACTGAGACCGGCATTCCATCCGAAGTGCAGTCCCCAGGCGAGGGGCATCCCGCCGTTGGAGAAGAACGCCACACCGAGCCACACCGCGGCGAGCGCGATGTTGACCGTGCTGAGCAGGTCGACATCGGGGTTCGCGAGATGGGCGGCACTGAAGGCGACGGCGAGGAGCACGATCGCCGGGCCGGGCCCGGCGGCGTCGGCCAGCCGCCGCAGCGGGTAGCCGCGGAACATCAGCTCCTCGGCGAGCGCCGCGGTGAGCAGTCCCACACCGATCGGCAGCGCCACGACCCAGAAGTTGCCGCCCGTCGAGAGCTGCACCGTGGCCTTGTTCGTCACGACCGCGAGCAGCACCGCGACGGCGGCCATCCCTGCACCGATGGCGATGCCGTACACGAAGCGCCACGGGAAGGTGCGAGGCGCACGCCACCCGAGCCGGTTCCAGCTATGACGGTCGAGCAGCTTCCCGACGATCAGCGTCGCGACCGCGAAGCCGAGCAGACGAAATGTGCCGTCGCGCGCCAGCCACCACAGCGGCCCGCCGATCGACGGCAGCAGCGCCCCCAGCCCGATCGTCACGCCGAGTCCGATCCCGGCGAACACCCCGAGCCACAACAGCGCGATTCCCAGCGGCTTCAGCTGGTCCATAAACGAATCGCGCGCCCTCAGAGGCGCGCGCGGACCGGTCGGATCGTGGGACGCAGGATCAACACTGCCAGGACCAGTTTGACGCCGTCGCCCAGCAGGAACGGGATGGTCCCGAACTGCGCCGCGCGACTCCACGATCCCGTGAGCACGAGGAGCTGCGCGAGGCCGCCCAGGTGAATCAGCACGAGCCCACCGAGCGCGGCGAGCGCCAGTCGTCCGAGCCGTTGCCCGTCGCCCGCCACCCGGCCGACGGCGTACGCCGCCAGCGGATAGGCGAGGAGATACCCGCCCGTGGGACCGAGCAGCCGGGCGACACCGGGCAAGCCGACCGGCGTGAACACCGGCAGGCCGGCGGCGCCGAGCGCCAGATACAGCAGCAGGCTCGCAGCACCGAGCCCTGGCCCGAGCAGACCTCCCACGATGAGTACGGCAAGCGGTTGCAGCGTCAGCGGAACCGGAGTCCCCGGCAGCGGCACGGCCACCTGTGCCGCCAGGGCGACGAGTGCGGTCCCGAGGAGCACCGCGACGGTCCGCCTGAGCGGCAGGGTCGTATGGCGCAGCGCCAGCACCTGTTCCATTACATCGCCTCCACGCTGAGGGCAACGGCATTGCCGCCGCCGAGACAGAGGGTGGCGAGACCGGTGCGCACGTGTCGATCTCGCATCGCATAGAGCAGCGTCGTCAGCACCCGCGCGCCCGACGCGCCGATCGGGTGTCCCAGGGCGATCGCGCCGCCGTTGACGTTGACGCGTTCCCAATCCCAGCCGAGCGCCCGCCCGTCGGCGAGCGCCTGCACGGCGAAGGCTTCGTTCGCCTCGATCAGGTCGTAGTCCCCGATCTTCGTGCCCGCCCGCTTCATCAGATTCTGTACCGCCTCGATCGGGGCGAAGAACAGATCCTTCGGCTCCCCCCCGCCGGTTGCGTAGGCGGTGATGCGGGCGAGCGGCGCGAGGCCGTGCGTCCGCGCGAAGGCGAGCGAGGTGACCACGAGCGCCGACGCGCCGTCGTTCAGCCCGGGAGCGTTGCCGGCGGTGACGCTGCCGTCCTTCTCGAACGACGGCTTCAGCGCGGCGAGCGCTGCGAGGCTCGTGTCGGCACGGGGCCCTTCATCTTTGTCGACGACGGTTGGCCCCTTCTTCCCTGGAATCTCGACGGCGACCGTTTCGGACTTGAACCGGCAGGCCTGCATCGCGGCGACGGCCTTCTGGTGGCTCGCCAGGGCGAAGGCATCCTGGTCGGCGCGCGACACACCGGCCTTGCGCGCCGTGTACTCGGCCAGGTTGCCCATGTGCTGGTTGGAGAACGAATCCCACAGGCCGTCGTGGATCATCCCGTCGACGAGCGGCTGGTTGCCCGCCTTGATGCCGCCGCGCATCCCGTAGACGTAGAACGGGGCATTCGACATCGACTCCATGCCGCCGGCGACGACGCACTGGGCGTCGCCCGCCTTCACCGCTTGCGCCGCGAGCATCACTGCCTTGAGCCCCGAGCCACACACCTTGTTCACGGTGAGGCTGGGGATGGTTCCCGGGAGGCCGGCGTGGATCGCGGCCTGCCGGGCCGGGGCCTGCCCCACCCCCCCTTGCAGCACGTTGCCCAGGATCACCTCGTCGACCGCTTCGTCGGCAACGCCGGCGCGGCGCACCGCCTCGCGCACGACGAGCGCGCCGAGTTTGGGTGCCG
>DASSIL010000300.1:0-6608 GCA_035691925.1 Gemmatimonadales bacterium
AGCCGTCGACGGCTTCGAAGAACAGACCCGTCAGCGTACCGTTGCTCATGGCAAGAATACCACCACGTAATGTGGGGAACCCGGGACCGCCGCACCGCGATACGTCGCACTGGCCGTGATGGTGGCCGAGTCCGGTCGTACGCCCGTTAGCCGTACCTGGAATGAAGCGGTGCCCTGGGGACCGGTGACGATCGTGTCTCCCGGGACCAATGTGATTCCCGTCCCGCCAGGGGGGAAGTCGACGCTCAGGGTGATGCGGCGATGCGGGGACGACGTGCCGCCGCTGAACGCCTGGATTTTCAGCGTGTCCGACAGGGAGTCTGGCTTGGAGACGGTCACGGTATCGACGGTTCTTCCAAAGGCGGCGATCGAATCGAGGGTCCCGAGCACGTTGACCACGGCCGGGTTCGAGCCCAGTGTCCCGGCGCGGGCCACGAGCCGGCCCGGTCCCGCAAAGACCCCGACCGCCGCTCCGGTCGTCGAATCGACGACCCGGATCGTGGTGTCGAGGGCGCTCCAGACGAGGGTCGCTGCGGTGGAGTCCCCGCGGCCATTCACCGCGAATCCCCTGGGGTGGGTCGTATCCCCGATGTCGATGACGCTGTCCTGGACGCTTACGTCGATGGCGATGACGGCATCGAAATCGGGCGAGAGGGCCTTACATGCTGCTAAACCTGCGAGCAGGACGAGGACTCTCCTCAGGGAGCCTCCGCCGACAGCCGGGGCGGCGGGGGCGCAGCCGCCGGGGGCGCGGACCCGAGCTCGCGCAGGGCCCGGGTCGCGTGCTCGATCCATTTGTGCGCGTCGGGGCCCTTGGGCGGCTGGGCGAGGAACGCCCGCAGGTGCTGCAACGCACCATCGATGTCGCCGCGCTTCTGGAGCAGGAATGCGAGGCCGTAATGCGCCCCCGCGAGGGTGTCGTCGAGCTCGAGCGCCTGCCGGTAGTGGCGGATCGCTTCGTCGACGCGCGCGGTCTTGGTGAACGCAATCGCCATGTTCTGCAGGATGCGGGCGTCGTTGGGGTGATCGCGCAGCGCCAGGCGGTAGGAGGTGAGCGCCGCTTCGTAATCGCCCTGCCGCTCGAGGGCGAGCGCCTCGTTGAGATAGTCGAGTCGCTGGGGGTGAAGATCCTCCGACGACCCGAACAGTCGGCGCCAGAAACCCATGACGCGAAAATAGCTTGCGGCCCTTCCGGAAGGCAATGTAGCTTCACGTGCGATGACGCCCGTGCCGCCGTACTCGCCGCGTCGTGCTCGCACCGGCAAGCTGTCTCCCACCGGTGTGTTGCAGGTCGACTGGACGTTCTTCGGTGAGCTGTGCCGCGCGCTCGCCCTGAAGGTCTACCACGCCTACGATCCCGATCTCGTGCTCGGCATCGCGAAGGCGGGTGTGATCCCCGGCGCGGTGATCGCGAGCATTCTGCAACGCGATTTTGCGTCCATGGCGATCAGCCGGTCGGAGACCGGGGCGCGGCCGGTCGTCATCGCGGGTCCGCCCAAGCTCGTCACCGGCCGCCGCGTCCTCATCGTGGACGAAACCTGCGACACCGGCGATACGATGAAACTCGCGCTGGCGGCGGTGCGCGACCTGAAGCCCGCGGCGGTCAAGACGGCGGTGAGTTTCCGCACCGGCCCCTACGGTCCCGACTTCCACGCCCTCGAGACGGACAGTTTCATCATCCTCCCTTGGGACCGCGAGATCATCGTCGACGGCGAGATCGTGATGCGGCCCGACTACGCCGAGAAGCTGCGGGCGCACGGGGAGTGAAGGACCGCCTCGCCGACGCCCTCCAGGCGTCGCGCGCCGATTTCACCGAAATCCGTATCGAACGGACCTGGAGCTCCAGCGTGAGCTTCCGGGGGAAGCGACTCGAATCCGCCACGGCCAGCGAGGACCAGGGCGGCTGCGTCCGCGTCGCCGACAATGGCTTCGGCTGGGGGATCGCCGCCTTCACCTCGCTCGACGAGCTGCCCGCGATGGTGCGCCGCGCGCGGGAGCTGTCGCGGGCGGTGCGCCTCGACCAGCCGATCCGGCTGGCCGACGTGCCGCCCTCCCAGGCCGACGCCATCCTCGATCTCGACGGTGACGTACGCGGCATCCCGCTCGCCGAAAAGCGGCGGCTGCTCGAGGGATACAACGGCGAGATGCTCAGCGTGCCCGGGGTCGTCGACACCCAGGCGGTGTACCGCGACGAGGTCACGGAGTACTGGTTCGGCAATTCCGAGGGAACGCTGCTGCATGAGCTGCGTCCCGAGATCACCCTCTCGGGCCAGGCGATCGCGCGGCGCGACGGCACGATCGAGAAGGGGCTGGAGTCGATCGGCCTGCGAAAAGGCTGGAACAGCGCCCACCACCACGCCGCGGGATTCCGCGAAGCGGCCACGCGCGCCGCGGCGCTGCTCGACGCGCCGACGGTCACCGGCGGCACTTACCCCGTCGTCCTGGACAACGAGCTCGCGGGGGTCTTCATCCACGAGGCGTTCGGCCACCTCTCCGAAGCCGATTTCGTGTACGAGAACGCGCAGGCGCGAGAGATGATGACGTTGGGGCGGCGTTTCGGGCGGGCAGTGCTGAACGTGGGCGACAACGGCGCGGCCCCGGGGTTACGCGGCACGCTGCCGTTCGACGATGAGGGGACGCCGACCCAGGACACCGTCTTGATCAAGGACGGGATCCTCGTGGGTCGGCTCCATTCCCGTGAGACCGCGGCGGCGCTGGGGGAGCGGCCCACCGGGAACGCCCGCGCCTTCTCGTTCCGGCATGCGCCGATCGTGCGCATGACCAACACCTACATCGCCAATGGCCAGGGCTCGGTCGAGGATCTGATCAAGGACATCAAGCTCGGTGTGTATGCCTGCAGCGCGTTCGGTGGTCAGACGCTGCTCGAGAACTTCTCCTTCACCGCGGCCTACGGACGCATGATCCGGGACGGCGTGCTGGCAGAGCTGGTGAAAGACGTCGTGCTGGCGGGGAGTCTCTTCCAGACGCTCGACCGCATCGAGCGCATCGCCGGAGACTTCCGCTGGAATCAGATGGGCGGCGGCTGCGGCAAGGGAGGCCAGTTTCCGCTCGCGGTGACCGAGGGAGCGCCCCACGTCCGCATCGAGGCGGCGCTCGTCGGAGGCGACGTCCCCGCGTGATCGAGCGATTGGTCGCCGCCATCCGAAGGCGGGCGGACGGCGGCGACGCGCTGTGGCGCAAATCCGAGCACACCACCGTCGGGTTCGAGTCGGGCCGGCTCAAGGCGTGCGGCATCACCGAAGAAACCGGCATCAATCTGCGCGTCGTGCGCGGCGGCAAGGTCGGCGTGGCGGGAACGACGACGGCCGATCTCGACGACCTGGTGTCGCGGGCGCTCGCGTCGGCCGAGCTCGGGGAATCGGTCGACATCGTCTTCCCCGGGGCGGGTGCGCTTCCGGAAGTCTCGACGTATGCCGCGGGTGCGGTCGCGGCATCGCTCGATCGCCTCACCGCGATCGGCGCCGAGCTGGTGTCGCGACTCACTCGTCCCGGCTGCCAGATCAACGTCTCGATCGAGCGGGAGATCGCCACGACCCGTGTGGCCGGGACGGGCGGGACCGACGCCAGTTACCAGACGACCGGTGTGGCGGTGAGCGTCGACCTGGCGCGGTTTGCGGGCGATGACGTGCTGTTTCTCTCGGATCAGTACCAGGGGACCGACCTCCCCACCGTTCGCGATGTCGACGCGTTGGTACGGACGATCGACGAGCGCTACGACCACGCCCTCACCGTCGTCGCGCCCCCCGACGGCGCGCTCCCCGTGGTGTTCACACCGCAGGGACTCTCGGCAATTCTCCTGCCGCTGCGCCAGGCGCTCTCGGGGAAGGTCGTGCTGCAGGGGATCTCCCCCCTCGGTACGAAGATCGGCGAAGCGGTGTTCGACCCCGCCTTCTCCCTGATCGATGACCCGCTGCTGCCGCATCGTCCCGCTTCGCGCCCCATCGACGATGAGGGGACGGTATCGCACCGGCTTCCCCTCGTGGAGCGGGGCACGGTGCGGGCGTTCATTTATGATCTCGAAACCGCGGCGCGGGCCGGAACACGAGGCACCGGCCACGGCACGCGCGGTACGTTCGGGAAGCCGGTCGTCGAGTACTCGAACATGGTTGTGGGAGAAGGGGTGGTGGATGTGGGGACATCCGAGATCGGGGGAGGACTCGTTGCCGATGTGCGGGATGGCCTCGTGATCGACGAGCTGATCGGCGTGGGGCAGGGGAATGTGATCGGCGGCGCGTTCAGTCATCCGGTGGCGCTCGCGTTTCGCATCGAGCGCGGGGAGATCACGGGACGGGTGAAGGACGCCGCCGTCGCGGGTAACGTCTACGAGCTGCTGAAACGGATCGGAGGATTCGGAACCGACGGCCGCTGGCAGGGGAGCCGCTGGTCGCCGTCGCTGTTGCTGGACGGGGTGAGCGTCGCCCGGCGGTGACCTAGCCCTGCAGCGCCTCCACGTAGCTTATCCCCGCCGCCATTTTTTCGTAGACCTCCTGGAGCGTCGCGGGTGACGCCGACAGAAACCGGCAGATCGAGTCGCCCTTGCTGCGGCACTCGACCTCCATGACCGCGACCTGCTCGCCCGACACGCGCCCCATCACGTCGGCCAGCATCCCCGCCGAAAAGAAGCACATCGGTATCTGCGCCGACCCGGGCTCCGCTTCGATCCAGTCGGACGAGTCGAGCGCCAACGCGGCGCCCCCCACCGGCGCGATCGCGAGCCGTCCCCACCCGGTCGACTGGAAGAAATCCGACAACGCCCCGGCGAACAGCGTCGCGTCCAGCTCTTCGGGGCGCTCGGTGCCGGCATGGGTCCCGAGCCAGCTGCACAGCGCGGCGTAGAGGCCTTCTCCTGCGGCGTATCCGGACTCCTGCAGCACTGCGATGGCGGCATCGGGCGCGTACTGCAGCAGGCTGCGGCGCAGCTGCGCCAGGCCACCGGTCCCGATCGTGAGGCCAGCCGCAGTCGAGGTCGTAGGAATCGTCATGGAGGAGGCCAACTTAAGACTTCGGGGCTGCGCGGCGCAACAGTTCCCCCTCGGTCAGGACCGGGATTCCGAGCGTTTGGGCCTTGGCGAGCTTCGATCCCGGATTCTCCCCCGCCACCACGGCGCTGGTGCGCTTCGAGACGCTGTCAGCGACATGGCCGCCCGCCGCTTCGATCAGGCGGGTGGCGGCGTCGCGGGAGAGGGTGGGGAGGGTGCCGGTGATGACGAAGGTCTGGCCCGCGAGCGGACCGGTCCCCGCCGCCGCGACCGGTTCCTCCATGGTCAGGCTGAGCTTCGTCAGGCGCTCGATCAGCTTGCGGTTCGCCGGTGTGGCGAAGAATTCGGCGACCGCCTCCGCGATCTCGGGTCCGACGCCCCGGATCTCTCCGATCTCTTCCGCCCCGGCTTTCGCGAGCCGCGGCATCGTCCCGAAGTGGCGGGCGAGGAGCCGGGCGCTCTGGCCACCGACGTGACGAATCCCGAGCGCATACAGCAGCGTGGAGAGCGGCTGCTGCTTCGACTGCTCGATCGCGTCGAGCAGCTGCTGGGCCGACTTCTCGGCGAACCCCTCGAGCGTGAGCAGCTGCAGCAGATTGAGCTTCTTGCGGTCGTACAGGTCGGCGACGTCGGCGATCAGCTGCGCGGCGAGCAGCGCCTTCACCCGCTCGTACCCCAGGCCGCGGATGCCCATCGCGTCGCGCGAGGCGAAATGGACGATGCCCTCGAGGATGCGACCGGGGCACGAGACGTTGGGGCAATAGGCCACGACCTCGTCCTTGGGGTGCTCGACGGGCGAGTGGCACACGGGGCAGCGGGTCGGCGGTTTGTACGGCGGCTTGCGCCGCGTCCCCTTCTTGAGCACGGGGCCGAGGATCTGAGGGATGACCTCCCCGGCGCGTGTGACTTCGACGAGGTCGCCCTCGCGCACATCCTTGGCCGTGATTTGATCGAAGTTGTGCAGCGTCACCGTGGATACGGTGACGCCTCCGACGCCGACCGGCTCGAGCACGGCGTAGGGGGTGAGCGCGCCGGTGCGACCCACATTCACACGAATCTCGAGCAGCTTCGTGACGGCGACCTCGGGTGCGAACTTGCGTGCGATCGCCCAGCGCGGCTCGCGCTCCCCTACCGTGCCGAGCTCGGCGTGGAGGGCGACGGGATTCACTTTCACCACGACGCCGTCGGCGCCGTAGTCGAGCGTTGGAAGCAGCGCTTCGAGTTCGGCGATTGTCCGGTGCGCGGCGGTGAGGTCCTTGGCGAGACGGTGATGCGGCTCGACAGGGAAACCCCAGTCGTGCAGCTGCTGCAGCAGCTCGTGCTGCGTCGCCGCGGCGGGTTTGCCGCCGGGCGTTTCGACGTGGAAGCAGAACATTCGGAGGCCGCGGCTGCGCGTGATCTTCGGATCCAGCTGGCGCAACGCGCCGGCCGCCGCGTTGCGCGGATTGGCGAACAGCGGCTCGGCGCCCCTGGCCCGCTCCTCGTTCACCCGTGCGAACTGGCTCTTCGAGAGATAGACCTCGCCCCGCACTTCCATCTTCGCCGGCCAGCCCTTGCCCTGCAGGCGCAGTGGCAGGTCGAGCACCGTCTTGAGATTGGGAGTGACAT
>DASSIL010000301.1:0-16636 GCA_035691925.1 Gemmatimonadales bacterium
CGTCCCGGTGCGCCACTTCTCGCTGATCGCGCCGATGCGGAGCTTCAACCCCGGCTCGAGCGCGTTCAAGAGGCTCGATTTTCCGACACCGGATGCCCCCGTGAAAACCGTCTCGCGGCCCCGCAACAGATCTCGCAGCGCGGGGAGTCCTTCAGGAACCTTCAGCGACGTCGCGAGCACCTGATACCCGGCACCCCCAAAGCGGCGGCTCAGCACGTCGACGATGTCGCGATCGAGCTCGACCTTGTTCACCACCACCGCGGCGGGGAGCCCGTTCGCTTCCGCGATCACGAGGAAGCGGTCGAGCATCCGTGGGTTCGGCTCCGGATCGCGGGCCGACGTGACGACGACGACCTGATCGACGTTGGCCGCGATCGGCTGAGCACGCCGCACGGCACGTCCACCGCTGGCGCGGCGCCGCGCGAGGACGCTGCGGCGCGTGTGCACGCGCTCGACCGTCGCCGGACCCTCGCGGTGCAGCGCCAGCTCCACGATGTCTCCCGCGACCACCCGGTCGTCGTCGTCCTGCTTGAGCTTGCCCCGCAGCACCGCCTTCACTTCTCCCTCCGGCGTATGCACGCGGTAGGTGCCGCCGCCGCTTCGGGTCAGCACGACGCCGGTCGTCATGGGCCGCGCCGCGCCACGCAAGCGTCGAGGTGCGCCTTCACCTCAGCCAGGGAGAGCGCCAGGACCGGCGCGAGCGCTGCGTCGGGCGTCGCGCCGAAGGCGAGATAATCCGTCTCGAGGTGTCCGACGGCCTTTTCGCCCGTGTCGGACCAGCGCACGAACAGCAGCGCGGCGCCGAAGCGGCCGGATGGATCGGGATCGTCGTCGACGAGGGTGGACACGGTGTACGCGGCGCCGTCGGGACCGCCGAACGCGGGGGGTCGCTGGTGGACGCGGAGATATCCACCCAGCGTCCCGTCGTCGCTCACCGGCGGCCTCCACGCAGCGACTCCCGCACGATGTTGCCGAGGACGAATCCGATGTTGGCGGGGCGCTCGGCGAGGCGCCGCATCAGGTACGGATACCAATGCGTGCCGAACGGGATGTAGACGCGCATCCCATATCCCGCCGCCCGTAGCTCCTGCTGCAGGTCGCGCCGCACACCGTAGAGCATCTGAAACTCGTAGCGCGACGGATCGATGCGCCGCCCTTTCGCGAACGCGCGGGCGTGCGTGATGAGCTTTTCGTCGTGGGTCGCGAGACCGGGGTAGTTGCCGTGCTCGAGCAGACGCTCCATGCACGACACGTAGTTGGCATCGACGTCGTGCTTCTCGGGAAATGCGATGTCCGCCGGCTCCTTGTACGCCCCTTTGCACAGCCGGACCCGCGCGCCGAGCGCGATCATGGCGTCGACGTCGGCGGCGGTGCGGCGCAGATAAGACTGCAGCACGACTCCCACCGTGTTGCCGAATTCGGGATACACGGTGCGCGTGAAGAAATCGAGGGTGCGTTGCGTGTACGCCGATCCTTCCATGTCGATGCGCACGAACGAGGCGTATTGGCGGGCCCGGAGCAGGATGGCACGAAGGTTCTCGAGACAGAGCGCTTCGTCGATGTCGAGCCCCATCTGCGTCAGCTTGACCGAGACGTTGGCTTCGGCGCCGGCCGCGTGAATCCGGTCGAGCAGCTGCACATACACGTCGCGCGCCCCCCGGGCCTCCTCGGCACGGGACACGGATTCGCCCAGCAGGTCGAGGCTCGCCGAGATCCGCGCGGCATTGAGGTCGCGCAGCGCCGCCATCGCCGTGTCGATCGTCTCTCCCGCGACAAATCGCGACGCCATCCGCCCGGCGAGGCGGCTGTTGCGGACGAAACGGAAAATGCGGGGCTGCTCGCTGAGCCAGAGCAGGCTGGCGCGCAGCATCAGGGATAGAACCGCACGAGCGAGCGCGCATGGTCGACGATCGCTTCGCTCGGCGTGAAACGGGGGCCCAGGCGCTCGGCGAGCCTTTGCATCTCGGCGAAGACGCGGTCAGACCCGAGGTCGTCGAGATAGCGCAATGGGCCACCGCGGAACGGCGGGAAACCGAATCCGTAGATGGCCCCGATGTCGCCGTCGCGGGGGGTCCGTACCACTCCTTCCGCCACCGCCCGGGCCGCTTCGTTCAGCATCGCGTAGGTCAGTCGCTGGACGATCTCGGCGGCGGGAATCCCGCCGTTGGGTTGCACCCCGAGCAACGGATAGATCGACGCATCGACATCGCCCTTCTTGCCGTTCGGGTACGTGTAGAAGCCCTTCCCCGCCTTGCGGCCGAGCCGGCCATCCTTGACGAGCGCGGCCAGAGCCGCCGGCGGTGTGAGCCGCTCACCAAACGCCGCCTGCAACACGTCCCCGGCGTGCTGCGCTACGTCGATTCCCACTTCGTCGAGCAGGGTGATCGGCCCAACCGGAAACCCGAACTGCACCATCGCCGCGTCGATCTCCTCGGCGCGCACACCGGAGAGCAGCAGGTGCGCCGCCTCGTTCATGTACGGACCGAGGATGCGGTTCACCCAGAACCCCGGTGCGTCCTTCACGACGATCACCGTCTTGCCGAGCCGCCGCCCGAAGCCGACGGCGGTGCTGACCGTCTGCGGCGCCGTTGCCGCGGTCGGGATCACCTCGAGCAACGGCATCCGTGCCACCGGTGAGAAGAAGTGCATCCCGATCACCTGCTCGGGCCGCTTGGACCCTTCAGCGATGCGGGCGATGGGAATGGTCGACGTGTTGGACGCAAACACCGCGGTCGCGGGCAGGACCGCCTCACACTCGCGCAGGACCTGCTGTTTGACGGAGAGCTCCTCGAACACCGCCTCGATCACGAGCTCGGCGCCGCCAAACCCCGTGTACTGGTCGCTCCCCGAGAGGGAGGCGACGAGGCGCGCGTGCTCGAACTTCGTGATGCGGCGCCGGGTGAGGCGGTCGTTCACGATGTCCCGGGCGGCGAGGAGCCCTTTGGCGACGCGTCCCAGGTCGGCGTCCTTGAGGCGCACGTCGATCCCCGCCTGCACGACCGCCGTCCCGGCGATCCCGGCCCCCATGAATCCCGACCCGATGACGGCGAGCCGGTGCACTTCCGCGGGCGGCGGAGCACCCGGAGCGCCGGGGTCCTTCTTCAACTCCCGGGTGGCGAAAAAGATCTGCACCAGCTTGCGCGAGACATCGGTCAAAGCGAGTTGGCCGAACAGCTGCGCCTCGCGTTGCAGGCCTTCCTTCATTCCGTGGCTGAGCCCGTGGCGCACCGCCTCGAGCGCCGCCAGCGGCGCTGGATAATTGCCTTTGGTCTGCGCGAGCACCTGACGCTTCGCCAGGCGGAACACCAGGAGCCGGCCGAGCGGATTGCCGTCGAGCAGGGTCCCGAGGAACCCACCGCGCCGACGCCGCGGGACGGGATCCTGCGCGAGCCGGCGTGCGGCCGCGAGCGCGATATCCGGCAGGATCGCCGGCGGCACCAGCTCGTCGACGATGCCCAGCTTGAACGCCTTCGCCGCGCGCTCGCTCTTGCCGGCGAGAATCATGTCGAGCGCCGCGCGGGCCCCGATGAGGCGCGGCAGCCGCTGGCACCCCCCTGCGCCGGGCAGGATGCCGAGCTGGATTTCGGGGAGGCCGATCTGGGTCTTGGGGTGGTCGGTGGCGATGCGGTAGCGGCAGGCGAGGGCGAACTCGAGTCCGCCGCCGAGGCAGGCCCCGTGAATCGCGGCGACGGTCGGTTTGGTGGACGCCGCGACGCGGTCGAGCAGCGCCTGCCCATCGCGTGAGAGCTGCTCGGCATCGGCGGTGCTCTTCAGCTGGACGAATTCCTCGATGTCGGCGCCGGCGATGAAGTTGTCGGGCTTCCCGGAGAAGAAGGCGACGGCCTTCACGTTGGCGTCGCGCTCGAGCTCGGCCAGCAGCTCGTACATCTCCTCTTTGACGACGCGCGAGATGACGTTGACGGGCGCGCCCGGCGTGTCGAGCGTGACGACGGCGACGCCGTCCTTCAGCTCCCAGCGGAACACCGCCATCAGCGCCGCTCCAGCACGACCGCCGAGGCCATGCCGCCTTGCGCGCACACGGAAATCAGACCGAATTGCACGTCGCGCCGCTTCATTTCGTTGGCCAGCGTCGTGACGAGCCGCCCGCCGGTTGCGCCGAAGGGGTGTCCGATGGCAATCGAGCTGCCCGTGACGTTGATGATGTCTTCGTTGATCTCCCATCCTTTCGCGGCGAAGCCCTGGAGATTGGAGAGGACCTGGGAGGCGAACGCCTCGTGCATCTCGATAAGCCCGAGCTCCTTCCATTGGATCCCCGCCCGCTCGAGGGCGATCGGGACTGCCCAGATCGGACCCTGCAACAGCTGCCATCCGGGATCGACTGCCGCAACGGCGTAGGAGCGCACGAAGGCGAGCGGCTCGTAGCCCAGCGCGCGGGCAACCTCCTCTGCCATGAGGAGCACCGCCGACGCGCCGTCGGTGAGGGGGGACGAGTTCCCGGCGGTAACGGTGCCGTAGCGCCGATCGAACACCGGCCGCAGCTTGGCCATCTGCTCGAGCGTGGTGTCGGTGCGAATGCCGTTGTCCGCCGTTACGACGACGCCCCCGGCGCGCTCCGGGAACCACGGGGCGATCTCGGCCGTCAAACGGCCGTCCTTCGTTCCCTGCGCGGCGAGTTGGTGGCTGCGCAACGCCCAGCGGTCCTGCTCCTCCCGTGAGATGTGATTCTCCTTCGCCATCTTCTCAGCCGATTGGCCCATCGATTCTCCGGTCGACGGTTCGGCGATGGCGGGAGAGACTGGCATGAGATCCCGGGGGCGGATCCGTGCGAAGGTCGCCAGGCGCGCGCCGAGCGTCTTGGCTTTGCTGGCGGTGACGAGGATGTCGGTGAGGCGGCGGGATGCGAGAATCGGAATGTCGGAGAGCGACTCCACACCGCCCGCCAGGATGATATCGGCATGTCCGAACGCGATCTGATCGTGCGCGGCGGTGACGGCCTGGTTGGAGGACGCGCAGGCCCGGTTCACCGTGTACGCCGGAATCTCCCTGGGGAACTGCGGCAACAGGCTGACCTCGCGCGCGACGTTGGGAACGAGGGGGGAGGCTACCACCTGGCCGAAGATGACCTCGTTGACGGCACGCGGATTGAGGTTGGTGCGCTCGATCAGCTCGCGCGCGGCGTGGCGTGCGAGATCCACGGCGCGGACGTACTTGAGGTCCGTCCCTGCTTTGCAGAACGGCGTCCGGCAGCCCGCGACGATCGCGACGCGCCGGCCCGTGGGGTTCGTCATGCGCTCCCAGGCCTCCGGAATTCCCGCGCGGGAAACCTACAACCTGCAGGCGTCGGTGGGGAATCGGCGCGCTGCCGGCGGGTTGAGATTACATTGTCGGCCCACCCTCAGGGTGGCGGCCGCGAGCGACCGTGACCCGGAACACGCACCGACGGGTCGTCCGTCGAGGCTCGGAGGGGAGTTGGCGGGCGAAGCCCCGTTCTCAAACCGTTCGCGCATCGCTGCGCTGGAATCGATGCAGGCGCAGCCCGTGGACCTCCTGGTCGTCGGCGGAGGGATCACGGGCGCCGGCATCGCGCGCGATGCCGCCTTGCGCGGCCTGCGCACCGCCGTGGTGGACGGCCACGATTTCGGCTCGGGCACGAGCTCGCGCAGCTCGCGCCTGATCCACGGCGGCCTGCGCTACCTCGAGCATCTCGAGCTGGGACTCGTGCTCGAGGCGAGCCGCGAGCGCCGCGTGTTGCTGCAGACGGCTCCCCATCTCGTCCGCCCCACCCGGTTCCTGTTCCCCGTGTATCGCGGCGGGCGGGTCTCTCCGATGAAGCTGCGGGCGGGGATGTGGCTCTACGACGTGCTCGCGGGTTTCCGCAACACCCACATGCATCGCTGGCTCTCCCCCAAGCGCTCGCTCGACGCAGAGCCCGGGCTGCGCGACCGCGATCTCCGGGGCGCCGCGGTGTACTGGGACGCGCAGGCCGACGACGTCCGGCTCGTCCTCGCCACGCTGCGCGGCGCCGGCATGGCCGGTGCGTTGGTCGCGAACTACGCCGCGGTCACGAGCTTCGTCCGGGCGGAAGGGCGCATCGTCGGCGCGGTCATCAGGGACGCCCTCTCCGGTGAAGAGCGGCTGGTGCGTGCGCTGACCGTGGTCAACGCCACGGGCCCCTGGGTCGATCGCATCCGCCACCTCGACGCGCCCAACGCAGCCCCGTTGATCCGGGCTTCCAAGGGCGCCCACGCCATCGTGCGGCGCGACCGACTGGGGCTGCACGATGCGGTCACGATCGCCTCGCCGATCGACGGCCGCGTGATGTTTCTGCTCCCCTGGAACGATCTCGCCTACATCGGCACGACGGAAACCGAAGACAACGTCGAGCCGGATGCGGTGCGCGCCACGGGCGAAGACGTCATCTACCTGCTGCGCTCGGCCAACGCGGTGTTCCCCCGCGCGCGCCTCTCCCCGAACGACGTGATCGCCACCTGGGCCGGACTGCGGCCGCTGCTCGCCGCCGACCCCGACGTTCCGGCGGGACGCGTGTCGCGCGAGCACCGCATCGAAGAGAGTCCCAGCGGGTTGATCACGATCGCGGGCGGCAAGCTCACGACGTATCGCGTGATGGGGCGGGATGTGGTCGATCTCGTGGTGCAGCGCCTGCGCCAGATCGACGGCCGGCAGCCGCCGCCCCGTGCCACCACCGAGGTGCAGCCACTGCCGGGCGGCGAGATCGCGGCGCTCGACGTCATGATGCAGTCCGTCCGGATGAAAGAGCTGTCCCCGGTCACCGCGCGGCACCTGGTCGACAGCTACGGCACCGAATCGGCCGCGATTCTCAACCTCGTCACCCGGAACAAGGTGCTGGGGGGACCGCTCGTGGCGGGGCGGGCCGAGATCCGCGCCGAAGTCGTCTACGCCGTCGAACGGGAGATGGCGATGCGGCTCACCGACGTTCTGATCCGGCGGCTCCACCTCTTTTATGAAGACCCACAGCACGGGACGGGCGTGGCGGCAAACGTGGCGCGGAAGATGGCCGAGCTGCTGGGATGGGACTCGAACCGCGAGGACGACGAGATCGGCGAGTATCTGGAAGAGGTGCGCAAGTCGCGCGAGTTCCTGCGTGAGGTTGGGCGCGCGAGTCAGGCGGTCGGGTAGCCCACGAGCAGGCGCTCCAGGCGGCGCACCACCGCCCTCTTGCCGCAGATGATTCCGTACACGGCAGGGTCCCTGGTGCGGGACTGGTACCCCAGGACGTAGCGTCCTCCCGCTTCCTCGATCAGCACCTGTGTCGCCGCGATGTCCCAGAGCTTCACGCCGTAATCCACGACGGCCCCGACCGATCCCTCCGCGGCGAAGCAGTGAGCGATGCAGTCGACGTAGCCGCGCACGGTGGGGTGCTCGCGCATCAGGCGGTCGAACGCCGCGCCGGCGCGGCACTGCACGAAGCGGTCGCGGTCTCCGGCCGACACGATTTCCTTGTCGATCGCGCGAGCCGGGACATCACGGACGCGCAGGCGGCGCCCATTGCACCACGCGCCGAGACCGACGGCCGCACTGTAGCGCCGCCCCAGTGCGGGGAGGTCGATGACGCCGACGAGTGGAATCCCCTCGTGGTGCAGCGCGATGATGGTCCCGTAGAACGGGATGCCGTGGGTCAGGCTCGTCGTGCCGTCGATCGGGTCGAGAATCCACTGCAGCGGCGCCCGGCCTCGCGTGGGTGGGAACTCTTCGCCCAGGATGCCGTGGCCGGGAAATGTGCGTGCGATGGTCCTGCGCAGCGTGCGTTCGACCGCGAGGTCCACGTCGGTCACGAAGCTCGCGTCGGACTTGAGGCGTACCCGGAAGCCTCGAGCGACGCGGCGCTGCACGACCCGGCGCGCCAGCCGGGAGAACCGCAGCGCCGCGCGGTAGTAGCGGCGCCGCTCCGCGAGCGGGACTACGGCAGGTACTCCGTGGGGATCGGATTGTCGGGCCGCTCATCGTCCCACTGCGCCCCGGCGATCCACCAGCGCGTCCCATCCCAGAACAGCTCGATGCTGTTGATGCCGCGTCCGAACACCGGTCCCTCGGCCCGCTCGCGCATTTCGTACGTACTGAAGACGTGGACGACGTTGCCGAAGCGCGCCGTGGTGCGGTGGATCTCGGTCTCGAAGAATCCGCGACGGACGAGTGAGGGATTCGAGCGATCGACGAACATCTGATGAGTCACGACGTCGGCGCGTACGTGCCCCGCGCTGTCGGTCGACAGCGACACAAAATGGACATCGGGAATGTAAAGCGTGCGGTCGCGCGACCACTGACGCGGCTGCCCGGCGGGTCCCGAGATCACGTCGTAGAAGGCGTGCAGGATGCCGTCGATCGTGGCGACATCTTCGGGGCGCGGCGCGATCGTCGGGACGTCGACGTGCTGCGGCGCAGGACGCTGCGCGCGCGCGGCAGCGGAGCCGCCAATCAGGAGCCCGACGAGAAACACGTGACACCGCATGGCACCTTCCGATATGAGAGCAGGGAAAGTGCGGCTGGTCCGCGGCAGCGCACAAGAGCGCCCGGGTGCCGGGTTCCCGTGTGATCCGAAACACACTTTGAGCACGACGGCGTGAGCGAACCGGAACCTGAGGCGAGGCACGGGTGTCAACCGGGTGGGTGCGAGAGGCACCTGGGATCATTCAAAGGAGGAGACATGAAGAGCCTGCGACACACGCTGTTGCTGGCGGGCCTCCTGCTCGCGTGCTTCACCATTCCGGCGCATGCGCAGCGGGCGCACATTGGTCCGCATTTCGGATACAATTTCGACATGGATCGGGCGCTGGTCGGCGCGCAGATGCTGTTGCCGCTCAGCAACGACGTGGAGTTCTATCCGTCGTTCGACTATTACTTCGTCGATACTGGGTCGCGCGTGGGATTTAGCGGCGACCTGAAGTTCCGCTTGCCAACCGGCTATGGATCGGCGTTCTATATGGGCGGTGGTCTGAACTACCAGAACGCGTCGCTCAACGGCGCCTCCGATCACGATACGGGGTGGGACCTGTTGTTCGGGTTCGAATCACGCCGCGGCCCGACCCATCCGTTCATCGAGGCTCGTGTGCTCGGACACTCGAGCACCAGCTTCCAGATCGGCGCCGGGTTGAATTTCACGATCTTCTAGGCAACACGGGCGAGGGTGGCCCGCGAGGGCCACCCTCCCGATTCCTCCGCTAGAAGACGATCTGCACTCCCGTCGTAAAGACGCGGTCCGTCTTCTTGAACCCCGGCTCCGGCAGGTTCTGAAAGCGAATCAGATACGCGGCTTTCAGAGAAATGCGCTTCGACAGGGGCGCCGTCAGGGACGTCTCGGAATTCACCCGCCGGTCGTCCGAAGTCTTGAGATTCGCCAACAGCTCGAGTGCCTCCTGCAAACTGGCGGCGTCGGTGAAGCTGTGCTTGTAGAGGACGGCGCCACGGCCGGCGCCGAAGCTGTTCGTCACGAAGGCGGTGTTGCGCTCCTGCACGAACGAAATACCCGCCTCCCCCGACAGCACGTCCTTGGGATGGGCGATGATCTTTGCGGTGAGCCCGGTTCCCTCGCTGAAACGCCGCCCGATTCCCGCGAAGGGGTTGCGGTACCAGCCGGCGAGGGCGTAGGCGCCGAACCGTGAGGAGAACGCCCGGTCGACGCGAAGATCGCTGGCATACTGCGCCGCCGTCTCCGCTCCATGCGATCGTCCTTCGATCGCGATCACGCCGTGCGCGAGCGTCCAGGGGCCCGTGACGTAGCTCAGGTGTTCGCCGACGTTGAGCGTCGTCACGTCGGTGTTCCCCGACGCGTTCACGAATCCGAGGTCGAAGGCGAGCCGGAACGAGTCTTTCGGGGCCTGCGCCGCCGCGGGGGCGGCGAGCAAGGTCAGGAGGAACAACGAGCGCATCATGGCAACCTCGATCAGCGAAGGAAGGTGCGACCGGTCAGCGCCACCCGCGCAGGGACCGTACATAGTCGTGCACGACCAGGAACTTCTCGAACACCACAACGCCTTTGCGTTTGCGCCCGAATTCCCCGAACAGCTCGCGCAGCCGGCCGCGTCGGGCCACGTAGAACCGGAACGTCTCGGCGAAATCCTCCTGCGGATGCGTACCCGCGTAGCGGCTGACGTAGTCGACCAGCGTTGTCGCGACGCGACGGCGCTCGAAATCGACCCAGTGCTCGTCGGCGACACGGTAGGCCCGCCGCACCTCGCCGAAGGCACGCCGGAAGCGGCCCGTCCGGGTCCACGACCAGTTGTGGTACAGGAACGAGTGGCCCAGCTCGTGGAGAATCAGGCCGGTGAGCGTGTTCCAGGAAATCTCGTCGCGGCGCCGTTTGCTCGTGACGTACCGGCGATCGATCTCGATCACTTTCGGGCCGTACGGGGACACCCCGGACACGCCGGGCCGGAGCAGCACGCGATAATCCCAGTCCTTGATGCGCGACACGATCAGCAGGCGGCGCACCCGGCGCAGCGCCCGCTCGATCAGGTCCCGGCCGGTGGCGTCCTCGCCGCACCAGGGACAGGTGTCCATCCAGTCATCGACGCCGCGGTCGCAGTGCGGGCAATGGTTCTGAAACCGGTCGTACTTCCACCACTGCGGCTTGGCGCACCAGGGACACCACTGCATCGGGTACTGCAGGCCGCCGTGGCAGCGGCGGCAACGCCGCTCGTACTTGAATCCCTTGGGGCGTTTCAGCGGCTCGGGACTCGAATCGCGATCGGCGATGTCGCGCCCACACCACGGGCACCACGAGAAGCTGTCCGAGACGATCCAGCGGCAGTAGCGGCACTCCGCCCCGGTCTCGAGCTGTGTGTCCCCCCAGACGAGCTGTTTGCTGCAATTGGGGCAGAAGTACCAGAAACGCTGCAGCTCGGCGCGGCAGCGCGGGCAGCGCAGCTCCGGCCGGGGGATCTCCCGCCGGCGGCGCCTGATCAGGCTCCGGACTGCCGACCAGGCGTCGCTCATCGACGCATTGCCTCGTCCACGAGACGCTGAATGAATTTCTGGTAGCTCATGCCCGCCTTTTCGGCGGCGTTGGCGAATTCGTGACCATAGGCGATGAACGGATTGGGGTTCGCCTCCAGCACGTAGACCTCGTGATCGTGGGTTACCCGCAAGTCGATGCGTCCGTAATCCTGCAGCCACAACGCGTGAAACGCCGTCTCACAAGCTTCCCGGATCTTGCCGCGCAGCGCTTCCGACAAGCGCGCGAACCCCGACCGAATATGGTGGCGGTCGCGGTATTCCTCATCCCACTTCGCCTTGTACGTCGCGATGCGCCGCTCCGCCTTGGACACCTTGCTGAAGTGCAGCTCGACCACGGGCAGCTGCTCGAGGGTGTTGTTGCCGATCAGCCCGGCGTACAGCTCGCGCCCCTCGATCAGCTCCTCGGCGATCGCGGCCTGCTGGTACTTCTCGTGAATGAAGGCGACACGCTCGGCGAGGCTCTCGTCTTCGCTCACCACCGACGACTGCGCGATGCCGACCGACGCGTCCTCCAACAGCGGTTTTACGATGAGCGGAAACCGCAGCGTGGAGGGCCGGAGAAACGGGTCCCCGGGGTGAAAGGTGGCGAATTCCGGGACGCGGATGCCGTGGTGCTTCAGGATCTTCTTGCTCATCGACTTGTTGCGCGCCACGAGCAGGCCCGTCGGGGTGCACCCGGTGTGCCGCCAGCCGTGCATCTCGAGCACCGCCGCCACGGCGTACTCGTACTGCGAGCTGCCCCGGAAGCCCTCGCAGCAGTTGAACACGAGCGACGGCCCGAACTCCGTCAGCTGATTGATCAACGGCCGCACGTCGTCGACGATGCCGACGAAGCGTACCTCGTGTTCGTTCTGGATCAGTGCGCGGGCGACGTCGTACTCCGCCTCTTCCACCTTCCCTTCCGACATTTCACGGCGGTAGTCCTCGTCGCCCCAATCGGGGTGCGGCGTGTCGAACACGACGGCGATCTTCACGCGGCACTCCGTGTCACTCGCGCCATGTCTCGTCCCACCGTCCGCAGCGCGAACAGGATCACAACCCCTCCGACCAATCCCACCGCCGGCAAGAGGAGCATCGCACGCCGCAGCGCGTCATCGGCTGCCAGGTGCCAGGTGCTCTGCATGCGGTCGGACAGAAAGCCGATGAGCGGCGGCGCGACCGCGTCCCCGGCGAGATGCGAGAACAACAAGAATGCCCCCATCACCGAAGATCGCACGGCCGCCGGTACGACATCGAAGATCACCGCCGACAATGGCCCATTGTACCAGGTGTAGAAGAAGTATGTACCGAATACGCAGGGGACGAAGAACTTGAGGCTCGGCGCCATGATCAGCACGACCACAATGGGGGCGCCCAGGATGAAGCCCCCTCCTGCGACGGCGACCCGGGCGCCCTTCCAGCGCGGCGCGAGCCAGTCGGCGAGCCTGCCGCCCACGACTGCGCCGAGTGCGCCGCCCAGCAACCCCCAGAGCCCGAACTCCCGTCCGACGTCGCTCACCGAGAAACCGTGGACCCGCTGCATGAAACTCGCGGCCCAGGCGATCAAGCCGTTCACCGCGAACGTCACCAGTGCGCCGCCTAGAAACACCCAGATGAGGGTGGGGATGCGCAGGACTACCGCCGCGGCTTCGAGAAACTCTTCGAAGGCCGAGGCGGCGACCTCGGTTGCCTGAGTTCCCTGCCGGATCGCGAGCGGAACGAGCCGGGCGACGGTCCAGGCTACGCCAACCCCGACGAACAGTCCGAATACCGCCACCACCATCTCGATCGGAATCACCCGAATCAGGGCGAGCGCACCGCTGGCAAGCGCTCCGAGGGTCGTCAGCCAGATGACGGGATACGCGAAGCGCAGCGCGCGCCTGACACCCGTGGTCGTGAACCGCCGCAGCGTCGTGGCGAGCGGTGTCGGGGGGCGTCGTTCCGGCTCGCGCAGCCGTGACGCCAGCAGCGCGAGGATGAACCCGGGAACGCCGAGCCAGAGAAACGCGAGCCGCCAGCCGTATGCTTCGGCGAGCAAACCGCCGAGCCATACGCCCGAGACGCCGCCCAACGCCATGCCGACGGAGTAAATCCCGAGTGCGAAGGCACGCCGGCGCTCCTTGAAGAACTCGGCGATGAGTGCCTGAGAGACCGAGCCATACCCCGCTTCGCCGACGCCGACCATCGCCCGGACGAAGAACAACTGCCAGAACCCGCGCACCGCGCCGCCGAGCGACGTGAACAGACTCCAGATGCCGACGCCCCAGGCGATGACGCCGCGGCGTGTACGCAGATCCCCGAGCACGCCGAGGGGGAGGGCAGCGAGGGAGAGGACGATGATGTAGGCGGAGCCGATCCAGCCGAGCTGCTGATCGGACAGGTCGAGATCGCGTTTGATCGATTCGAAGACCGCGAAGACGACGTTGCGGTCGGCGTAATTGAAGAAGTTGATCAGCGTCAGCAGAAAGAGGGCGTACGCAGCGTACGCCCGGGACCCGCCGACGGGGCGCGCCACCTCAGCGCTCGCGGCCGCCGGTCGCGCGCGCGGCGCGCTCGTCGCGCTCCGCCCTGGACGCCCTGTACGCCGCGTGCAGCTGGTCCATCATCGCCGCACGCCGGTCGTAGAGCCGCTTCAACGGGCGAGGTTTCCGGCGCGCGAGGGCGTAGGCGGCGAGCACCGGAAACGCGACCGTGTTGTCGAGGTAGCACACCACCGTTCCGGGGAGCTGATCGGGATCGACCTTCCCCCAGCTCACCGCCTCGGCCGGCGTCGCGCCGGACAGACCGCCGGTATCGGGGCGCGCATCGGTCATCTGCAGATAGTAGTCGTGACCCTTCTCGCTGATCCCCAGCACTTCCTGGATCTGCGGCTCCGTCTGCAGCACGAAATTCTTGGGGCTGCCCCCGCCGATCAGCAGCACGCCGCTCTTCCCGTCGCGCAGCTTGGCGTCGAACACGATCGCCGACGTTTCGTTGACGTCGGCCGAGACGTCGAAGCGCAGTTTCGAGCCATCGAGCGCCTGCTCGGCGACATTCATCCCGATCGAGGAATCACCCGGCGAAGAGGTGTAGATCGGGACGGCGCATTCGTGCGCCACCGCCAGAACGGAGCGGCGCGACAGCCCGAGGGCCTGCTCGCGTTCGCGCACGAATCCGCCCAGCAGGTAGTGGTACTCGGCGGTGCTCATCGGGCGCTGGAATTCGGGCCGGGCCGAGACTTCGCGAATGTAGGCGTCGGTCGAGAGCAGGACGTCATAATGGAAGAAGATGTCGTAAATGCGCACGACGCCTTCCTCGCGCAGCTCGACGTCGTCGGCGAACGGCGTACCACGATGCATCGAGAGCCCGAGCCCGAAGTGGGCGTCGTGATAGAGATTCGCGCCCGTCGACACGATCCAGTCAATGAACCCCGCCTCCATGAGCGGGATGATGGTGCTCATTCCGAGGCCCGCGGGTGTCATGGCACCGGTGAGGCTCATCCCGACGGTGGCGTTGGCGGCGAGCATGCGGTCGGCATAGAGGCGGCACGCTTCGCGCAGCCGCCCGGCGTTGTAGGCGAGAAAGGCGTTGTCGACCAGCTCGGCGACGGTTTCCCGCCCCGTGACGGCTTGGGGGTCGATCCGCGGACCGCGGAGAAAGCCGGATGTGGTCACCGCTTCACCTCGGGACGGCTCGTGTGTGAGGTCCTGCGCTCGCGGGCCTGCACGACCAGCTGCACCGCTTCCGCTGGATCGTCGGTGAGGTGCAAGAGGCTCAGATCCTTGGTGTCGATCTTTCCCTCGCCGGCGACGCGGTCGGCCAGCCACTCGGACAAGCCCTTCCAGTACTCCCGCCCGAACAGCACGACCGGGAAATGCTTCACCTTGCCGGTCTGGATCAGCGTCAACGCCTCGAACAATTCGTCCATCGTGCCGTAGCCACCGGGAAAGACGAGGAAGGCGGTGGAGTATTTCACGAACATCGTCTTGCGAACGAAGAAGTATCGGAAATTGATGGAGCGCTCGACGTACGGGTTCGTCCCCTGCTCGAACGGCAGCTCGATGTTGCAGCCGATCGAGAGTCCACTCCCCTCCTGGGCGCCGCGATTCGCGGCCTCCATGATGCCGGGGCCCCCTCCGGTGATGATCGGGAACCCGTGTTTCGCGAGCAGCCGCGCCGTCTCGACCGCTTTGTCGTAGTACGGGTCGTCCGGCTTGGTGCGTGCCGAGCCGAAAATCGTGACGGCGTAGCGCACGTCGGAGAGGGTGTCGAACCCCTCCACGAACTCGCCCATGATCCGCAGGACGCGCCACGGATCGGTGTGCACGAAGGCCCGCCGCTCCGCCGACGGGACCGTCGTGAGCAGTCGTTCGTCTTCAGTGACTGCGGTACGCTGCGAGTCGGGCGAGTGCTGCGACATGGTCGTCCTGCACGTTGTAGAAGAAGGGAGAAAGGCGGACGTGCCCGGGACGGGCGTCTGCCACGATCGCGCCGGCGGCGAGATGGCGCACCGCGGCCGCCGGATCAGCGGCCGGGAGCATCACGATCGCCGAGCGGTGCTCCGGCGACGCGGCGACCTTGGGGCGGAACCCCTGGTCGCGCGCGCGTGCTACCAGATCCTCTACGAGCCCGGCGGTGACCTGGCGGATCGCGGCCACCCCGATCTCCTCGATGTACTCGAGCCCGCCGAGCTGCGTGTAGACCGCCGCCAGGGCGGGCGTGCCCAGCTCGAAGCGCCGCGCATCCTCATGGAATTCGAGCCACCGCGGCTCGAAGGCGAACTGGTCCCTGTGCCCGAACCAGCCCGCGACAGTCGGCACGACGCGCCGCTCCGGGTCATCGCGCACGTAGCAGAACACGATCCCCGTTCCGCCGAGCAGCCACTTCAGTCCGCCGGCGATGAGAAAGTCCACCCCGGCCGCTGGCGCGTCGACCGGCACCTGCCCCACCGATTGATAGGCGTCGATGAGACAGAGCGCCCCCTTGCGATGCGCGATCTCCGCGACCGCGGCGATATCCTGAATCGCGCCGCTCGTGAAGTAGACGTGGGACGTGGCGACCAGCGCGGTACGATCATCCACCGCCCGGGCGATCGCGTCGACGGGGACGGTCACCTGGTCGGGGCTTTCGACGACGACGAGCTCGACCCCCTGGGGGCGTTTGGCGAGCCACTGATAGACCACGGTGGGGAAGTCGAGCGACGTTACGACAACGCGCGGGCGGCGCCCGTAGTCGAGCGCGCTCGCCACCGTGGCGACGGCAACCGAGACGCTCGGGGCGAGGGCGATCGTCTCCGCCGGCGCGCCGATGACCTTGCCATAGCGCGCCCGCAGCTCGGCGAGGGCTTCCCACCACACGTCGTACCACGCCGCCGCACCGCGCGCCTGCCACACGTCGAGAAAGCCGGCTACCTTGCGCCGGGCCCGGTCCCCGAGCGGTCCCAGGGAGCAGGTGTTGAGGTAGATCCGGTCCCGGAAAATGGGGAATTCGCTCCGGTAGCCGGCCAGAGGGTGCGCGATCGAGCCGGCCGCGACGCCGCTTGCAAGCGTCATAGGCGCTGAATATACAGAAGCCATGCAGACTCCGGCGAGTTGGACCTCACTGGTCGCCCGTCTGACGTTGCGCGCACTGGTGCGGCCACGTCTGGCGGTGGACCTGCTGCGTCTCACCTGGAGTTTTCGCGCGCGCGACTGGTACCGCCGCGCGCCGTTCCTGCCGCTGCCAC
>DASSIL010000302.1:0-22674 GCA_035691925.1 Gemmatimonadales bacterium
TGGTCGAGCTCGCGGAGGACCCGTCCGCACGTCTGGAGCAGGCCGTGCCAGGCCGCCACTTCATCGTCGTCGAGAAACTGCGGAACGTCCCTCGCTCTTGCGCGCTTGGCCATGGGAAAATATACTTTCTTACGAAAGGAAAATACAAGACCAGTGCTCCCTTTCTCCAGCTGGAGGCCCCCATGTACGCGCAGGTAGTGACGTTCGAGGAGAGTCCGGACCAGGTGCAGGCTGGCATCGACCATGTGCTCGACGACGTGATCCCCGCCCTCGAGACGTCACCCGGGCTCTCCGGCCTGTGGCTCGTGGACCGCGAACATGGCAAGCGCATCTCCATCATGGTCTGGGAATCCGAGGCGCACGCCTCGGCCGCGATGGCGAAGGTGCAGGACCGGGTGGCGCGCAGCAAGCACGAGCGACCCACGCCCACCAAGGTGGAGCGGTTCGAGATATACGCCCGGGTTCCCGCCGCGAGCCAGCCCGCGGAATCGGTCGTGCGTTCCGTCATGGCCGCCATCGAAGCCGGACAGTTTGCACCGGCGCGGTCGCTGCTGCACGACGACTTCACCTTCAGTGGTCCGGTGCCGCAGCCGATCGGACCCGATGCGTGGATCGGCGTGCACCGGGCGCTGTACGCGGCGATGCCCGACCTGCGCTTCAATGCATCCAGCTTTCTGGCGACGGGGAGCGGCGTGCATTTTGGTGTGGCGCTGACGATGACGCACACCGGCACCTTGGATCTTGCTCCGCTCGGCGTACGGGCTTTCGCCCCCACTGGCAAGTCGGTGCAACTGCCGCCGGAGCGCGCGACGGTGATCGTTCGCGACGGTAAGCTCGCGAGCTGGGCGAACGTCACGCCGCCCGATGGCGGGCTGGTTGGCATCGCCAGACAGATCGGCGCGTCGATCGGCGCACACTGACGGGCGCCGCCGCTAGGGGCGGGCGATGTCAGATGTGTCATCGTTGCACACATGCCCTTCCGTGTGTGCTTGACAGGGGATGGAAAAGCCCCCCTCGGGCATGACCGAGAGGGGCTAACTCCTGAATGGGCCTGGGTAGAGTTGAACTACCGACCTCACGCTTATCAGGCGTGCGCTCTAACCACCTGAGCTACAGGCCCCAAGGCCCACAAATATAGCCTCGACAGCCGTCCGTAAGCCGGGACCGGCTAGCCTTGCGGGAGCGCGTGCAGAGGATGAATCAGCGCTGCTGCGGCAGGCTGCCGACGCACCGATAGGCAGGGTCTCCCGGCCCTGGCCACCACGGCGGCGTCGGAGCCTGCCGGTTGTTTTCAGCCTCGCTCCCGCTTCGGTCCCTTGCGAGGGCGGACAGCTCGGCAGCGTCCGTCCCGGTCGGCCCGCCCCGATGTGGGCGGGTCGGGGACGGGCCGAGTGAGGTCAGGGCGAGCTCGTGACGACGAAGACGTCGAAGGCCGGGCCTGGCGTGGGCGCCTGGCGCGGCGCTTGGCGCCCGATCGGGGTCGGCGGTGTCACGCCGGTCATTGGGATGGTAATCGATCCCCCACCGTACGTCCCGCTCGCGACCGCCGCTCCGTAGAAATCTTCGACCGGGTGTACCGCGTAGTGCCACCCGACCGGCACCGCACTCGACACGTCCACGGACACGTTCGCCAAATTCCCCCAGTTGTACACGATAACGTTGGCGCGTCCCGTCTCGTACTTGTTGGGCCGGACGAAGACCTGCGTTCCAGAGGGGAGCGACCCCGAGTCCGCGTCGCTGGTGCCGAGGCCGCTCGCCGCTTTCCACCCCCCCAGGGTGTACGCCGTCCCGTTGTGGACCCACGCCAGCGCGGTGGAATCGCGGTAGTACGTGTTCCCGATCCACAGGTAGGGGAGGACGCCGGTCCCGCTCGTGTGGACGATCACGGTGCCGTTGGTGCCGACGACCGTGTTGCCCTGCACCGCAGCGGAATCCCACGGTAACTCCATCTGCAAACCGAGCACACCGCCGGCGAGATAGTTGCCCTGCACCACCACGCTCTGGTTGTAGAGGAAGCCGTAGTTCCCCAGGCGAATGTTGATCCCGCTCGTGCCCGGGGAGTAATAGAGCAGGTTGTCGAGCGCCACCATGCCGGCGGTCACGGCGGGCGCGCTGATGAGCAGGTTGTTCTGGGTGGACGTGGCGGCGATGGTCCCGTTGTTGAACGCGGCGTTGCCCTCGATGTGGAAATTGCGGATCGAGCTGGCGCTGCCCTCATATACCTGAATGCCGCGCGCGTAGTTGTCGAAGAACACGTTGTCATCGACGAATTTCTGGGCCGCGGTTGTATTGTGCGCGTACAGGCCGTGATCGAGATTCTCGTGTGTGCCGTTGTTGTAGATGAGACTGCCGTACAGCTCGACTCCTCCGCCCGCGTCGGCGGACATGCTGACCCCGCTGATGCCGGCGTCGTGCAGCACGAGATTGATGAACCGCCCGTTCGCTGTGTACGCCTGCAGCACGTAGTTCTGCTGCACCGACGGCGCGGACTGCATCACCTCGAATCCCCAGAAGGTCAGGTACGACCCACCGCCGCGGAACGTGCCGTCGATCGTGGCGCGCTCCCCTGGGTATTGCCGGAACACGATAGGGGCGCTCGCCGTACCGTTCAACGCGGTGTGAAACACGCCGCAGTAGGTCCCCGCACGGAGCCACACGGTGTCTCCGGGCTGAATCTTCCCCCCGCCGCCGTTCAGGGCTGTCTGCAGATCCCATGGCTGGTCCGTCGAGCCGGTCCCGGAGCTCGTGCCACCCGCGGTGACGTAATAGCCGGGATGCACGCCCGGCGGTGGCGTCGCCGACGGCGGACACACGATGGTTGGGGATGTCGTTTCGCCGCAGCCGACAGCCGCGAGACAGATACCGCACACGAGAAGGAAACGCATCACAGCACGAGTGTGATCGGAGGAGGATAGCATCCCGAGACTGAATGACGGCTGACACACGACGGCACGTCGCTGCCAAGACTGACAGGCGTTCGTCAGCCCTGCACCCCTAAACTGTATTGCCGGAACGCGCGTCGGATTCGGCCACGCCGCGCGGATCCGCGAACCATCGAGTGTGTTGGCGGCAACGGCCGAACGAAACGGATCTGCAGGACATGTGCGGCATCACGGGGTTCTGGAATCCCGCAGGCGTCAACGAACAGGAGGCTCGCGCCATCGTCGTACGGATGGCCAACGTCATTCACCATCGCGGTCCCGACGACGGCGGCGACTGGATCGATCCGCAAGCCGGAATCGCACTCGGCTCGCGACGCCTGGCGATTCTCGACCTCACCCCGCTGGGGCACCAGCCGATGCAATCCGCTGACGGACGATTCGTCATCACGTTCAATGGCGAGATCTACAACTTTCACGAGCTGCGAGCGGAGCTCGCGGCCGGCGGCGCGACCTTCCGCGGCCGCTCCGATACCGAGGTGCTGCTCGCCGCGATCGACCGCTGGGGCGTGCGACGGACCCTGGAGCGCTGTAACGGTATGTTCGCGTTGGGCGTCTGGGATCGCGAAACCCGCGCTCTGCACCTCGCGCGCGACCGCGCGGGAGAGAAGCCGCTCTACTACGGCTGGTCCGGGCAGACGCTGATCTTCGGGTCGGAGCTCAAGTCGTTGCGGGCCCATCCCGCCTGTCGCAGCGACATCAACCGCACGGCGCTCGCGGCGTTCTTTCAGCGCGGCTATGTCCCGGGACCGCTGAGCATCTACCGCGGGATCTACAAGCTCCCTCCGGGCTCCCTGCTGACGCTGCGCGCCGACCACGGGTTCCGCGGCGCCCCGATCCCCTACTGGTCGATGAGCGAAGCCGCCGAGGCGGGAGTGGCGCGTCCCTTCGAAGGATCGGCCACCGACGCGATCGACACGCTCGACCAGCTGCTGGGCGACGCCGTGAAACTGCGCATGGAAGCCGACGTCCCGCTCGGCGCGTTTCTGTCGGGCGGCATCGACTCCTCACTGGTCGTGGCGCTGATGCAGGCACAGGCGACCCGCCCCGTACGAACCTTCACCATCGGGTTCCACGAGAGCAAGTACAACGAAGCCGAATACGCCAAGGCGGTCTCGCGCCATCTGGGGACCGAGCACACCGAGTTGTACGTCACACCGGAACAGGCGCGCGCCGTCATTCCCCTCCTCCCGACCCTGTACGATGAGCCGTTCGCCGATACCTCACAGATCCCCACGTATCTCGTGTGCCAGCTCGCGCGTCAGTCGGTGACCGTCAGCCTGTCGGGCGATGCGGGCGACGAGCTCTTCGGGGGATATCGGCGCCATCAGCTCGGCCCGTCCATCTGGCGCAGCATCCGCTGGGTCCCCCATGGCGTGCGGCGCACCGCGGCGCGCGTGTTGGGTTTCTCGCAGGGCCCCGCGGGCCCCGTGGAACGCACCATCAACCGCTTGACGCGTCGCCTCACCGGCAAGCGGAACCTGAGCGAGCGGATTCGACAATTCGCCGATATCCTCTCGACTCGCTCGCCGGCAGATGTGTACACAACGCTGATGACCTACTGGAGGCAGTCACCCAGCCCGCGCGGGCGGGTGTTGACGGTCGGCGATCTGGTCGCGGGCCCGCACCTCGGCGGCGACCCGACCCACGTCATGATGTCCCTCGACGCCACCGGATATTTGCCGGACGACATCCTGGTGAAGGTCGATCGAGCGAGCATGGGCGTGAGTCTCGAAACGCGCATCCCGCTGCTCGACCCGCGCGTCATCGATTTCGCTTGGCGCCTGCCGGTGAAGTGGAAGATCCGCCATGGCGAGGGCAAATGGCTGTTGCGACAGCTGCTGTATCGCTACGTCCCGCCGGCGCTGGTCAGCCGGCCGAAGCAGGGGTTCGGAATGCCGATCGCCGACTGGCTGCGGCGACCGCTGCGCGATTGGGCCGAATCGCTGCTCGACGAGCATCGGTTGCGCCGGGAAGGGCTGCTCGACCCGGCCCCGATCCGGCGCAAGTGGTCGGAGCACTTATCGGGGGAGACCCGGTGGGATTATCAGTTGTGGACGGTGCTGATGTTCCAGGCCTGGACCGAGGCTCAGCGAATGCCGGAAGCGCTCGCCCGCTCCGCCTAGCGGGGCACCCCTGAAGCACGGCAGGCTGCCGACGCTCCGGTAGGCAGGGTCTCCCGGCCCTGGCCAGCACGGCGGCGTCGCAGCCTGCCGGTTGTTTTCAGTCCCACTCCCGCTTCGGTCCCTTGCGGGGGCGGAACCCGTCCTCGTCTTCGTCGTCGAACTCGTCGTCGAGGTCGTCGTAGTCGTCGAGATCCTCGAGATCTTCCTCGTCCAGATCCTCTTCATCCAGCTCATCGTCGAAATCTTCGTCGAGATCCTTGTCTTCCTCGAAGTCCTCAAACTCCTCGTCGATGTCGTCGCCGCGACGCTTGAGCGACCACCCCATCGACGTTTCCGCGGCCAGCATTGTCACCCCCGGCTGAGGTTGCGGTTCTCGCGTCTCTGCGTTGGCCTACTCGTCGAGCGCCCGCAGATTGCGGGCCAGCTTGCGCCGGGCCGTAGCTCCCAGCTCGTGCTTGCGCAGCCGGACCGAGGTCGGTGTCACCTCGATCAACTCGTCGTCCTCAATGTACTCCAGCGCCAATTCCAGCGTGACCTGCCGTGGCGGCTCGAGAATCACCATTTCGTCCGACGCCGTCGTCCGCATGTTCGTCAGCTTCTTCTCTTTCGACGCGTTCACGTCGAGGTCGCCGGGCCGCACATGCTCGCCGACGATCATCCCCTCGTACACGGGATCGTTCGGCTTCACAAACATGGTGCCCCGCTCCTGCAAATTGAAGAGCGCATACGCGACCGCCACGCCCTCCCGGTCCGCTACCATAACACCGCGGCTGCGACCCGTCAGCGGCCCCGCCCACGGTCCGTAGTCGAAGAACCGGTGATGCATAGTCCCCGTCCCTCGGGTATCCGTCAAGAACTCCGACCGATACCCCAGGAGACCCCGGGCCGGGATCCGGAATCGCAGCCGGATCGTCCCCACCCCGGCGTTCTTCATGTCGACGAGCGTCGCGCGGCGCGGTCCGAGCTTTTCCATGACGACCCCGAGGTAGCCCTCGGGGCAGTCAACCATCAGCTCCTCGTACGGCTCGAGCTGCTCGCCGTCTTTCCCCTCGCGCGGAATGATGCGCGGCCGACTCACCTGGAACTCGTACCCCTCGCGCCGCATCGTCTCCATCAGAATGCCGAGGTGCAGCTCGCCGCGCCCCGACACCGTGAACGTCTGCGGATCGTCGGTGTCCTCCACCCGCAGCGCGACGTTGCGTTCCAGTTCCTTGTACAGCCGGTCGCGCAGCTGCCGCCCCGTGACGAACTTCCCCTCGCGGCCCGCGAACGGCGAATCGTTCACCCGGAAGTCAACGGAAATCGTCGGCTCTTCTACGGCGATGCCGGCAAGGCGCTCGAGGTGGTCGGGCGCGGTGACCGTCTTGCCGATCTCCACCCCGGCGAGACCGGCGATCGCCACGATCTCACCCGCGGCGGCCTCCTCGAGCTCGACGCGCTCCAGACCCTCGAAGCCGAACAGCTTCACGACCCGAGCTTGCTCGAATGTGCCGTCCCCGACGGGCCCCGCTTCGCCCAGCGGCAGCAGCGCCACGGTGTCGCCGACGCGCACGCGCCCGCGCTCGATGCGGCCGATGCCGATCCGTCCCAGGTAGGACGAATAGTCGAGCGTCGAGATCAGCATCTGCAATGGTCCCGTGGGGTCGCCCGCCGGCGCCGGGACCGTCGCGAGAATCGTCTCGAACAGCGGAACGAGATCTTTCCCGGGCGTCGCGAGATCCGGGGTCGCGATGCCCTGGCGGCTCGACGCATACAGGAAAGGACAATTGAACTGCTCCGCCGTCGCCTCGAGATCGAGGAACAGCTCGAGCACCTCATCGTGCACGCGCAGCGGCTCCGCGTCCTGGCGGTCGATCTTGTTGATGACGACGATCGGCTTCAGGCCCAGGGCCAGCGCCTTCCCCGCCACGAAGCGCGTCTGCGGCATCGGCCCCTCGGCCGCATCGACCAGCAGCAGGAAGCCGTCGACCATCCGCAGAATGCGCTCGACCTCGCCGCCGAAGTCGGCGTGCCCCGGCGTGTCGACGATGTTGATCTTGGTTTCGCCCCAGCGCACCGCGGTGTTCTTGGCGAGAATCGTGATGCCGCGTTCGGCCTCGATTCCGGTGTCGAGGAAGCCCGTGGCGCCGTGGCGCAGCGCTCTGGCCTGCTGGAGCAGCTGCGACACCAGCGTCGTCTTCCCGTGATCGACGTGGGCGATGATGGCGATGTTGCGAATCTGCAAGGGATTGCGTCCAGAGGGGGGCGAGTGAGCGGGCAGTATAGGGAGGGCCCTAGTCGCAGGTCAAGTCCTTCTCCATCTGCACCGTGACGTGATGAATCCCGAGCGCGCGCAGTCGCTGCTGCGCGTCCTCCAGGATGCGCTGGTTGTCCCCCGGATTCCGCACGACGAGATGACCGCTCATGGCGACGACGCCGCTCGTGAGCGTCCAGACGTGCAGGTCATGCACCGAGCTGACGCCCGGCAGCCCGGCGAGCACGTCGTGGACGGTCCCGAGGGCGATGTGGGACGGCGTCGCCTCGAGCAGGATGTCGGTGCTCTCGCGCACCAGCCGCCAGGCGCCGTTGAGAATCAGGAGGCCGATCAGGAGCGAGATGATCGGATCGGCGAGATGCCACCCGGTGATCAGCACGATCAGCCCCGCCAGCACCGCGCCGATCGAGCCCAGCAGGTCGCTCAGCATGTGCAGATAGGCAGCGCGCTGATTGAGCGAATGATCGTGGCCGTGGTGCAGGATCAGCACGCCCGCGACGTTTGCCGCGAGGCCGACCATCGCAACGCCGAGCAGCAGGCCGCCATGCACTTCACTGGGGGACTCGAGCCGCCGCACCGCCTCGATGCCGATCCCGACGGCGATCACGACCAGCGCCGCCCCGTTGACGAGGGCGGCGAGGATCTCGAGCCGGAGCAGCCCGTAGCTGCGTTCCGGCGTCGCCGGCCGCTGCGCCACCCGCGCCACGAACAGCGCGAGCCCGAGGGCGCCGACGTCGGCGAGCATGTGCCCGGCGTCGGCGAGGAGCGCGAGCGAGTGCGAGAACCACCCGCCCACCCCTTCCGCGACCGTCACGGCCACGGCGAGCAGCAGCGCGGCGCGCATGCGCTCGGCACTTTCGTGCCGGGCCGGCGCCTTGTGCGCGCATCGCACGTCGAGCGGCAGGACCTGGGTCACCAGGGGAAGCATATCGGGGGGGAGGGCGGGCCAGCAACCATGCCGCTACTTTCCTGTCCGATGCCTGTCTCCGCGGGGTATTCCCTGGGGCTCCGTCTGGCGGCCGTCGCGCTGCTCGTGCTCGCGAACGCCTTTTTCGTGGCCGCCGAATTCTCGCTCGTCGCCGCCCGCCGCACCCGGATTGAGGGCTTGATTCGCCGCGGTGACCGTCGGGCGCAGGCGGCCCTCGCCGTCATGCAGAACATCACCCGTTACATCTCGGGCACCCAGCTCGGCATCACGCTCACGAGCCTGGGGCTCGGCTGGATCGGCGAGCCGGCGCTCGCGGAGCCGCTCGCTCGGGCGTTCGCCCGGCTGCCACCAGCCCTGACGGCCGCTGCCGCGCACGGGGCGGCCATCACCATCGCGTTCATTCTCATCACCTTCATGCACGTGGTCCTGGGCGAGCTCGTCCCCAAGGGATTGGCGCTGCTCTACCCGGAGACGGTGGGGCGCTGGCTGGCGCGGCCGTTGACGTTGTTCACCGGTGCCACCAATCCGTTCATCTGGCTCCTCAACAGCTCCGCCACGGGACTGTTGCGCGCCTTCGGCGCGCGCCCGATGAGCGAGCGCGAGCGCGTGCACTCCCCCGAGGAAATCCTCATGCTCGTCGAGCAGAGCCGCCGCACCGGCGACCTCGGCTCGCAGGACGCCCGCATGATCCAGGGGGTGTTCGAATTCAGCGAGAAGAACGCGCGCGACGTGATGACGCCGCGCACCCAGATTGTCGCCCTGCCCCTCGCGCTCTCGCTCTCCGAAGCCGCCGACCGGGTGGGCGCCGCGGGACGCTCCCGCTATCCGGTGTACCGCGAATCGCTCGACGACATCGTCGGCACGGTGCACGCCAAAGACATCCTGCGCGCGCTGCGAACGGGCGGAGATGGTCCGACGCTGCAGGCGATCATGCGGCCGCCGCTGCTCGTCCCCGGCACACGCGAAGTCGAGGACGTGCTCGCCGATATGAAGCGCCAGAAGATCCACCTCGCGATCGTGCTCGACGAGTACGGCGGCACTGCCGGGCTCGTCACGATGGAGGACCTGCTCGAGGAAATCGTGGGACAGATCTACGACGAGTACGACCGCCCCGAGGCCGGTGCGCGGCCGTCCACCGTCGGCGCGGTCCCGGTCATCTCCGGTGCGATGGAGGTCTCCGACGTGAACCGGGTGTACGGTCTGAAGATCGACGATACCGACTACACGACGATCGGCGGGGTGGTGTTCGGCGCGCTGGGACGGCTGCCGCAGCCGGGGGACCGGGTGGAGCTCTCCGGCGCGACGTTCGAGGTCGTCGAGATGGAAGGCCGCCGGGTGGGCAAGGTGCGCATCACACGTCCGGCCGCCGCCGCGGAATCGGTGGGCAATTAGTCCGCGCGGCTGCGCTCCGCCAGCGTCACCGCCAGCTCGAGCGCCGCGCGCATCGAGCCCGGATCGGCCCTCCCGGTTCCGACGATGTCGAACGCCGTCCCGTGATCCGGCGCCGTGCGCGGGAACGGCAGCCCGAGCGTCACGTTCACGCCGCGGCCGAATCCCGCGACCTTCACCGCCGTCATCCCGACGTCGTGATACGGGGCGAGCACGGCGTCGAATTCCCCTTTGAGCGCGCGCACGAAGACGGTGTCGGCCGGGAGCGGGCCCGCCGCGCCGAGTTGCTGGGCCGCCGGGCGCAGCACGCGGTCGTCCTCGTCGCCGAACAGGCCGCCCTCACCCGCGTGCGGGTTGAGCGCGCAGAGGGCGAGCCGCGGCGCCGGCATCCCCCACCAGCGCGTCAGCGCCGCGGCGGCGATGCGGCCCACGGCGACGATGCCGTCGGTGTGGAGCCGGCCCGGGACTTCGCGCAGCGGGATGTGCGTGGTGACGAGGACGACGCGCAGCGTGCCGGCCACGAGCATCATGACGGTCGGCGTGTTGCCGGTGAGCGTCGACAGCAGCTCGGTCACGCCGGGGACGGTGTAGCCGGCGAGGTGCAACGCGCGCTTCTCCACCGGGGCGGTGACGACGCCGTCGACTTCGTGCGCGCGCGCCAGCCACACCGCGCGCTCGATCGAGCGGGCGGCGAGCAACCCCGCCTCGCGCGCCTGGTCCGCGCCTTTCGCGCCCCACGACCCCACCCCGATGCGGCTGCGGGCAGGAATCTTGTCGAGCTGGTCGTCCGGTCCCACGAGGACGATGTCGGCCCCGAGCGGCGCTTGGCCGATGGCCCGTGCCACGACCTCAGGACCGATCCCGCGCGGATCGCCGAGCGTCACGGCGAGCCGAGGGCGTCGGGCGGTGGGGCCGGCCACGGCTAGAGCCGGATATCGATATACGTGACGCGGCGCAGCTGATCGAGATAGTGCTCGACGCCGAGCTGCTGCGACAGATCGCCGCGGATCCGCTCGCGCACATCGTCGTAGGTGAGCGGGCCTTCCGCCTGGCGGGCCGTCACCTCGATGACGGCGAATTCCGGCCGCCGGCTCGTGGCATTCATCTCGACGACCGGCTTCAATCCCACCGTCGAGTCCTTCGCCAGCAGCTGCTGATACTCGGGGGCGAGCCCCTTGATGTCGACCGCCTCGGCGAGCTTGGGGGCGTTCTCGTCGCCGTAGCGCTGCGCCAGGGAATCGAACGACACGTGCCGGGCGAGCGCGGCGCGCACCGTGTCTGCCCGGGCCCGTGCCGCGGCGATCTGCGCCTCGGTGATCTTCGGCGCGATCAGAATGTGGCGGGCCAGCACTTCGGCAGGCTGCACGCGCTGTACCTGGATGATGTGAAACCCGAAAACCGTTTCGACGGGATACGACAGCTCACCGGGCCGCAGGCGGAACGCCACCGCGTCGAACGGCTTCACCATGAGGCCGCGGCGGAACCAGCCGAGCGATCCGCCGGAATCGCGGCTCACCGAATCGTCCGAGAAGCGGCGCGCCAGATCCGCGAAGTCCGCGCCGGCGCGCAGCGCCTTGAGCAGGGAGTCCGCCTTCGCCAGCGCCTGCGCGCGCGCCGTCGAGTCGGGGTACGCCAGAACGAGGATCTGCCGGAACGACACGGTGGCGGGACGGCGCTGGTCGGGGGACCGGTTCTCCTCCCAATACGCACGCATCTGCGCGTCCGTGGGCGGGATCGGCTTGATCTTCCCCTTTTGGCGCAGGCTCTCGATCAGTCGCTGTTGGAGAATCTGGCGCCGCTGCTGCTCGGTGAGCCAGCGCCGCCATTCCTCGATGCCGCCGAACGCCGCCAGCTTGAGCTGGCTCTGAAACTCCTGCTCCGAAGCGAAGCGGTTGCGGACGTTCTTCACCGTCTGCTCGACGGCCTCCTGCACCTCCTGCTCCGTCACTTTGACGCTGGTGTCGCGCTCCGCCTGTTGGACCAGCAGCTCGGTCTCGACGAGGTTGTTGAGAATGCGCCGCCGCATCGCCGCCCGGGCCGCGGAGTCGGTCGGCAGCTGCTGCCCCTGCGCTTGCGCCGAGGCGATCTCCTCATCGAGCTGCGACGACAGCAGCGGCTGAGTGCCGACAACGGCGACGATCCGGTCGACCAGGATCGGGGCCTGCGCCACGGCCGCCCCTGGGGCGGCGGCGCAGGCGACGAGCAGGACGGCACCCAGCCGCAGCCGACTCACTGCACCGACCGGCGCACGGGCCGTTTGCTCGAGTCGGGCAGCACCACCGGCGGAGGACCGGGCGCGGGCTGCAACTGGGCGCCGCCGCCCGCGGGACGCAGCGAATCGGCGCTGGCCCTGAGCGCGGTGGCTCGCTCGGCCGCCCGTTGCACCGCGGCAGCGTCGATCGACCAGTCGCCCTGATCGCGCAGGACCTGGGCGAGCAGCGGCGGGATCGGCAGGAACTGCGCCCTTCCCGAGATCGCGCGATCGAAGTAATCGTTCACGCGCGCCATGGCGAGCCGCGCGCGTCCGTCTTCGGTACTGGCGGAATCGTGCATCATCGCCGGGGTGAGGTTCAGCGAGTGTTCGAGCGCCGCCAACGTCGAGTCGTATTGCGCACGGATGTCCGCCCACTCCGAATCACTCGGCTGCACGCCGCTCGAATCTGCCTCGTGCAGCGCCATCGACCGCTGCACCAGCTGCTGCACCAGCAGGTTGACCTGTGAGTCGTTCGCCGTGAGCATCATCTGCGCGTAGCGTGGATCGATCGCGAACAGCCAGCGCACCAGATCCTTCATCGCGAACGTGCCGCCGCTGTACGTCGCGAGCGCCTTGTCGCTGCGGCCTGCGGCGTCCAGGTCCTCGAGCGCGCTGCGGATCGCTTCCCCCGCTCCGCTCTCCACCTTCACCTTGTGGTTGTGGGCCAGCGTGGCGAAGTAGCTGGAGTCGCTGCGGGTCGCCCGCAGATGCTCGACGCCCGCGGCGAAGGTATCGCGAATCTCCGCGAGCGGCGGGCGGCGGATGATATGGAAGCCGAAGCTCGACCGCACCACCCCCGACATCGAGCCGGGCGGCAGCTGCCACGCGGCATCCTCGAACTGCGGCACGAACCGTCCCCGTCCACCCACGTCGAGATAGCCGCCGCTCGGCTTCGACGCCGGATCCTCGGAGGTCCGTTTCGCCACCGCGGCGAAATTGCTGCCACCGCTCGTGGCAAGGGAGCGCCACAGCGTACTGGCCTGATTCTGCTTCTGCTGGATGACCGGCGGCGCTGCGTTCGGCGGCACCATGATCAGAATGTGCTGGAACGCCCGCACGTCTCCCGCGTTGTAGGCGGAGTCGACCTGCGTCGCTGACATCGATTGGCGGGCGTTTCGCTTTTCGGAGTAGTGCTCGAACTTCAGCTGCGATACGACCGGCCACATCACGCGCGACACCGTGCCCGTGTCCTCGAGGGTCCGGCCTTTCGCCAACGACATCGCGAACAACGTGTAGTTCACGTACGCGCTCGCGAGCTGCGTCAAGTTCGGGCTCTCGAGGGGCATCCCCTTCACCCGGGACGCGAGGTCGGCAAGGCGCTCGACGGTGAGCACCTGGCCGTCGGCCTCCGCGACTGCTGCCGGGTGCGCCGTAAACGCGTCCTGCAGCACCTTGCACCCCGACACCATGAGTCCCAGTACGATGAGCCCGGCACGACGCATGAGTCTGACTCCTGTTCCCTCAGAGGTCTCGAGCAACAGCCGTGAGCGCCCGCTTGAGCCCGGGGCCGATCGCTTCTCCCCCCAGGCGGCGCAGCCGCAATGAGAGCGGAATGGACCGGCGCACGTCGGCGGCGAACTGCACCGCGTCGAGCGCCGCGGTAAGCCCCGTCATCCGGGGGTGGGCGTCCCGGCGAAACGTGAGCCGCGCCTCGTCGCCCCGCACCAGGATCGTTTCCAATCCCGCCACGGCGCCGAGCGCGCGGAGCTCGGTCACGAGCAGCAGCCGCTCCGCCTCCGGCGGCAACGGGCCGAAACGGTCGCGCAGCTCCTCGCGAATCGACGGAATCTCGCCAGGCCGATCTACCCGCGCCAGTCGCCGGTACACCTCCAGCTTCGACGTATGGTCGGCGACGTACGCATCGGGGAGATGGGCGGGGGCATCCAGCACGACCTCCGGCGCCGGCAGCGGTCCCGTGGCGCCTTCCCCTTTCAGCGCGGCGACTTCCTCTTCCAGCCAGCGCAGATACGTATCGAATCCCACCGCCTGCACGTGCCCCGACTGCTCGGCGCCGAGCAGATTGCCCGCCCCGCGCAGCTCGAGATCGCGCAGCGCGATCCGGTAGCCCGACCCCAGATCGGTGTGATGCTCGAGCACCTGTAACCGCTCTTCGGCGGCCGGGTCCGGCAGGTCCGGGATCAACAAGTAGCAGGCGGCGCGGCGGTGACTGCGCCCGACGCGGCCGCGCAGCTGGTACAGCTGGGCCAACCCGAACCGATCGGCGCGATCGACGATCATCGTATTGGCATTGGGGACGTCGAGCCCCGACTCGACGATCATCGTCGAGACGAGCACACCGATCTCTCCCGCGACGAACCGCGACATCACCCGGTCGAGGTCGATCTCGCGCATCTGCCCATGCGCGACCTCCACAGCCGCGCGCGGCGCCAGCGCCTGCACGCGCGCGGCGATCGTTGCGATCGTCTCGATCCGGTTGTGCACGAAGTACACCTGGCCGCCGCGGTCCAGCTCGCGCGCCATCGCCTCCTCGAGCAACCCGTCGTCCCAGGGCTCGACGAAGGTCAATACCGGCGAGCGGTCCTTGGGCGGCGTTTCGAGCAGCGTCATGTCGCGTAACCCGGCGAGCGACAGATGGAGCGTGCGGGGAATCGGCGTCGCCGTCAGCGTCAGCACGTCGACCGAGAGCTTCAACGCCTTGAGCCGTTCCTTGTGGCGGACGCCGAACCGGTGCTCCTCGTCCACGATCAGGAGTCCCAGGTCCTTGAACACCACGTCGCTCGAGAGCAGGCGATGCGTCCCGATCACGATGTCGACCGCCCCCTCGGCGAGGCGTGCCAGCACCGCGGCCGTTTCCTTGGCGGTGCGGAAGCGCGACAGCACCTCGAGCCGCACCGGATAGTCGGCGAGCCGCTCGCGAAAGGTGCGGCCGTGCTGCTCCGCGAGGATCGTGGTGGGCACCAGCAGCGCGACCTGTTTCCCCGCCTGCACGGCCTTGAACGCCGCCCGCAGGGCGACCTCCGTCTTGCCGTAGCCGACGTCGCCGACGAGCAGCCGGTCCATCGGGCGGGCCCGCTCCATGTCACGCTTCACTTCCAGCGTCGCCCGTACCTGATCCGGGGTGTCTTCATAAAGGAAGGCGGACTCGAGCTCGCGCTGCCACGGCGTGTCGGCGGGGAAGGCGTATCCGTGCGCCAGCTGGCGCCGAGCGTACAGCGCCAGGAGCTCCTGCGCCATCGCGCGGATCGCCGACCGTGTCTTGTCGCGTTGCCGCTGCCACGTCGTCGCGCCGAGCCGGTGCAGCCGTGGCGGCGGCGCGTCGCCGTCTCCCGGAGCGCGATACGGCTCGAGCTGATCGAGCCGGTACAGCGGGACGTTGAGACGGTCGCCGCCCTCGTACTCGACGACCGCCACCTCGAGCATCGCCTCCCCCACCGGCACCGTCTCGAGCCCGCGGAAGATCCCGATGCCGTGATCGAGATGCACGACGAATTCCCCGGGAGCGAGGGGGCGCGCCGCCGCGCCGACCGCCGCCGAGCGATAGCGCCGCGCCCGCCGCAGCCGCCGCGCGCGCCGGAAGATCTCGTGGTCGGTGAGCACGCGAAGGGTCGGGTGCAGAAACCCGGCATCGAGCGCCCCCACCACCAGCGTGGCGCCCACTCCTTCCCCGAGGAGCTCGTCGAGTCGCTCGAGCTGTCCTTCGTTGTCGCATAGGATCACCGTCGCCGGCGGATCGCGCACCACCTGGCGCAGCCGCTTCAGGTCGCGGTCGATCGCTTCGGGCTGCAGGACCGGGAACCGCTGCTCCCCGCCGGTCTCCGTGGGCACGAGCCGCGCGAAGCGGTGCAGCGCCGACCGCCACTCCGCCGGCGCGACGAGCAGATCCTCGCGCGGCGGTGTGTCCTCCCCCATGCGCCGGGCGACCTCCACGTGATGCGCCGCGTCGGTCCAGCCGCGCTCGACCTCGTGCTCGACCGCCGCCTCCTGATCGAGCACCAGGAGCGCGTCGGCGGGGAGGAGGTCGAGCAGCGACGATCGCACGAGTGGAGCAGCGGAATCGTCGCTGCGCTCCGACTTCATCGGCAGGATGGTCACGCGTTCGAGCGTTTCACCCGAGCGCTGCGTGTCGAGGTCGAAGCTGCGCAGCGAAGCGATGTCGTCGCCCCACCACTCGATCCGCGTCGGCGCCGCCATCCCGTAGCCGTACACGTCGAGAATGCCGCCGCGGACGCTGCACTGCCCCACCTCCGTGACGGTCGCGACGCGCTCGAAGCCGATCGCCGCGAGGCGGGCAACGACATCGGTCAGCGTCGCACCAGGCTGCGTCCCCGCGGCCAGGTCGAGCCGCGCGTGTGCCAGCGCGGCGGGGACGCCGGTGCGTTCGGCCGTCGCGCGCGCCGTGGTCACGAGGAGCCGCACCTGGCCGCGCAGCAACGCCGCGACGGTCTCGAGCCGCTCGCCGGCGATTTCGACGTGCGGCTCCTCCGCGCCCAGGCTCTCGCGCTGGGGATAGAGCGCGACGCCGTCCTCCCGCAGCATGCGCAGGTCGGCGAGCCAGCGCTCCGCGTCGGCGGGGGTCGGTGCGATCACCACGAACAGGCGCTGCGCCAGCCGGCGCGCCAGTGCGGCAGTAAGGACGGCGGCGCTGGACCCGGGAAGACCACCGAGCGTGCGCCGCGAGCCGGCCGCGGGAAGCTGCTCTGCCAGCGTCCGCGTGGCGGGGAGCTCGTCGAACCGGTCGAGCAGGAACGCGAGCGACATCAGCGCGTCAGCGTGGCCGCGGCCAGCTCCCCGAGGGCGAGGAGCAAGGCCAGCACGAGCAGCAACCCGCTCAGGTCGGCGCGGCGCAGTCCCGCGAACGCTGCGGCACCGAAGTCGCCGTCGCGCACCAGCTCGGCGCCGAGCGCCGACCGGATCAGCGCGGGATCGGCGGGCGTCAGATCGGACTCTCGTGCATCGGGACCATAGACGGTCGCGCCTACGGTGTCGGGACCGACGCGCACGAACGCGACGCGCGCCGCGCCTTCCCGCTCCGTGACGGGCGACTCTCCGCGGGAGAACCGGTTCACCAGCGCGTCGATCATGGGCACGAACGCCGGCGTCGTCGGCAGCGTCGTCCACGTGGTGTCGAACCGGCTGCCGACCAGCACGACACCGCCCGAGGCCACGACCCAGGGCTCGCCGTTCACGCTGGCCAGCACGACGCCCGAGTCGGCGCCTTCGAGCCGTTGCCGGCGCATGACGCGGGCGCCCTCCGAGCCGGGGAGGGCGAGACTCGTGATCGGACCGGGTGTGCCGGCCTCGCCGAAGTGCCACCCCACACCGCGAGCCTGCAGGGCCCGGTTCACCTGTCCCGTGAGCGCCGGGTCGGCCGGCGGGATGACGACGGACGCGCCTGCCCCCGGCCGGTCGGCGAGCGTCACTTCCGCCCCGTCACGCACGCGATGCGCACCCTGCAGCACGGCGATCGCCGCGGTCGCGAACGGACCGGCGGCAGGATCGGCATGCACCCGGGCCGGCGGCACACTGTGCCATACGACAAGCCGGCGATCGTCGGAGCGCAGCTCGTCCGGATCGAGCGTGACCTCGCCCACCCACCACCCTGGTCCCGGGTCGGCGAGCGGTAACGTCACCGCCGCGCCCGGCGCGGCGAGTCCTCGGGCGATGTCACGCCCCCGCAGGCGTAGCGTCACCGGCACCGGACTCGCTCCCGGCGTCCCCGCGACCGTCACAGCGACCGACGCACCGGCGACATGCGCCGACGCCAGCCCGCGATTCTGAGGCGCAGGCCGCGGCGAGAGCGCCAGGATGCGCACGCCGTTCGCCGCGGGAACGCGCCCTGATGCGAGTGCCGTGCGTTGCAGATCGCTGATGACGTGGACCTCGCGCACCGCCATGGGGGCGGCCGCGGCGACACGGACCGCGCGGGTCACCGCACTCACGAGATCGAGACGGCGCGGGTCTGCCGGTGCGCTGTCGACCGCTGCCAGCAGCTCAGCTTGCGCTCCACCACGCACGATATCATCCGCCAGAACGAGCCAGAGGCGGTCGTCCGGCGACGCCCGCCGCAGTACTGCGCGCGCCGCCGCTTTCAGCCGGTCGAGCGCCACCTGCCCACCCACGACTGCCCCGGAAGAGAGCGAATTGTCGAGCACGATGACGAGAGCGCTCGGCGGATGCGTCCCGCCGCTCGAAGCCGAAGGGACGAGCGGGCGCGCGGCGGCGAGTACGACGGTGACGATCAACGCGGTACGCAGCAGCAGCAAGAGGAGATGCCGCAATCGCAGCCGTCGTGCGCTCTTGCGCTCGGCTTCCGACAGGTAGCGCAGCGCCGGGAAATCCACTTCCGGCGGCTGGCGGCGTTGGAACAGATGCAACAACGCCGGAATCGCCGCTGCGGCGAGACCGACGAGCGCCAGGGGATGCAGGAAGATCACGCGAGGCGGCGCAGCACGTGGCCGAAGGGCTGGTCGGTCGTCACGTGGTGATACACGATGCCGTGCCGCCGGCACGCGGCGCGCCAAGTCGCGATCTCCCGCTCCACCGTCAGACGGTAGGCCCGGGCCAGCTCACGCGGCCGGACCACTAGCCGTTCATCGGTTTCAGGATCGCGAAACCGTACTTCGGGCGGCCCGGCCAGCTCGCGCTCGCCCAGATCCATGAGGTGCAGTACCACGACCTGGTGGCCGCGATGCCGCAGGTACCGCAGCGCCACGAGCGCGAGCTCGCGGTCGAGCAGCAGATCGGACAGCAGCACGACGAGGCCGCGGCGCGCAAGCAGCGACGTGACGTGCCGCAGCGCCGGCTCCGCGGCGGTACCACGGCCTGCGGTCGCAGCCACGATACCGCGCACCAGCCGCCGCCACTGTCCCGTCTTCACACGCGCGGGGACGACGTCCCGTACCGTCTCGTCGAAGGTGACCAGTCCGGTGGCATCGCGCTGGCGCAGCAGGATCAGCGCAATCGACGCCGCGAGCCGTTGCGCGTACTCGTGCTTCGTGAGTCGCTCCGGTGCGCCGCGCCACGCCATCGACCGGCTGGCATCGAGCAGGATCATCGCGCGCAGATTGGTCTCTTCTTCGAATTGCTTCACGAACAGGCGATCAGACCGGGCCAGCATGCGCCAGTCGAGGTAGCGCAGTTCGTCTCCCGGCTGATAGGCGCGGTGCTCGGTGAATTCCACGGAAAAGCCGCGGAACGGGGAGCGGTGCAGCCCGGCGAGGTAGCCTTCGACCACCCCTTGGGCCACGATTTCGATGCCCCCCAGCCGTGCCACGTCGGCGGGATCGAGCAGGTCGAGGCGCGGGGCAAGGGTCATGGCGTGCGGAAGCTAGGGGCGCACATATGTCCATGGTAGAGGACAGAGAGGGGGTGCCGTTGCTGAGCGCCAAGCACCCAACCGATTGTACCGCAATGCGTTATGGGACATTCCAGGCTGGCATGTGGCCTGCGTTGGAAACCCCTCGGAGGCCACATGCTGACCATTCTCGCGTTGTTCGCATCCCTATCCGGTCCACCCGCGGCGCCCGTGTCGGCGACGCGGCTCGACTCGGATCGTTCGCGGGTGACGGTATGGACTGATCGCGGCGACGACCCGTATCCAACGGGCCGCAGCGCGCGCGTGTTTGTCCGTGCCGATCGTGATGCCTACGTCACGATTTTCCGCGTCGACACCGATGGACGGATTCGCGTCCTGTTTCCGCGCGACCCGTGGGAAGACAATTTCGTGCGCGGCGGCCGGGAGTTCGAAATCCAGGACACCCAGGACGACGATGCGTTCTCCGTCGACGACTATCCCGGCGTCGGCTACGTCTTCGCCGTCGCCTCGCCCGACCCCTTCGACTACGATGCGATCACCAGCGGGGATCATTGGGATTACCGGGCGGTCTCCGACGGCCGCGTCCGGGGCGACCCCTACGTGGCGCTCACCGACCTGGCGCAGCGCATCGTCCCTGAGAACGACAGCGATTGGGACTATGACCTCGTTCCTTATTATGTCGAGCAGCATTACGACTATCCGCGGTTCCTCTGCTACGACTGTCACAGCTATGCGAGCTACTCGGCGTGGGATCCGTATGCGTATTCCTGTGTTCGCTTTCGCATCGTGGTGTTCGACGACCCCTACTACTACCCCTACCGCTATTACGGGGGTACGCGGGTCGTCTTTACGCGGCCGCTCCGCCCCGAACCCCGCTTCATCTTCAAGGACCGGGACGGCGTCGGAGACGATCGCTTCGTGACCCACGCGCGCGAGCGCGAGCGGCCGGTCAACGACGATACGCGCCGCGGGGTTCGCGGCGTCGATATCGGCGGCCGCGGCTCGATTCCGGTGCCGGAGACCCGTCGTCGCAATTCGGATGACGGGTGGTTGCGGCGGTTCCAGCCCCCGACCGACCGCCCCGGCACTCGGAATCGGGACGGTGACCGCTCGAGCTCCAATGATCGGCCCGACTGGCGCAGTCGCGGCCGGGACCGGCCGGATGGCGGGTCGTCGGCGCAATCCGATGATCGCGGCCGCCGTAGCCCGCGCGGCGATGACCAGTCACGGCGGCAATCGCCAGACGACCAGTCGCGGCGTCAGCCGCCGGACGATTGGCGTGGGCGCCGGCCGTCGAGCGACGACCAGCCACAACGCCAGCAGCAGGACGACTGGCGCAACCACCGGCCCCAGAACGACGATCGGCCGCAGCGCCAGCAACCGAACGACGACCGTGGCCGACGCCCTGCGAGCGACGACCAATCGCGGCGCGCGCAATCGCAGAATCAGGGGCAGGATCGCGGGCAGAACAACGCGAGCCCCCCGCGTCAGAGCGATGACTCGCGACGCGCGGAGCCGAATCGGGGCAAGAAGGACGATTCGAACAAACCCGAAGTGCGCCGTCGCCGGCCCTGATTCTCTCGCAACATGCTGACGCGCCCATCTGTGGCTTCCCGCGGATGGGCGCGCTAGCTTTTCGCCCCGAAATTCGCGCCTCCTCCACGACTTCCCCGGAGACCTCATGCGGAGCTGGATCACGTTCCCTGTAGCTGCTGCCCTTGCCTGTAGTGGCGGGATGCATACCCAGGCCCCCGTACCGACTCGGCCAGCGCCGGCGCCCGCTCCGACCGTGACGACCGGACGGACCTTTGGAGCCGCGGCGGTTACCGCGGACGACGTGCGCAAGCGGATCTTCATTGTCGCCGACGACTCGATGCGTGGCCGCGCGACGCCCTCCGCGGGGCTGGAAACGATGGCCGGCTATGTGGCGTCCGAGTTCCGGCGCATGGGCTTGCACCCCATGGGCGACAGCGGCGGCTACCTGCAGCGCTATCCGCTGGAGATCTACCAGGCGCGTGGCGACAGCGCCGCCGTTTGGGCCACCGGCTCGGCGCCGATGCGCTGGACGCTGGGGCAGAACATGAAATTCCTCCAGGGCCGGCCCATCGCCGATCATGTGGCCGCGACGGCGGTTCTCATCACCGGAACGCCGCAGGCGGGGGGTGGCCTCGATTCGGCAACGGTGGCCGGGAAGGTGGCCGTGGTGCCGATCGGCGCCACCGGATTCGCCGGTGCGACAGCCCTGCTGCAGCGCCACCCGGCCGCGATCATCGCGATCCTGGCACTGCCGGATTCGACCTGGGCCCAGTTCCCGAGCCACGAGTCGGGGATCGAAGTCCGCAATCCCGCCGAGGGGGGCGGTATCACGGTGCCTCCGGTGCTCGTCATCCGCGACAGCATCGCCCGTTCCTGGCTCACGCAGGCGGGCGTGAACCTCGACTCCGCCCGTGCCGCGGCGACGGGCGCCCTCACCGCCCGGGCGCTCTCCGCCCTGACCGTGCACGTGATGCTGCCCGAGAAGCTGGTGCGCAAGACCAGTGCTCCCAATGTCGTGGGCATGGTCGAAGGGTCGGACCCCGCCCTCAAGCATCAGTACGTCCTGTTCACCGGACACATGGACCACATCGGTCAGCCGGGTGACGGCGAGGGGTGCACCGCGAAGGCCGCAGACTCGATCTGTAACGGCGCCGATGACGACGGCTCGGGCTCCGTGGCCGTGCTGGAGCTGGCGCAGGCGTTTTCATCGGCCCCGGAACGCCCCAAACGGTCATTGATCTTCATGACCGTGAGCGGTGAGGAGCGCGGCTTGTGGGGCAGTGCCTACTTCGCCGACCATCCGAGCGTGCCGATCGACAGCATCGTCGCGGATCTCAACAGCGACATGGTCGGTCGCTCGGATACGCTGAAGGATTCCATGGCAGTCATCGGGCGCGAGCACTCGGATCTCGGAACCACGCTCGACGCCGTCGCCGCCGCGCATCCCGAGCTCCACATGACCCCCATCGGAGACCGGTGGCCGCAGGAGAATCTCTACTTCCGGTCGGATCACTACAACTTTGCCCGTAAGGGCATCCCGATTCTCTTCTTCACGAGCGGGCTGCACGTCGATTATCACCAGGTCGGGGACTCGCCCGACAAGATCGACGTTGAGAAGGAAGCCCGCTTCGTCAAGCTCGCCTATTACCTCGGGTTGGCGGTCGCGAACGCGCCGGAGAAGCCCAAGTGGAATCCGGAGAGCTACCGGAAGATCGTGCAGGGGGGGAACTGAGCAGTCAGCCATCAGCTATCAGCTATCAGCTATCAGCTATCAGCTATGAAGCTCGATCTGTATCGCCGCTACAAGGGCGAATACATCGCCCCCAAGGTCCCCACGCTCGTGCGCGTTGGACCGGCGCGGTACTTGAGTGTGAGTGGGCGCGGCGATCCGAACGGCCCGGGGTTCGGCGCCGCCGTCGGCGTGCTGTACGGCGTTGCGTTCACGATCAAGATGGCGAAGAAGGCCGCGAAC
>DASSIL010000303.1:0-10500 GCA_035691925.1 Gemmatimonadales bacterium
CCGATGGCCCCGGAGACGGCGGCGACCCGGCCCGCGCGGAACGGCCCGATGTTACGCCAGACGAGGCCGGAGAGCAGTGACGACGGGACGGGGCCGGGCGCGCCGGCCGGAGCGGCGCCGATCAGGGCGAAGCAGAAGGAAAGGCCGATCAGCCGGAGCGAAGCGGACGAGCGTAAGAGCATATCGAGCGACTCGCGGAGTGAGGGTGTGGCGGCACCTCAATGATACGCGCTCCGCGAGGCTCGATGCAATCGGGCGTTACGGCTTCCCTTTCGTCGTGTCGTTCTGCTTCGTCGTGTCGTTCTGCTGCCCATGGCGCGGCTTGGGCGGCTGCCGCTTGGACGGCGGCTGCTTCGACGACGCCGTGTCGCTCGGCGCACCAGGACGGTTCTTGTCCTTGTCGGGGCGCACTTGGCCGCGCGGGGCCGTGGTGTCGGGCTGAGCCTGATGGTCTCTGCCTCTCACCTGGTTCCGCGGTGAGCCGGGCGGCTGGTTGCTCGACGGCGGCTGGACGTGGGGTGCGGCGGTATCAGCCGGAGTCGGATGATCCCTGCCCCTGTCCTGACGCGGCGGCGGTGGGCCTGCCGGTGTGTTGCCCGGCGGCGTCACCGGCGCATTCGTTGCCGGTGGCGGCGCAGTGTTCTGGTCGCGCGGCGGTGGTCCACGCCGGCGCGATGGCGCGGGCTGCACGGGCTGCGAATCAGCGGCGGGCGTATTCGCCGCCGGAGGTTGTGAATTCGGCACGAGGACTCCGGTGGGCGACGGCCGGTGTGGTGCCGGCAACCCGCCGCGCACCGGGCGCAGCTCGGGCCCCGTGCCGCTCGCCGGCACCGCCGGCTTCACCGGGGCGCTGGGCTCGTGTGTCCCCATCCCCTCGCGCAGCCGGTCCCGGGCCGACTGATCGAGCGGACGACCCGGTTGCGTGCGCAGCACCGGCTCCTTCGTGGAGAAGGGCACCGGCTCGGGCGGTGGAGGTGTCCGCACCACGACCTGCCGTTCGACCACCGTTTCGGGCGGCCGGTGCGTCCGGACCGGGTCGGGCTGCGCCAACACGCTCACGCGCGTCGGCGCGAGCGGCGCCGCACTCCCTGTCACCACCGCATCCGTCAGCCGCTCGGGCGGCACGATGACCGCATTCCGGCCGACCGGCCGCGCACCCACGAACGTCTCCTCGGACTCCGACGTGACCGCTCCCGGAGCTTCGCGATTGCGGTAGTGGACGTTCGTGACGTCGATGTTGGTGACGTTGATGTTGGTCACGTTGACGTTCGTCACGTTCACGTTGCGGACGTAGGTGGGCGAGGCGCGGTAGGCCGGGACGTACACCTCGTCCGGGCCAAGCGGGAACCACGCCACACCGCCCGCCCCGCCGGCCGCGAGCGTCAGATTCCAACGCGGTCCGCCGACGAATGCGACGAGCGCCGGCGCATAGACCGGGCGCGCCACGACGCGGCCCGGTACCCACGCCCAGCGTTCTTCGTAGTAGACCCAGCGTCCGTAGTGGAACGGCGCGAATCCCCACGCGGCGTCGTCGACCCACGTCCATCCCCACGGGTCGACCCACGCCCAGTGTCCGTAGCGATACGGCGCCCACCCTGATTCGACGTCACGCGGCACCCACACCGGCCCATACGAGCCGCCGTCGCGCCAATCGCCGTGATCGTCCAGGTCCTCGTACCCGACCATATCGGGCGAGACATAGCGGGTCGAGCGGGACTCGTCCCAGCGCCGGTCGCGGCTGGCGCACCAGCGCTCCCAAACATCCGGCTGCCCGGCGCTCTCGATGTCGTAGCTCGGCGCGTCCCGGCCGGCGAGGATACCCACCTGGCCTGCCTCGACCGAGAACGACGCCCCGGAGGCGGTCACCTCCACTGCCCCACCCCGAACCGTTACGACCGTGGTATCACCGCTGGAATCGACGTCCACGCGGTAGGTCCCGGGGCGCTCGAGCGAGACGGCGCCGTTCGGGGTGTCGATCTCGAACACGTCGCGGTCGTCCAGGCGGCGCAGGCGCACGTCGAGCGTGCCCTCGGACAGGTCGATCTGCGCCGTCCGGTCATCGAGGGCGAGGAAACCGAAGTCGGTGAACTGATCGAGGCGGATCACGTTTGAGCCGAGCGAGATCTCGGTGCGCGCGTCGCCGTCGGTCCAGAGATGATCGCCGCTGCGCAGCGGGTAGTTGACGGTCGCGTCGGTCCAGTCGTCCACGTCACCGGGCCGGAAGGACACGGACCCGCTGATGAAGCTGAGCCGCGCGACGCGGCTCGGAGGATCGACGTCACGGTTATCCGGGCCCTGGGCGGGCAGCAGCAGCAGCGCCAGCGCCGGCAGGGCGATGTGTGGGAACTGCAGCAAGTTGTTCATGGCTCGTGATACCCGCCCCCGGGCGTGGGGTCGAGTTCCGTTGTTCCGCGGCCTGGGGAGCGGTACGCAGTTCACGGACGGCGTGGTCAGGTGACCCGTTTCATGGCGCACCGGGTGGACTTCTCCGCAACCGTGTGGCACCATATATGTGTCATAGCCATATATGGAGCCCACCCTGTACGACCGTGAGCTGAAGAAAGGCAGCACCGAGTTTCTCGTCCTGGCCCTGCTCGAGCACGAGCCGCGCCATGGCTACGAGCTGAGCAAGCTCATCGCGAGCCGCTCGCGCGGCGTGGTGCGCCTGCACGTCGCTTCCCTCTACCCGCTGCTCTACCGGCTGGAACGCCGCGGCTGGATCAGCGGACGCTGGGTGGAGAAGCCCCGCCAGCGGCGGCGCCGCTATTACCGGCTCACCCCCGTCGGGGCCACGGTGCTCGACGACCAGCGCAGGAGTTGGGTCGCGTTCGTCGGCGCCATCAACCGCATCACGAGGCTGGGTCATGCCTGACTGGACTGGGGAGATCCGCCGCCGGCTGGCGCCGCTCGCGCTGGCACCGGAGCGGGAAGTGGAGATTGTGCAGGAGATCACGCAGCACCTAGACGACTGTTACGGCGACGCCCTCGCGCGTGGCGCCACACCGGCGGTAGCCCTGGAGCAGGCGCTCGTGGAGCTCGAAGGGAGCGATGCGCTCGCCGTCGCGCTGCGCGGCGTCGAACGGCCGGCCATTCCCCCAGCACCCATTGGCGGGGCCGGCTCGCCGGCCGGACCGCTCGCCATGGTGGCCCAGGACGTCCGCTACGCCCTGCGCGGGCTGCGGCAACGCCCGGGCTTCAGCGTGCTCGCCATCCTCACGCTCGCCCTGGGGATCGGCGCCACCACGACGCTGTTCGGCGTCGTCGACGCCGTGCTGCTGCGGCCGTTGCCATTCCCCCACCCGGAGCAGCTCATCACGTTCTTTGGAACGGCGCCCGAAAAGCGGTTGACGGAAGTGGCCTATACGGAAGGGCTCTTCCAGGTGTTCCACGACCGCTCCCGGTCGATGCAATCGATGGCCGCGTTCGACACCTGGGGCACCACGCTCACGGGATACGGCGACCCCGAGCGGCTCGACCTGGGCCTCGTCTCTACCGACTTCTTCACCGTGCTCGGGACGCGGCCGCTCCTGGGGCGCACCTTCATGCCGGACGACGCGAAGTCGGATACCGCGACCGTCGCGATCATCGGCCACGCGCTGTGGCGGCGGCGGTTCGGAGCGGACTCCGGCGTCGTGGGGCGCACGATCCTGCTCAACAACCTCCCCACGCTGGTGATCGGCGTCATGCCGGCGGGTTTCGACTACCCCGACAAGAGCGAAGTCTGGATGCCGCTGCGGCTCCACGCGACGACGTTCAATTGCTGGTGTTTGAACACCGTCGCGCGGCTCGCGCCGCACCAGACCGCCGATCAAGCGCGGGTGGAAATCGACCGGATCTCCGACGCCTTTGCGGCGAGCCGGCGGGACATCTTCCCCGACTACCGGCCGGGAGGCAGTGGTGGGACGGTCGCCATGTCGCTGCTGCAACGCACCGTCGGCAACGTGCGGCTGCCGCTGATCGTGGTGTTGGCCGCGGGCGGCTTCGTGCTGCTCATAGCGTGCGCCAACATCGCGACGCTCTTGCTCGCGCGGGCCGCGGCGCGCCAGCGGGAGCTGTCGGTGCGCTGCTGCCTGGGAGCCAGCCGCCGGCGCATCGCGGCGCAGCTGCTCACCGAGAGCCTCGTGCTCTCCTGCTCGGGCGCCGCCGGCGGGATCCTGCTGTCGATCTGGGGGATCGGCGCCCTGCGCCACCTCGGTCCCGATACGGTGCCGCGCATCGACCAGGTGAGCGTCGACCCGCGCGTGCTCGGGTTCGGCATCGCCCTCGCCCTCGTCACCGGCGCGCTGTTCGGCCTGGCGCCAGCGCTGCGGGCGTCCCGCGTCGACCTCCAGCTCACCCTCAAGGATGGAGGCCGGGCGTCCACGAGCGGCGGCAGCCGCCGCCTTAGCGACGTCTTCGTCGTGGCGCAGTTCGCCGTTTCGCTCGTGCTCTTGATCAGCGCCGGGCTCACCCTCAGGAGCTTCCGCAACCTCCTCGCGCTCGATCCGGGCTATCGGGTGCAGCACGTCGTGGTAGCCCGAGTGCCCGTGCCGTATCCGCGGTACGCGAACGACACGGTGGTGCGGCAGTTCTACGACCGGCTGCTGGAAGGGGTCCGTTCGATCCCGGGCGTGCGCGCGGTGGGAATTGCCGACCTGGTGCCGCTGTCGCCGGGGAACACGCAGAACAACGTGATCGCCGAGGGTCAGGAGCCGCGTACGGGTGAGCCCGTGCTCGTCGCCAACATCCGGGGCGTCACGCCGCAATACTTCGAAGCGATCGGGACTCCGCTGCGCGCGGGACGCACCTTCACTGACGGAGACCGGGTCGGCGCGCCGCGCGTCGCGGTGGTCGACGAATCATTCGCCCATCACTTCTGGCCCGGCGACAACCCGCTGGGCAAACGATTCCACTACGGCGGCGATACGACGGCCGGCCGCTGGATCACCGTCGTCGGAGTCGTGCCGAACGTCAAGCACGGAGCGCTCGACGAGACGCCGAGCCTCCAGGTGTATGAGCCCTTCGCCCAGAACACCCGCTGGAACGATTATCTCGTCGTGCGGAGCATGCGGTCGCCCGCCGAGCTGGTCCCCGCGCTGCGGGCGAAGCTCGCCACCCTGGATCCGCTGATTCCGCTCTACGACGTCCGGACGATGCAGGCCGCGCTCGACCATTCGCTGGCCGCGCGGCGCATCACCGACGTTCTGCTGCTCGTGTTCGCCCTGGCGGCCCTGCTCCTGGCAGCCATCGGCATCTACGGGGTCGTGTCGATCAGCGTCAACGCCCGCGTGCAGGAATTCGGGGTGCGCCTCGCCCTGGGGGCGCAGACGCGCGACCTGCTGGGGATGGTGCTGCGCCAGGGCGTCCTCCTCGCCGGGCTGGGCGTCGCCTTCGGGCTCCTGGGCGCGTTCTGGCTGACGCGGTCCCTCGAGAGCCTGCTCTTCGGCGTGCGGCGCTTCGACGCCCCGACGCTGGCTGCCGGCGTCGTCGTGCTCACGGCCGCGAGTCTCGGCGCGAGTCTCGGTCCCGCGCGGCGCGCGGCGCGCGCCGACGTGGTGCGCGCGCTCAAGGCGGAATAGCGGGGAGTCGAGTATCGTTCGCGGCGTGAGCGACCCCTACGCCGCGCTCCGCGTTCCCGACTTTCGCCGTTTCATCGCATTTCTCGCCGCGCAAACCCTCGCCACCATGATGCAAGGCGTGGCGGTGGGATGGCAGCTCTACGCCGTCACGCACGATCCACTCGCGCTGGGCATCGTGGGACTCGCCGAGGCGCTGCCGTTCATCGGTTTTGCGCTCCCCGCCGGGCATCTCGCCGACCGTGTGGATCGCCGCCGCCTCTCGCTGGCCGCGCTGCTCGTCCTGACGCTGTGCAGCGCCGCGCTGTTCGCGCTGACGGCGCTGCAACTGATCCGGGTCGAGACGGCGTGGGTGGTGTACACGGTGATCTTCGTGAGCGGTATCGCACGCAGCTACCTGCAGCCGACGCGCACCGCGCTCTCGGCGGATCTCGTGCCGCGCGAGCTGTACGTGAATTCGATCACCTGGCGCAGTTCGACGTGGCAGTCTGCTGCCGTGGTGGGACCCGCGCTGGGCGGCGTGCTCGTGGCCCTCGGCGGACCGGAGCTGACGTATGGCGTGGCGGCGCTGCTGCTCGCTGCGGCGTGGGGGGCGTTGTTGCGCGTGGCGCCGCACCCGCTCCCCAAGCCCGACGCGCATGCCGACGTTCCGGGCCTGGCGGGATTCCTGCACGGTGTGCGTTTCGTCCTGGCGCAGCCCGTGCTGCTCGGGGCCCAGACGCTCGATCTTTTCTCCGTGCTGTTCGCCGGCGCGGAGGCGTTGCTGCCGGTCTTCGCGACCGACATCCTCCACGTCGGCGCAGCGGGACTGGGGGTGCTGCGGGCCGCCCCCGCCGCAGGCTCGGTGTTGATGTCGTTGTATCAGGCCTACCGCCCGCTGCGCGGCCGCATGGGACGGGTGCTGCTGACCTCGGTGACCCTCTACGGACTCTGCATCAGCGGATTCGGCGCCTCCCGCAGCTTTCCGTTGTCGGTGGCGTTGTTGCTCGCGTCGGGGGTGTTCGACAATGTGAGCGTCGTGTTGCGCTCGACGCTGCTGCAGACGCTGACGCCACGACACCTTCTGGGCCGCGTGGCAGGGGTGAACGCGATCTTCATCGGCTCGTCGAATGAGATCGGCGCCTTCGAATCGGGCCTCGCCGCCCGGTTGATCGGCGCCGTCCCCGCTGTCCTCCTGGGGGGCTTCGTGCCGATATTCGTCGTCGCGATCATCGCCTGGCGCGTCCCCGAGCTGCGCCGCCTCGAGCGCCTGGAATGACGTTCTCGGTACCGTTCGCGCTGCGCCGGCCGTGGCTCATCACGCGCGATCTGCTGCAGAGCCGGGCCCACCCCGACCTCGCGCGCCTGCGGGCGATCGACGACCCGGAATCGTTCGTGTGGCGCATTCTGCCGCACGCCGCGCGCACCTTCACCGCGTCCATCACGCTGCTCCCTGCCGATTCCGCACGGGCCATGGCGGTCGCCTACCTGTACTGCCGCATGCTCGACACCTATGAGGATCTGCTGCCGGACCCCGCCGAGCGCGAGCAGGCGCTGGCGCAGTTCGGTGCACGGTTCGGCAGGCCCGAGAGCGCCGCACCCGCCCCGGCTCCCCGGATCGCCCGCGCCCGCGCTCGGGATGCGCGCGATCAGACGCATGTTGTACTGGTGAACCGCTGTCGGCTGGTGGACGCGGTGTTCGGGTCGCTGCACCCGATCGTGCGCCGGCACACCGCCGATCTCGTGGCATCCATGGCGGCGGGGATGATCTGGTCGTCGCGCGCATTTCGGGATCAGGGCGGCGTCCTGACCGACGCGGCGCAGCTGTCGCGCTACTGTCGCACCGTCATCGGGCTGCCGTTTCTCTTCGCCGTCCGGCTCCACCTGCTGCGTGGCGGCGACCTCACGGTCTCCGACGCGCTGCAGCAGGACACCCTGCAGGCGGGCGAGATGGTGCAGCTCGCCAACGTCACACGCGATATCGAGAAGGACCTGCGTCGGGGCATCGCCTATCATCCAGCGCTCGCGGGCGACCTCGGCAGGAGCGCGGACGATCCCGCGGTGCGCGAGCGCATCCGCGCCGTGCGGGGGGAGCTGCTCCAGCGGGCGCTGCAGCTCGCCCCTGCCTACGAGCGCATGATGCTGGCGCTGCCCTTCGGGAGGGTGAGCCTGGCGCGGGCATCGGGGGTGCTGATGCTGGCCTTCACCGATCGCTACTACCGGTCGTGCGCCGAGCTCGTAGGTCGTGCGTCCTGGCCCGGTCCGCGCACCGCGTTTGGCGTCATCGTGCGCTCGGCGGGGCACGTCGTTTCGCCGGCCCTCTCCGCCCGAGCCGTGCGGCGGATCACCGCGGCCTTTCTCAACGCAACGGCCCCCGCGAGGTAATCCCGCGGGGGCCGTGGACTGCCAGCTGGCGCTGGCTCAGTGCCCTGCGCCGGCGGCGATTCCCGCCTGGGTCTCGGTGATCGCGGCGTCGACGTGCTCGATCGCCTTGACGCGATGTCCCGCCTTGTCCGCTTCGGCCTCTTCCAGATGACGCTTGGCGCTGCGCAGCGCCTCGAGCGCCGCTTTCATGTGGGGTTGCTGCGCGTCGGTATGTCGCTCCAGGGGTTGCCCACGCAGCACGGCCGGAATGCTGATGCCGGCCAGACCGAGCAGGGCGATCGCGGAGCGGCGGGTGACCACAGACATGACGACCTCCCGAGAGGAGTAGAAAGTGAATGGCGCCATCGCTCCAGAGACCCGGCGGTGCCGCCAGGGGTAACCGGCTCCCCCTTAGCGCTTCGACGTCGCCAGTGACGCGGCAGTGGTCTCCGCAGCGAACCCCAGCGCCGCACCGATCACCAGCGATACCCCTACATAGAGAAGATGGCCGAGCTCGGCGCCCGCGCCGTTGCCGACGGTCACGGCAGCCCCGACGAACGCGCCGGGAATGAACGACAGCAGCGGCACTTTCGACTGCAGCACGATGAGAATGGCGATGAGCCCCAGCAGAATCGCGTACAGCGTCGTGCTGCCGCCGAACCGGGGCATGAGCTGCATCATCACCCAGACGTAGATCATCCCGGAGAGGGTCGCGAACACCGTCTTCTGGAACCCCGGCATCTTGCCGCCCGACGCGAAGTAGCAGCCCATCGCGGCGACGCCGACCCAGGGGGACAGATCGGGAACGATCGCGAGGGTCGCATAGGTCCAGATGGCGATGAACACGCCGGCCGTCAGCGCGAGTGCCGTCTTCGTATCCATGCCCGCCACCTCCTGTGAGAGAGGAATGGAGCAACGACTCGGACGATGAAGTCCGCTGTAATGCCGGTCAAGCCGCGCGCCGGGTGACGCGCGCGAAATGGCGGCGCTCCACGCGCCAGTGAAACACCAGGATGGCGACCTGATCGCAGACCGAAGCGACGAGCCCCGCGAGCGATCCCGTGACGAGAGCAAAGCCGTAGGTCTGGAGATATCCGACGGTGTACATCGGGTTCTTGAGGTAGCGGTAGGGGCCGGTCATCACCGGGACGATCCGCTCGGTGGGCGTGAAGAAGTTGTACCAGTAGTAGGCCTTGTCGCCCAACGTCCGGGCGGCCCACAGCTTCGTGCCGACGCCCACCAGCACGAGCACCAGGCCGATCGCGATCGCCGGAGGGCGCGGCACCACCGCGGGGAGAGTGCCCCACCCCACGAGGCATACCGCGACGAAGGTGACGGCGTCGATCGCCATGATGATCGATGCGCCGCGACGAAATCGCGCGAAGCCGCCTTCAATCCCCCAGCGCCTGGTCCACCAACCATCCGACTGCTGGCGCGTCAACCCGACCCACACATACCCGACGTACGCCAGGCGCGCGGCGATGTGGCAACCGAACGCCACCCAGATCCAGGGTGGACCCTGAATCACTGCGCCGGCTGCCGCGCGAAGCCGGTGAGGCCCCGACGACCAAGATGAGCGAGTACGGTACCGAGCACGAGGCCGACCACGTAGCCGTACGGGAGGAAGGCGGCGCAGGCGCCGACCAGCGCGGCGAGTCGCAAGTCCGTCGCCGTACCGGCCACGTCCCCGATCAACACGATGAGGTAGATCGCCTCGAACAACAGCAGCACGCCGAGCACCGGCAGCGGAAAGACCTTCACGATTTCAGTGAACGCCCCTCCGAAGAAGAGCCCCAGGACGAGAAACACCGTCCCGTAGATGACGACGGACCCACCGGTGCGGCCCCCGAACGCGTAGTGGCCGGCGACTCCCCCCGAGCCGTGGCACGTCGGCACGCCGCCGATGAACGGATTGATCAGATTCATCAGCGCATAGGTGAACCCGATCTTCCGGACCGAGAGATCGACGTCCGGGAAGTAATCGAGTACGATCTGCCGCGTGGCCAGAATCGAGTTGCCGAGCGACAGCGGGATCTGCGGCAACGCCAGCAACACGAAGCCCTGCGCCACGTCGCTCGGCCGCGGTGCGGTGAGCTGCGGCAGGTGGATCCCCGTCGCCGCCGCCAGCCGGGGCAGGTCGATCTTGAATGCGAGCGCGTAGATGAGGCCGAGCGCGATCACCGGCACACCGGCCGGGAGCCGGCGGTTGCCGAGCAGCGCCACGATGACGATGAACGCCAGCCCCGCGAGCCACCACCCCGCCGCCTGGTCGGCCCCGACGTAGTCGCGCAAGGCGATGGACGCCAGCTGGAGACCGAGACCGAGCTGGATTCCGCGAATCACCGCCTTGGGCACGACTCGCGCCAGCCAGTCGAGCAGGCCCAGCGCACTCAAGAGCAGCATGGCGATCCCGATCGCGAGCCCCGCGCCCCGGAGTACTGCGCCCCCGATGTGCTGCGTAATGACGATGACCGCCACCGCCTTGAGGGGCTGCACGGGGATCGGCAGCCGGTAATACAACCCGGTGCCGATTTCCATGAGGCCGTAGGCGATCAGCACGCTCGCGCCGTCGAGCTGCGCAGCGGCCACCATGCCGACGATC
>DASSIL010000304.1:0-22314 GCA_035691925.1 Gemmatimonadales bacterium
GGCGCCCGCCCGTTCGCGCGCGCGGTCCGCGCGCGCGGTGCGCGCGCCGCGCGCTTCACGCGCGCACCCCGGCGAGGAAGCTCGTGCCCCACGCCGTCGGCTCGACCTGGAACAGCTCGGCCAGCGTCGCGCCCACGTCCGCGAACGTGTCGCGCGTGCCCAGATCGGCGCCGGCCCGCACGCGCGGGCCGCCGGCCAGCAGCGGCGTCAGCTCGCGCGTGTGGTCGGTGCTGGCGTCGGTCGGGTCGTTGCCGTGGTCGGCCGTGATCCACACCATCTCGTCGCTCCTCACTCGCGCCAGCAGCTCCTCCAGCCGCTCGTCGAACGCCTCCAGCGCCGCGGCGAAGCCGCGCGCGTCCTGACGGTGCCCGTACTGGGTGTCGAAGTCCACCAGGTTCGCGAACACGAGCCCCTCACCCGGGCGGCGCGCCAGCGTGGCCAGCACGTCCGAGCCCTCCGCGTTGGAGTGCGTGTGGATCGCCTCGCTCACGCCCCGCCCCGCGAACAGATCGTCCACCTTGCCCACCGTCACCACCGGATGCCCCGCCGCCGTCAGCCGATCGAGCAGCGTCGGCGCGGTCGGCGGCAGCGAGAAGTCGCGCCGGTCCGCGGTGCGCGTGTACGCGCCCGGCGTCCCCACGAACGGCCGCGCGATCACGCGCCCGACGCCGTGCTCGCCGTGCAGCAGCGCGCGCGCGTCGCGGCACGCGTCGTACAGCCGCTCGAGCGGGATCGTGTCCGTGTGCGCGGCCACCTGGAACACGCTGTCGGCGGAAGTGTACACGATCAATCTTCCGCTGCGCTGGTGCTCGGGCCCGAAGCGCGTGATCACGTCCGTGCCCGAGCCCACCACGTTCGCCATCCAGCCGCGGCCGACGCGCGCCGACCACGCGTCCAGCAGCGCGGTGGGAAACCCGTGCGGATAGGTCGGGAACGCTCGCTCGACCACGAGCCCCGCCAGCTCCCAATGGCCGGTGGTGCTGTCCTTGCCGGCCGAGCGCTCGCGCAGGATCGCGCGCGCGCCGCGCGGATCGGCGAGCGCGCGCACGCCCGGGATGTCGCGCAGCCGCCCGAGCCCGAGCCGCTCGAGCTGCGGCAGCCTGAGCCCGCCCGCGGCCTCGGCCACGTGCCGCAGCGTGTCGGCGCCCAGGTCGCCGTAGTCGGCGGCGTCCGGCGCCGCGCCGATGCCGCAGCCGTCGAGCACGATCAGGAACACGCGCACGGCCGCGCCTCCGCGCGCCGCATCCCGCGCGGGCGATGCGCCGGTCGCGCGCGCATCATCCGCGCCGCGCCGCGGCCACGGCCTGCGCGCGCATGCGGAAGTGATCGGCGGCCTGCGTCACCCACTCCGGGCGGTCGCCCACCAGCGACGTCAGCTTCACCGGCCTGCCGCCGCGCACGTAGATGCGCGTCACGCGCTTGCCGATCGTGCACATCACCTCGTAGGCCAGCGTCTCGCTGCCGGCCGCCACCTCTTCGAGCCCGAGGCTCGCCCCCTGCTGCTCGCCGAACAGCACCACGTCGTCGCCGACCGCGGCGTTCGGCACGTCGGTGACGTCCACCATCGTCAGGTCCATCGTCACGCGCCCGATGATCGGCACGCGCCGCCCGCCGACCAGCATCGTGCCGCGGTTGGAGAGCAGCCACGAGTAGCCGTGCCCGTAGCCGACCGCCACCACGCCGGTGCGCGTCGCTCGCTGCGCCACCCACGTGCGGCCGTAACTCACCGACGCGCCCGCCGGCAGCTCGCGCACCTGCACCAGCCGGCTCTTGAACGACATCACCGGCTGGAGCGCGGGCGACAGCTCCGCGCGCGGCGGGCGGTGGCCGTAGGCGATCAGCCCGACGCGCGCCCAGTCGAGCCACGCGTCCGGCAGGTTGAGCGTGCCCGCGCTGTTGGCGGCGTGCAGCCGCGGCACGCGGATGCCGCGCTGCGCGAGGCGCTCGACCAGCGTGCGGAACCGCGTCACCTGGCCGCGCGCGAACGCGAGATCGTCGGCCTCGGCGTCGGGGAAGTGCGTGTACAGGCTCGCCAGCCTCAACCCCGGGCGCGCGACCAGCCGCGTGAGGAACGCCTCCGCCTCGTCCTCGCGCACGCCGGTGCGGCCCATGCCGGTGTCCACCTCGACATGGCAGCGCACGGCGACGCCGGCCGCCTGCGCCTCGGCCGACAGCGCGTCGGCGAACGCGTCGTCTGCCACCGACGGATCGAGCCGATGCGCGACGGCCTCGTGGATCTCGCTCGGCAGCAGCGGCGACAGCACCACGATCGGCCGCTCGCAGCCCTCCTGCCGCAGCTGGATGCCCTCGTGCAGCGTGGCGACGCCGAATTGCCCAACGCCCGCGGCGGCCGCGGTGCGCGCCATCTCGACCGCGCCGTGCCCGTAGGCGTCGGCCTTGACCACGAGCAGGATGTCGCGCCCGCCGGTCAGCTCGCGCACCGCGCGCAGGTTGGCGTCGAAGCGGTCGAGGTCCACCTCGACCCAGGTCGAGACGGGCATGCCCATCGGGCGTGGCGCTCCTCGGGTTCGGGGCGGTGGAGCGCGCGGCGCTCGGGCGGCGCGGCTCGCGCAACGGATGGAGTCGCGGCGTAAGATAGGGACCGGTCTGGGCGCGCGCAAGGTCGCGCACGCCTCGGAGGGAAACGACGCATGCCCCACACGCCGACGCTGTTCCTCGCGCTCGCAAGCGGCATCGCCATCGCCGCCGCGTGCGGCCTGCGCGCGTTCCTGCCGCTGTTCGCGGTCGGGCTCGCCGCGCGCTTCGGCGGCCTTCAGCTCCACCACGGCTCGGAGTGGCTGGCGGGCACGCCCGCGCTGTGGGCGCTCGGCACCGCGGCCGCGCTCGAGATCGCGGCCGACAAGGTGCCGATCGTGGATCACGCGCTGGACGCGATCGGGATGGTGCTGCGACCGCTGGCGGCGGCGGCGGGCGCGTTCGCGGTGCTGGGCGGCTGGGGCGAGCCGTGGGCGGGCCTGATCTCGCTCGCGCTCGCGGGCGGCGCGCTGGCGGTGCAGGGCGCGAAGGCCAAGGCGCGGCTCGGCAGCTCGGCGCTGACGCTGGGCCACGCCAATCCGCTGCTGTCCACGGCCGAGGACGTCACCTCCGTCGGCCTGCTCGTGGCCGCGCTGCTCGTGCCGGTGCTGGGGCTGGTGCTGGTGGCGGTGCTGCTGGTGTGGCTCGCGCGCGCGATCGGGCGCCGCGCGCGGGCGCGCGCCGGCGCCGGCGAGGCGCGCGTACGATGAGCGCGCCATCGGAGGACGAAGGCACGACGAACGCGGCCAGCTGCCGCGTGATTCGCTCCGGCGAGGCGTATCGGGGCCGGCAGGGCTTCACCTACCTCACCGGGTTGACCGGCGCGACCGCGGGCTCGCGTGCGATCTGCATGACGCTGCTCACGCTGCCGGACGGCGCGCGCGCGAACACGCACCTCCATCGCGGCATCGAGACGGCGGTGTACATCGTCGAGGGCTCGGCCGAGATGTATTTCGGCCGGCAGCTGGGCGAGCGGCTGCAAGCCGTCGCCGGCGAGTACATCTACATCCCGGCCGACATGCCACACCTGGTGATGAACCGCTCGGGCGCGCCGTGCCGGGCGCTGGTGGCCCACACCGCGGCCGACGACCAGCAGGGGATCGTGCTGCTGCCGGAGCTCGACGCGCGCGTGTGAAGCGGGCGCAGCCGCGTTGGCGGCCGCGCGCGCGGCTCGCTATGCTCGCGCCGATGAGTCCATCCCCGCCTCCCACCGGCGCTCCAGCCGTGACCGATCGCGAGCGCGCCGCGTTCGCGCGCCTGCTCGAGGTGTGCCGGCGGCTGCGTGGCCCGGGCGGGTGCCCGTGGGATCAGGAGCAGACGCTCTCCAGCATGACGCCCTACCTCACCGAGGAGGCGGCGGAATCGGCCGAGGCGATCGCATCGGGCGACGCCGACCACGTGGCCGAGGAGCTGGGCGACCTGGCGTTCCTCTCGATCTTCTGCCTGGAGCTGAACGGCGAAGGCGGCGGGGCCGGGCTGGCCGAGGGGCTGGAGCGCGGCGCGGACAAGCTCGTGCGCCGGCATCCGCACGTGTTCGGCGACGCGGTGGTGACGGATGGCGAGGGCGCCTACCGGCAGTGGCAGGAGATCAAGCGCGCCGAAAAGGGCGACGTGAAGACGTCGCTGCTCGGCGATCAGCCCAAGGGCCTGCCGGCGCTGGTGGCGGCCTATCGCACCCAGGAAAAGGCGGGCGCGGTCGGATTCGACTGGCCCGACCTGGAAGGTCCGCTGGCCAAGCTGCGCGAGGAGATGGGCGAGATCGAGCACGAGCTGGAGGCCGAGCGCGGCGACACCTCGCCCGCGCTGGCGCGCGAGATCGGCGATTTGCTGTTCGCCGTCACCAACGTGGCGCGGCACCTGGGCGTGGACCCCGAGCGCGAGCTGCGCGCGGCCGTGCACCGGTTCCGCGACCGCTTCCACCACATCGAGCGCCGGCTCGGCGAGCAGGGCCGCACGCCGGCCTCGGCCACGCTGGAGGAGATGGACGCGCTGTGGGAGGAGGCCAAGCGCCTGGGCTCCGGAATCGACGCGGGCCCCGCGGGAGAGATCCGATGAGCGACGAACATCCCGGCCGCCAGGCGGCGCTGTTCCTGCAGCTCGTGCTCGGGCTGCAGCAGAGCGGCATGATGGCGCTCGGCAAGCTGATGAACCCCCTGTCGCGCAAGCTCGACCGCAACCTCGACATGGCGCGCGACACGATCGACACGCTGGCCGCGCTCGAGATGCGCACCAAGGGCAACCTCGAGCCCGACGAGCAGCGCGTCCTGACGCAGGTGCTCACCGACCTGCGCATGAACTACCTGGACGAGCTGAAGAAGTCCGGCGGCAAGGCCGAGGCCCCGACCGACAGCTGACCGCTTCCCGCGCCGCGTCGAACGCCGCGCGCAATCAGCGCCGCACGGGTAGTTACCCGCTTGGACGGAGTCCGCGTCGTTGAACGTCCCAATTCGGGATGTCACGACTCACTCGAGCACAACGAATTTTTTCATCACGGCTCGACCTCGCGACTCAAGCCGGAGGAAATAGAACCCCTCCGGCCACCCCGTGGCCTTGATGGGCAGGTCGTGAATACCAGCGGGGTACTCAGAGCGGCGAAGGAGCCACGACACGCGTCGTCCCTGGACGTCATAAACCGCCAGGTCCACCGAGCCCGCGGCGGGCAACGCGAAGCGAAGCGTGGCATCGTTTCGTACCGGGTTCGGACGGGGAGCAGCCAACGCAAGCGACTGCGGAGCTGTCGGTGGCGGCGGTGGTGGCGCTGGTCCGAATGAGATCGCGGCCAGGTTACTCGCCGGAACCTCGTCGATCCGTCCGAACGCGCCACCAACGTAAAGGTCGTGGTCTACCGCGACCAGGCTGCGCACGACGGGGTATGAACCCCAGCCTAGCCATTCGCTGACGCTCGGCTCGGGCGCCCATGGCAATACCGCGGCGCCCGCCGGGTCAATGGCGGCCAGGCCGCTTCGCGCGGCTCCCCCGATCCGCGAGAAGCTCCCGCCGGCGTACAGCGTGTCGTTCAGCAGACTGAGCGTGATGACGTCGGAGTTCGCGTCGACCCGCCAGGGCAGCGCCGCCGCGGTGACCGCGTCGAGTGCCGCCAGATTCGTCCGGGTCTGGCCACCGATGAAGCTGAAGTTCCCCCCGACAAACACGGTGTCGCCCTTCACGGCAACTGCCTCGGCCCAATTGTCACACTGGGGGTCCCAGTCACGAATTGACCCCGTCTCAGCGAAGCGCGCCGTTGTCGCCATCTCACCTTCAGACGAACAGAAGCGGGCGGTCATGATGTTTGCGGCGATCTCCGTCGGCGTCGTGGGAGCCGAGATGCTTTGGATCTCGGCCACCTGCTGACATGAGGCTTCGGGTGGAAGCGGTACCGGGCTCACGCCAGCGCTGTCGGCGGCCCAGACGAGCCGCCACTCGGGCGGCAGCCGGCCCTCAGCCGCGTCAGCCTGAACGACGAGCGTGCAGCACTTCGCCTCAGAGAACGTGAGGTCAGTGAGTCCTGAGTTCCAATGGAGCTGAAGTGAAGATGCTGCCTGGGGGACGAACAGAGTGAGCACGAAAAGCCAGGGAACGCGGCGCATGGTCGCGGCCTCCTCTTGAAGCCTTGTTCGATGCGAAGAGGGGGGTGGCGCAGCCGCGCTCCGAATAGCGGATTCGTGCGGGCGGGACGTTCGAGGAACCATCCGAGAGGCCGGGCCGGATACGCGCATGCCCCGGGGGCAAATCTCGGGGGAACCATTCGCACGTCGTCGGCCGAATCACGGGATGCGCGTGACTCCTATCCCACCCACATCGCTCGCGCCGTGATCGCGGCCAAATCGCTGTTTGCGCGCGCGCTGAATCAGGGGATGCCAGCGGAAGTTGCTCCACGTTCGGTCGAAGAATTCCGGCGGCAAGGCCGAGGCCACGACCGAGAGCTGACGGCTCGATGGGCCACGGCCCGAACCGGGTTGACGGAAGCCCCGCGCTCGCCCACCTTGCGGGCATGCCGTTTCCCTGGGATCTGGTCGGGCGCATCGCGCTGGCGGCGGTGCTGGGCGCAGTGATCGGCTACGAGCGCGATCGCCATGGACGGCCGGCCGGGCTGCGCACGCACATGGTGGTGGCGCTGGCATCGGCCACGTTCATGGCGGTGTCGGTGCGGTTCATCCAGTACCAGCACTACGCCGCCGCCGATCGCGTCGAGGTGGACGTGTCGCGCATCGCGGCCGCGATCGTCACCGGCATCGGGTTCCTGGGCGGCGGCGCCATCATCCGCTCGGGCGGCAACATCCAGGGCCTGACCACCGCCGCCGGGCTGTGGCTGGTGGGCGCGATCGGCATGGCCGCGGGCGGCGGCATGTTCGCGGTGGCGGGGTTCGCGACGCTGGTGGGACTGCTCGTGCTCGGGCTGCTGCGCGCGTTCGAGGACAAGCCGACGCAGAACGTGTGGCGCGTGACGGTGGAGGGCCGGAACGCGCCGCAGGAGCGCTGGGCGGCGGCGCTCGAAGCGCTCGGCGCCCAGACCTCGCTGTTGCGCGTCGTCCACGGGCACGTGGACGGCGGATGCCAGGTGGTGCTCGAGGCGCGGCTGCCCTCGGGCGTTCAGGCGCGCCGCGTGTCCGACACGCTCGCCGCCGATCCGGAGGTGCAGCGCGTCACGATCGAGGCTGCGACCTAGCGGCGGGTCGCGCGCGGCGACGGGCGCTCACAGCGCCTGCAGCACCCCGCACTTCAGGTAGTGCGTCTCCGGCACCGCCAGCAGCTGTGGGTGGTCTGGCGACTCGGCGGCCCAGTCCACGAGCCGGAACGGCCGGTGCGCGGCGCGCGCGGCCTCGACCAGCACCTGCCGGAACAGCTCGTCCTCCATGGCGTGGCTGCACGAGCAGGTGACGAGCACGCCCTCCTCCTCCAGCAGCTTCATCGCGATGCGGTTGAGGTCGCGATAGGCGCGCGCGCCGGCCGCCAGGTGGCGGCGCGAGCGCACCAGCGCCGGCGGATCGAGGATCACCATCCCGAACCGCTCGTTCGCCGCCTCCAGCTCGCGCAGCACCTCGAACGCGTCGCCGCGCCGGAAGCTGATGCGGTCGGCCACCCCGTTGCGCTCCGCGTTGCGCCGCGCCGCCGCCAGCGCGGGCTCCGAGCTGTCCACGGCCAGCACCTGGGTCGCCCCGCCGCGCGCCGCGTGCAGCGCCCACTCGCCCTGGTAGCAGAACAGGTCGAGCACGCGCCGGCCCCTGGCCCGCGCCTCGGCGCGCGCGCGGTTCGTCCGCTGATCGAGGTAGAGCCCGGTCTTCTGCCCGTGGACCAGGTCCGCCTCCACGCGGAAGCCCTCCAGCTCGACCTCGATCCGCTCCGGCACCTCGCCCCACCACACGCCGCGCTCGAGCGGCAGGCCCTCGAGCTTGCGCAGCGGCGCGTCGGCGGCGCGCACCACGCCCGTGGGCGCCAGCACGCGCGTCAGCGCCTCCCGCACCAGCTCGGCGCGCGTCTCGATGCCGAGGGTCGTCACCTGCACCACGAGCCAGTCCTCGTAGCGGTCCACGACCAGCCCCGGCAGCTGGTCGGCTTCGCCGTTCACCAGCCGCAGCGTGCGCACCCCCGGCAGCACGGTCTCGCGCCAGCGCACCGCGCGCTCGAGGCGGCGCGCGAAGAAGTCGGCGTCCACCGGGTCGCGACCGCGCGTCACCACGCGCGCCATGATCAGGCTGTGGCGGTTCAGGTACGCGCGGCCGAGGAACGCGCCGCGCTCGTCCACCACCTCCACCAGGTCGCCGTCCGCGGGCTCGCCCTCGAGCGCGGCCACCTCGTTGCTGAAGATCCACGGATGGCCGCCGCGCACGCGCCGGTCCTGGTGCCGGCGCAGCACGAGCCGCGCGGTCATCGGGGCGGCTGGCGGCGCAGCGCGAGCCCGATCAGCCGGTAGACGAGCCGCGCGGCGAGGAAGTCGGATGCCACCTGACCCGGGATCGGCGCCAGCTCCACCACGTCGAAGCCGACGATGCGCTTGCGCTCGGCCACCGCGGCCAGCAGGTCCACGGCCTCGTACCAGCCGAGCCCGCCCGGCTCGGGCGTGCCGGTGCCGGGCAGGATGCCGGGATCGAGCGCATCGAGGTCGAACGTGACGAACACGTCGTCCGCGAGGGCGTCCAGCACCGGCGCCACCTCGCCGCGCAGCGCGCGGTAGGCGCGCACGCTCCACATCGGCGCCGGATGCGCGCGCAGCCACTCGGCCTCCTCCTCCGAGTACGAGCGGATCGCCACCGAGACCGCCGGCACGCGCTCGCGCACGCGCCGCATCACGCACGCGTGGCTGTAGGGCGAATCGAGGTAGCGGTCGCGCATGTCGGCGTGGGCGTCGAGCTGCAGCACCGAGAGCCTGGGGAACCGCTTCGCCGCCGCCGCCACGCACCCGGCGGTGATGCTGTGCTCGCCCCCCAGCACCGCCGGCAGCAGGCCGCGGTCCAGGATCCAGCCCACCGCCTGCTCGACCCGCGCCGCCATCGGCTCGGGCCCGAGCGCCGTCGGCTCCAGCTCGGGCAGCGTGGCGATGCCGTGGCGCCAGGTCGCGCCCAGCTCCTCGTCCCACAGCTCCATGTTCTGCGAGGCGGCGAGGATCGCGCGCGGGCCCCAGCGCGTGCCGCCCTGGTAGGTGGTGCTGAAGTCGTACGGCACGGGCAGCACCGCCGCGCGCGCGTGGTCGAGCGAGGCGTGGCGCTCGTCCAGGCCGCCGAAGTTGAACGGCAGCCCGCTCGGCCAGTCCGGTCCGGCGGTCATCGGCACTCGTGCGGGGTCATCGCGGCCTCCCCAGCGCCGGTTTGCGGCCGGCGCACACAGTCAGGCCCCGCGCCGGCGCGCGCCGGGCGGGGCCTCGGGAATCGGTGCTGCGGTCAGGCGTGTCGCGGCGCCGTCGGCCGCGCCACGCGCCGGCGCTCGGCCCGCACGATGCGGGTGGCGCCGTTCAGGTCCTTCGGGAACTCGGTGCCGCGGTCGAGCACGTTGCACTCGACCTTTTCCATCCCGAACACGCCGCGGAAGTAGTCGCCCGCGAACTCGAGGTCGAACGCCTTGCACGAGAAGATGTCAACGGACACGAAGTTCTTCTCGGGGAACGTGTGGATGCTGATGTGGCTTTCGGCAATCAGGACGAAGCCCGACAGGCCCCAGTCCTCCGGCTTCAGCCCACTGTACTTGAACACGTAGGGCGGCATGATCTTCGTCATGCCGATCTTTGCGGGCAGCTCGTCCAGGATCCGATAGATCAGGTTCAGATCCTGCAGCCGCTTCCTGTCGCACCCGTAACCGTCCAGCATCAGGTGTGGGCCGAATCCGATCATTTCGTCAGCCACCTCCACGTAGCCAGCGAGACTTCCTTCGATTGCCGTAGCCGATTCTCATCGGATCGTGCCTTTCCGTGCGCTGCGCCTACTCGTCACCGTTGCCGAGGTCGCCGAGCTCCTCTTCCTCGTCCTCGTACCCGTCGTCCTCGAACTCGTCGTCCTCGAATTCGTCCTCGTCGAGCTCCTCCTCGTCGAGGTCGTCGTCGAAGAGCTCCTCGTCGTCCTCGTCCTCCTCCTCCTCGTCCGAGTACTCCTCGAACTCGTCCTCGGGGATCGAGAATTCGTCGTCGTCGGGGACTCCCCGCTTCTTCATCATGTCACCCACCTCAGGATCGTTTCCCGGCGCTCGCGCGCCAGCTTCGTTGCAGGAGTCTGACCCCTGTGACGCGCATTGGATGCGTTGGGCCACCTCACGATGCACGCACCGCGAAAAAGCACCGGCAGTATACGGAGCACCCCCCCGCCGTCAATGCCGAAATCGAGCCCAGCAGGAGCGGCCGGCGGCGGGTTCCGGCGCCGCGCGGGCGCGGCCGGTTTCCCGCCCGAATGGGTCGCAACGCCCGGCCCGAAGCGCCGCTTGGCAGGTCAGACTGGCAGCCGGCGCGCTTGGGGACCGCGGCCGCGTCGGCGGATCGCCGGGAGCCGGCCCGGGCTATCCCGACGGCTTGGCCTTCTTCTTCTTCTTCTCCTGCTCGGCGGCGCGGCGCTGCTGATCGGCCATCCAGAACTGCGAGATGCCCACGTTCGGGTTGAGCGCGAACGGTGGGCCGCCGTGGTCGCGCAGCGCGTGGGCGAGGCGGTCGTCCACGCCGTAGAGATCGTCGCGCCAGTGCACGGCGCCGCCGCTGTCGGCCCACGCGGTCCAGTACAGGAAGTGCACCGGCACCGCGTGCGGCAGGTGGATGCGTCCCCACCGGCCGGTCGCGATCAGGGCCGTCAGGCGGGCGCTGTCGGCGGGCGCCAGCTCGAGCAGCGAATCGGCCAGCTCCACCGCGCCCGACAGCCGCACGCAGCCGTGGCTGTAGTCGCGCACCGCGTCCACGAACCGGTCGCGCCGCGGCGTGTCGTGCAGGTAGACATCGTACTCGTTCGGACACATCAGCTTGATCTGGCCGAGCGGGTTGTCTGGGCCGGCGCGCTGCACCACCAGGTACGGGAAGCTGTCGACGCGCACCTGCTTCCACTCGACGAGCGCGGGGTCCAGCGTGTCGCCCCGCGCCAGCCTGGTCACGAACATGTGGTTGCGCGCCAGGTACGGCGCGGGCTTGCCGTGCATGGCGGGGATGATCTCCTTGAACACCACGCTCGGCGGCAGCGTCCAGGTGGGATTGAGCTCGAGGTAGGTGAGCCGGGTGGTGAACACGGGCGTGGGATTGGTGCGCTTGCCCACCACCACGCGCATCGCGCGCGTCACCGTGTCGGCGCGGAACAGCTCGACCCGGAACGCCGGGATGTTCACCTCCACGCGGCGCGCGCCCAGGCTGTCGGGCAGCCAGCGCCAGCGCTCGAGATTGAGCCCGATCGTGCGGATGCGATCCGCCACCGGCACGTTCAGCACCGCGCGCGTGGCGTCCCCCACCGTGCCGCTCCTCGGGATGCCGTTCCTGGTCTGGAAATCGCCAACCGCCTGGACCAGGGCCACGTCCATCACCGTGTCGCGCACGGGCCCACGCAGCTCGCCGGTGGCGGCCAGCCGCCGGATCAGGCGCGCCACGCGCAGCCCGCGCGCGCCGGCCGTGAGCGGCGGTCCGGGCGGGATCTCGAGCCAGCCGCCGTGGGCCGCGACGGCGCGGTAGCGGGCGAGCGCCGTCTCCAGCGCGCGGTAACGCGCGCTCCTCGGCTCGAGCGAGGCCAGCAGCGAATCGGGCGACTCGCGCGCCGCGCGCTCCAGCCACGCGGGCCAGAACTCCTCGTCCGGGCGCCGCCGCCAGTCGGCGTCCAGCGTGTCGCCTTCCACGCGACCGTGCCGCAGGTCCTCGCCCAGCCGCAGCAGCGCGACGCTGGCCGCCACGTCGAACCGCGCCAGCACGCGCGGCTCGAGCCACGCCGTGCTGGAATCGCGCCGCAGCGCGTTGGCGTAGAGCCGCTGCAGCCCGCGCAGCCCGTAGTCCGACGGATCGAGCCCGAACCGGCCCGCGTCGGCGATCGCGTGCACCAGCTCGATCGCCTGGGGCCGGAGCGCGTTGCGCTCGCTCCACAGCGGATGGTGGTGGCGCTCGCGGTAGGCGGCCTCGGTGCGCTGCCACACGCGCCCCGCGCCGGTGGTGTCGGCGAGCGGCAGCGCTTCGGTGCGATCCAGCAGCCGCTCGATCTCGTGGCGCACGTTCAGGTGCGGCGGCGCCGCGGGCGCGGCGGCCCGGTGCCGGCGCTCGCAGCCCGAGAGCAGCAGCCCGGCGGCGAGGATCACGCCGAGCGAACGAACGACCATCCGTGTCGTCGTGTTCATGGCGGAGCGGGCAGGGTAGCACGTCGCGCAACCCCGGGGTCGGGAAGATTGCGCTGCGCGGCCGGCGCCGGCCGAGATCGCTTGCTCCATGCGGTCTCCCGTGTTACACGGGGCGCACGAATCCTCGTCCTTCACCTTGGCGGCGCACCGCATGTCCGAGCTGGAAGGCCGCGCCCGGGATCCTCTGACCTCGCTGTCGACGCCGGAACTCGTCGACGTGCCGGCCCGCGTGCGCGATCCGTGGGCGTGGATCCCCACGCTGTACCTGGCCGAGGGCCTGCCCTACGTCGTCGCGATGACCGTGTCGGTCATCATGTACAAGGACTTCAAGATCTCGAACACGGCCATCGCGCTGTGGACGAGCTGGCTCTACCTGCCGTGGACGATCAAGCCGCTGTGGTCGCCGTTCGTGGACATCCTCGGCACCCGCCGGCGCTGGATCTGGGCCATGCAGCTGCTGCTGGGCGGCGGGCTCGCGGGCGTGGCGCTGACGATCCCCGTGCCGCACATGTTCCAGTGGACGCTGGCGTTCTTCTGGCTCGTCGCCTTCAACTCCGCCACGCACGACATCGCCGCCGATGGCTTCTACATGCTCGCCAACTCCGAGCAGCAGCAGGCGTTCTTCGTCGGCGTGCGCACCACGTTCTACCGCATCGCCACGATCGCCGGGCAGGGCCTGCTGGTGGTGCTGGCGGGAACGATCAAGGACCGCACCGGCAACGTGACGCTGGCGTGGTCGGTGGTGATGTGGACGCTGGCCGGCAGCTTCCTGCTGTTCGGGCTGTGGCACCGGTTCGTGCTGCCGCGCCCCGCGCTCGACCGCCCCGGCGACGTGAAGCAGATCCCGCAGTTCATGCGCGCGTTCCTGGAGACGTTCGGGTCGTTCTTCCGCAAGCCCCGCATCGGCGTGATCGTGGCGTTCCTGCTGCTGTTCCGTCTGGGCGAGGCGCAGCTGGTCAAGATGGTGACGCCGTTCATGCTCGATCCGCGCGCCCAGGGCGGGCTGGGGCTCTCCACCACCGAGGTCGGGCTCATGTACGGCACGGTCGGGATCATCGCGCTCACCGTGGGCGGCATCCTGGGCGGCTGGGTGATCGCGTTCCAGGGGTTGACCGCCTGGCTGTGGCCGATGTTGTTCGCGATCCACCTGCCCGACGCCGTGTTCATCTACCTCGCCTACCACCTGCCCGCCAACCGCGCGCTGATCCAGGCCTGCATCGCCGCCGAGCAGTTCGGCTACGGCTTCGGCTTCACCGCCTACCTGATGGTGATGCTCCAGATCGCCCGCGGCCAGCACCGCACCGCCCACTACGCCATCTGCACCGGCTTCATGGCGCTGGGCATGATGTTCCCCGGCATGTGGAGCGGCTGGCTGGAAGACCACATCGGCTACCGCCACTTCTTCGTCTGGGTCATCCTCGCCACCATCCCCAGCTTCATCGTGACCCTATGGCTCCCGATCGAACGAGGTTTCGCCCGCAAGGCGACGACCTGACGGAGAGCCATCAGCAGAGGACGTAGCCGGGCTGGTCCGACGGCTACCTGACGACCACGATCTTCATCGTTGCCGTCCTTCCGCCAGCGCTCAGGGAGCAGAGGTAGCAGCCCGGCGCCAACCCGTCGGCCCGCACCTTCACGTCGTGCTGCCCGGCGTTCATTCGGATCCGTCGCAGCGGAGTGGAGGCCACTCGGCCTTGCAGATCGTACAGGGTGAGGCTCACGGGGAGCGCGTCCGGGAGGGCGAACCGGATCACACACGCTGACCGCATCGGGCTGGGTGTGGCTCCCTGAAGTTGGATCGCCGTCGGTCGGGCGTTCTTGCCAACACCCGCGACTGTCGGAGCGTCCGCAAGGCCGCTCGAGTCCGTCACCGCCGCGAGGCTCGAGCACGGAAAACCATTGATCGACGTGAACACACCCCCGACGTACACGTCCTGACCAATTGCCGCGAGGCTCCAGACCGAGGCATCGGCATGCGGGTCCCATGCCGTGACGGAGCCCGAAGCCACGTCGAGTGCCGCGAGGTAGGCCCGTGGCTGGCCGCAAATATGCTGGAAGTATCCGCCCACGTATACGCGACCGCCGACGGCAGCCACCGCCTTGACCTCGCCGTCAGCGTTCGCGCTCCATGGCACCATGCCCCCGGTTGCGGCATCGAGCGCCGCAACCCCATTTCGCCCGACTCCCCCGACCCGGGTGAACGCGCCCCCCACGTACACCGTGCTGCCGCTGGCGATCACGGAGTTCGCCCAGGAATCGGCGCCAGGGTTCCAGGGCGTGACCTCGCCGGAGTTCAGATCGACAGCGGCGATGTTGTCACGCTCGCTTCCGCCCGCACCCCCGCCACCCACTCGGGAGAAGTATCCCGCCGCATAGAGCACATTCCCGACTGACGCCAGGGAGTAGACCGCGCCATTCAGCGCCGGATTCCAGCCGGACACGGTCCCGGTCGCGACATCGACGGCCGCGAGGTTGCTACGATCCACGGCACCAATCGAGGTGAACTCCCCCCGATATAGGCGGTGCCGTCCTTCACGAGAATGGTCTCGATCGGGCCGTTGGCATCCGGATGCCAGTCGAGCGCAGCGCCGGTGGTGGTGTCCACCGCGGCGATGCCGTACCGCGGCTGACCGCCGATACTCACGAAATCGCCACCCGCGAGCACCGCTCCGCCACTGGTGGCAACGGTGAAGACCGTGCGCCCGACCGGGTTCGGATTCCATGCGGTGGGCGCACCCGAGATCAGATCGAGGGCGGCGAGGCCGTTGCGCCGCACCTGGGGACCGAAGCTGGAGACGTACCCTCCTGCGTAGATCGCTCCTTCAGCAACCGCAAGCGCCTCCACCGGGCCATTGGCGGTCGGGTTCCAAGCTGCCGCGCGACCCGTTTGTCTGTCGACGGCACCAACGCCCCAGCGCACAGCGCCTCCCAGGCTGTCGAAATAACCGCCCGCGTACACCGTATTCCCGTGGACGGCCAAGGCACGCGTCCAACTTCTCGGGCTCCCTGGGTTCCAGGCGGTGGCGAGCCCAGTGTAGACGTCGATTGCTGCCAAGCCTGGCCGCACCGCGGAACCGATCCCCGTGAACAAACCACCCACGTAGAGTTCCCCGCCGTCGAATGCGAGCGCGCTCACGGTCGGAGTCGGTGCGAACATGGAGTAGACCCCAGCGACCGCAGGGTCGAATGGCAGGAGCGTGTCGGCGTCGACATCGACGGCCGCGAGATGGAGCCGCGAGCGCCCTCCGATCCACGGGAACCGCCCACCGATGAAGAGGGTGTCGCCGTGGAGCAGCAGCGCGTCGACCTGCAGTGCCGCATCCATCCGCCAAGGCGTCGCCCTGCCCGTTTCGGCGTCGATGGCGACGAGGTTCTGGCGACGCGCCCCCGCGATGGAATCGAAGGCGCCTCCTGCCAGAACGGTCCCGCGATGGACCACCAGCGAGGTGATGCCGCCGCTCGACCACGGATTCCACGTGGTGGCGCGACCGGTGTAGGCATCGAGCGCCGCCAGGTAGCGCCGGTCCTGGCCACCGACCGAGGTGAACCCTCCGCCGACGTACACCGTCCGCCCGCTCACGGCGATCGCGTTGACGTCCGGTCCGTTGCAGGCCGGGTCCCAGTCGGCCACACGGCCATCGCGGAGAATATGCGCGAGATTGTGCCGGTACTGGTGGTTCGATCCCGACAGCTCGCGCTGGCAGGTCTGGGCCATGCAGCCGGTGGATTCGACCGCTGACCAGCCCCCGGATCGCGACTGCTACTGCGAGCTGTGGCAGTCGTCGCGCGACGGGGAGACCTGGCATCGCCTGATCGCCGACGCCGTCAACTGCGAGGACTCGTTCGAGGGCAGCCCTCCGTCGCCTTCCGCGCCGCCACGAGTCGCCGCGTTACGCGCCCGACGCGTGCCGATGGTGAGTTCGACCGACCTCACCGACGAGCTGTCGCCACGGTCCCCGGGCGCCGAATCGATCGGCTCGTCCTCCGATTCGTGCGATTTCCCGGTCTACTACGTGCCCTCCCGCTCGGTGAAGGCGCACGGAGTTTCGTTCCGATACGTGGAAGGCGCCCCCGAGCCCGATCGTGCGGTGCGGCCCGTTTACTGGGTCGACCGCGACCACGGAGAGCGCGTGCTGCTGTGCGGGCCGGATTCGTGCCCGGACGAAATCTCGGGCGTCGGGATCAGCGAGCAGTGCGGGCTGCTGCTCGTTTCCGGCGCGCACGCGACACGGCTCTTCGATCTGGCGACCGGTCGCGAAGTGCGCCTTGTGGGGAGCGCGATGGGGCTGCGGCAGGGAGGCGTCGTGTCTGGGATCGACGCGTTCTGGGGGCCGCCGCTTGCCAGATGAGCGGGCGAATCGTAACGGTAAATGGCGGGGTTGACGGGACTCGAACCCGCGACCTCGAAGTTCAGCCCCTGACTGCTGGGGCCGGCAAAGCGAGCTACTTCACGACGACCATCTTCCTCGTTGCGCTAAGATCCCCCGCTTCCAGCCGATAAAGGTACACGCCGGGACGCCACGCGTGCACTCGGATCTCGGCCGAGTGCTGGCCCGCATCGAGTGGTGCGCGGTTCAATGGGGTCGCCATCCGGCGACCCTGCAGATCGTAGACCGTAAGCGAAACGGCAGCGGGACGCGGGAGACCGAATTGGATGACGGCATTCCTGCGTACCGGGTTCGGGCTGCATTGCGCGAGCGCAAGCGTGCTAGGCGGACGCTGTGCAGGCCGCGGCAGCATAAATCCCGCCAACCCATCCGCGGGTAGGCCACCGGCCCGCGAGAAGCCCCCGCCGACGTAGAGCGTGTTTCCATCGGGCAGAAGCGACCAAACATACCCGTCGAGGTCCGGATCCCAGGTGCTCGCGAAGGCGGTCGCAGTGTCGACCGCAGCAAGGCAGATGTGCTGCTGGCCGCTGATACCGCCGAAGTTTCCCCCCACGACGAGCTGGCTGTCCGCCAAGGCCAGAGCTCGGATTCTGACGGCCTCATTCCACCCGGACAGAACTGGATCCCATGGCAACGCGAGGCCGCTGCGTGCGTCCAGAACGGCGATGGCATTGCGAGGTTGGCCGCCGATCATCCCGAAACCGCCCCCCACGTACAGCTTGTCGCCGACGGCGAGCAGAGCGTCGACTGTGTTGTTGTCCGTGCCGGGATTCCACTCCGCCACCGCACCAGCGATCGGGTCCACTGCAGCGATACCGCCTCGCGGCTGCCCGCCGACTTGATCGAATATGCCACCGACGAAGATCACACCACCGCTACTCGCCATCGACGACACCATGTCGTTCGCGTTCGGGTCCCAGGGCAGGACCTGGCCAGTCGAGACGTCGACTGCGGCGAGGTTGTTCCGCGGCGCGCCGCCGACTGACGTGAACAACCCGCCGAGGTACAGGCTGCCACCGGCAACGATCATCGAGTTTGCCGGGCCATCGGCTGCAGGATTCCAGTCTGTTGCCAGGCCGCTGAGCGTGTCCACCGCGGCGAGGCCGCTGCGGGGCTGAGGGTCGCCCCCGATCGCCGTGAAATCGCCGCTGACGAATACGTGATCGCCTTCGGCCGCAATGGAGGTAATGATGGATCCATCGGGATTCGGATTCCACGGCTTCACCGCGCCTGTTGTGGCGTCGATGGCGGCAAGGCCAGCGCGATGGAGCCAGTCCCCGAGCAGACTGAACTCTCCGCCGGCGAAGACGGTGCTGTCCCGAACTGTCAGTGTGCGCACTGGCAGATCGGGCTTCGGAGCCCAGCCCGTGACCGCGCCGGTTCGACGGCTCACGGCGGCGGCGCACGGTCGGTATGCTGAGCCCACGAAGTCGAACGAGCCCCCAATGTAGACCGTGCTGTCCGTTACTGCGATCGCGTAGCACGTCTGTGCGAGTCCTTGGTAGAGAGGTCCGAGCACCGGCGGATTCCACGCAAGGGCCGTAGCGGTCGCGATGTCCAAGGCAGCGAGGCTCGGGAGGGCGCGTCCGCCGATCCTCGTGAAGTCACCGCCGACGAACAGCGTGTCCCCGACAACAGCCAACGCTCGAACGGCGGGCATAGCGAGTCCGGGAAGGTAGACGAAGTCCGCGTGCGCATCGAACGGCAGTACGGATTGGTCGCGAACATCAACTGCCGCGAGAAATACCCTGTTCTGGCCGGCGATCCAACCGAAGTCGCCGCCGACGAACAACGTGTCGCCACGCGGAGCCATCGCCCACACGTTTCCGGAGGCATCGATGCTCCAGGGCACCACATCGCCGCTATTAGCACGGACCGCGGCCAGGTTCGTGTGCGCCTGTCCCGCGATGCTGTTGAACCAGCCACCAGCGAACACGAGCGTGTCGATGCTCGTGAGCGAGAACACGAGGCCACCTGGGTTCGTGTCCAGATCACGATCCTCGACTGCTCCCGTACGGGCGTCGACGCAACCGAGGTTCGCGTGGTGCTGTCCACCGATGCTCGAAAACAGCCCTCCGATGAATACATGGCTGCCGCTGACCGCCATCGCCGCCACGCCCGGCGGATCGATGTCTCCGGGATCGCCCCCCACGGCTGGGTTCCAGGGCGTCACCGAACCGTCCGCCGCGATCTGCGCCACGCCTGGGCGCCGCTGCCCACCTACTGCCGTGAAGACTCCGCCGATGTACAGGCCCCCAGCTCCATCGGGGGCCGCGGCAAGCACTTCGCCGTTGACCTCCGGGAATGGGGGCAGCCGTGCGCCGGTGCGCCCGTTGAGAGCCGCGAACCCGCCACTCACTTCTCCGACGGAACGGAAGGACCCCGCGATGTAAAGCGTGTTGCCGCTTCGGGCCAAGCCCAGCACGTTGCCGTTGGCTCCGGGCAACTTCGGGTCGGCGATTGGGTCCGTCGTCGTGCCCGAAGCAGCGGTGATTGCTCGCAGCGTTAAAGGGAGGGCTTCCCCGGCAGCGATTCTGTCAAGCGAACGTGTCCACGGATATCGAACTGGGTGGGGCGCCAAGCCCAACTTGGCGCCCCACGGGTCTTGCCGAACTTGGCGGACACTCGTATCAGCCGAGTTTGCGCCACGGAAACCGCCCGAGGCGTGTGCTCCGCCCACAGCGGCTGAGCCCACCACAAGAGTGATAATCGCGGAGCCCCGCAGGGCCCCGATCTTACAGCTTCCCATGACCGGTTCCGCTAGTGGAGCATCACCAACTTCGAGACGCGAGCTCCCTTCGCGCAGGTCAGACGAACAAAGTATACCCCGCTCGCCAGTCGCTCACCAGAATCGCCGCGCTCGTCCCACTTCACGGTCGTGATGCCGTGGGGAAGGTCCCGATCAACGAGCATCGCGCGCCGGCGCCCCGCGATATCGTAGACGGAAAGCCGAACCGGCATGCGGGTGGGCAGCTCCATGCGCAGCCGGATCTCCGACGCGCCGAGCGACGCTCGCGTGACGACGAGCCTCACGTCGAGAGGGGTGTCGCCGTTCCCGACACCGGCCGGAGGGTTTGCCGGGCAACCGAGAGCGAAGCTGTCGATCGCGGCGCTGTCGGTCGCAAGAATGCCCATGATATCGATCGAACTGGCGTTGTCGTTGAATGCCGCCAAGTACTCGTACGCCCCACTCCCAAGGTGTTCAGTCGCGTGCCAGTAGTGCAGAGGCTCGGGACGGTTCTGAGCAACGCCTCGCAGCCATATCGGGCTCGTCCACTTGCTGGCGGTCGTATCCGTCGGATCGCTGCCCGTCTCGAAGAACACCTGATCCTGATCCACTGTATACGGCATCCACCAGCGGTTGTTGTGGCGGAAGACGTGCGGCGACTCCACCACGGCCGCCCCGCTCATGGACGTCGGCTTCTCCGTGCCCCCGAACGGCTTCGGCAGCGCGGTCCAATGGCGGAGATCCGTCGACTTGGCCAGACCGACGGCCATGCGCATGTTCGCCGTAGTATCAGGAAGACCGGTCGTGGTATCGGTCTTGACGGTGAAGGTCATGCTCAGCGAATCGAGCGAGACGAAGTACATCAGCCATTGCCCGGCGTGGGTGGGGTCCTCCATAACGAAGGGATCCCGCAACTGCTTCGATCCATTGTACGGATACCACCGGGGGTTCTTGAGCGCCCACGGGATGTCCGCGACGCTCAACTGGACGGAATCCTGCTGCGCCCACGAGTCCAGGCTGGTTGAGATGGCGACGCCGATGCTCTGATTCTGGCGTCCCGACTGATCTGCCCTCACACCGGTGTAGAACATGTGGAAGGTCGGTCCGGCGGGATGGACGATCGTCGGCGCCCAGACGTGCAGGGCGTCGAACTTGTTCGTCCGGTTGACCGTGCTGATTGCCGCCGTGTCGGTGGCCGAACTCTGCCACGGGTCGAAGTTCAAGACCTTCACGTGGCCGATGTTCTGCTCGTTGAGATCCGGCTGCGGAAGATGGTGGTTGCCGTACTGATCGTAGAACTCGTCGTACCAGTAGTTGTGGCGGATGTAGAAGAGATACAGCCCGTACCGGTGCGTCGTCGAATCCACGAATCCAAACGTGAACGAGAAGTCCTTCGGCTGGATCGTGTACCCGTGCAAGTACGGCGGTGGTGACAGGATCGTCTCCCAGTACTGCGCGGAGCAGCCACCGAGTCCTTTGATGACATCCGGGGTCTGGTCCGCCTCCAGAGGGGCCGCCGAGATGCTGCCGCCCGACGACCCAACGCTGGCCTCACAGGCCGGGAGGAGCGCCGCGACGGAGGCGACGCCGGTCATGGCCGAGTCGCCGCGCGCCGTGATCAAGAGTGGGAGGCTCCACGACCCATCTTGTGCGGTGACGTTGAGCGAACTCGCACCATTGAGGTCAGCACCCACGACCGACACCGACAGCTGGAGCGACTGGTGGATGCTCGAGGCGCCGAGGACCACCGGCGCGTAGTCACCACCGATTCCGCCGTTGAATGTCACCTCGTTCGACTCGATGACCTGCGTGGTGTCGGCGCGATTCAAGGCCACCACCTTCAGCTTGCCATGGCCGCCTCCAGGCACGTCCACGAGGTAGTACGCCGAGGCGGCACTTTGGGCCCCCGAGGAACAGAATGTGGCGGTCATCAAGTTCGCCGCGCTGTCCGCTGGCGTTTGCGGCGGGATGATCGAATCCACCTTGGCCGTGTCCACGAGGCAGGCGCCGTTCGGATCGAAGGCGGAGAATTGAACGCCGAGCGAGTCAGCCGTCCACTGGAGGCGCCAGCTGTTTGGAAGCGTCATTTCGACCGAGTCCGCCTGGACGACCAGCAAGGCCTGCGTGTTCGAGGAGGTGGTGATGTCGGTGCTCCCGTCCGCCCAGTGGAGTTGTATGGCGGTGGCGGCCTGCGGGAGAAGCAGGAACGTCAGGAGCAGCAGTAACGAAGGGCGGCGCATGGAAGCGGCCTCCTGTCCCGCGTGAGAAAGAGCGAAATGGCCTTGTGCCGCGCGCGAGCCCGGCGCAGGGAGGGCCGCGGCAGGTGGCCGCGTTCCGACGGCGGAGCAGCCTTGCCGTCAGAGCGTCATTAGGCGATATCGGATGGCGTCGGCGCTACGGTCCGGATGGGGGTGGCGTGAGGTAGCCGAAGGAAGCAGACGGAATGGCAGGTGCGGGTTCGCCGTTGGCCAAGAACGAAGAGCCCACGCGAGGATTGCTCACGTGGGCGTCGTGTATTGGCCTGTGCGGGCGGAGCCTGAAAACTGGCGGGGTTGACGGGACTCGAACCCGCGACCTCCTGCGTGACAGGCAGGCTTCTGTGACGCTAAGTAGTTGACTTCATGGAAGGAGGGAGTTTCTCGTCACCGGTTTTGTCCCGAGTGAGGCGTCCACGACCTTGCACCTCGCCTCGCCATGCGCACAAGCTGCGCCCCGATGGCAAGACCCCACGACGGCTACTGTCGTTCGCGTCGACAACCATCCGTCGAGTTGCCTGCTGGCGATGGATTGAGATCGAACATCGCACGACGCACATCTGCGGCCCGCGGACCAACGACTTCGTCGAACCGGATGAACCGCGCCCTCCTCGGCGAGTACTGTCGCGCCGCAGGC